>NZ_LKBY01000157.1:0-204890 GCF_002699915.1 Pseudomonas sp. ICMP 8385 | reverse complement strand
CTCGTCGAATTGATTGTTTTTTGATCATTTGGCGAGTTTAAAAGTTGCGCTAGGTGGTATGCCGGGGAAATACATGGCTACTTCAGACCATCCTTAGGCTTACCCAAGATCTTGTCTTCGCTTGTTATTGCAGTAATCCAGCGCCGCCTGAAATTACTTGAGATCAGATTCTCTAGCGCATGAGCGGACAAAATGGAAGTTACTTTTAAGCCAATCAACAAGCCCTTGCCTACTCCTAAATATCCTTTCACAACTCTGGCTAATCATAGGATTGTTTCCAGTAGGCAATGCCTGCCTAATATCTTCTTGCAAAGCAATACAACGCTTGCCATGCGCAAAACAATAACCCAATTCAAAAGCAACACCCTCATCGATATGAGCGCCATGAAGTACAGCCAATATAATATCAGCTTCAGCCATTGCCTGAACATCCGCATCAAAAACCATTCTTGATGCGACATCTTCGTCAATGCCAGCACTTACAATATCCCTTAACAACAAACCATCTTTCTGAGGTAAGAACACATCAAAAAAAGGAGATAACTCTTCACTTAACGAAGCGTTATAATCCAGCTCCATTCTATTGAATAGTGGGGCAGCAAGATAAATACTAAATTTTCTAGACATTAGCAATCTCCCTCATCACAGCGTCTAGATCGACCGGGGAGTACACTGGTGAGAAAATAATTCTCGCAACATCACGTATCACGTCCACCTCCTTTCTGCTGGTAGAACGCACAATATTTGGCTTCAACGGCTCATATAACTTAAGACTTTTATTTTGCAACTGCTCTATCTTTTCCAATGGCCAGTTAGCTTCCTTTCTCTTAGTGATCAATCTAGACCAGATTTCGGACGGTTCTCCAACCATATGTATGATCTCTCCGCGTTCAATGGTCTTTGACGATCTTCCAGGCCTGATTCCTTGAGTCAACATCGAACGGGCTCTTTCTTCTATAGGTACGTCAACCACAAATGTCAGTGGATCCAAAGGGGACCTATCGATAATAAATAGACCTACACTTTTACCAGCCAGATAATTATTTTTCTTCCCAAACTGTTGATTAGCCCAAGAATCAATTGTGATTGTCTTATCTGTTGTTAACTCCTCAGGAGAGTTTGCCATTTCAGTCGGCCGCTCATCAAACCACTCATCAAGTGTTATTAGATTACCAAACTGACTCAAAACCGTAGATTTCCCAATACCTATTGAGCCCACCATATAGTAGCAATATTTTGTCGGAACACCGAGAATATCAGACTCAAGCAGAAACTCTTCATCAGAGAGAGTTATTGCGTTTAAAAACTCTTTAATTTCAGCGCTCTTAAAAAACAGCGTTATTAAATTATAATTATTGAAGTTTGCTTCAAAAATAGCCGACCTAGATTGAGAGTCCAGCTCTTCATCATCGCGCATAAACCTAATAAAATAATTATAGTTTCCTGGACTTATGGTGGTCGCTTTACGTAGCAAGTGCAACAATGTTGAATCAGTAAGCGAATGCCCTAAAAGTATACTTGTTTTCTTGGTCAAGACATGCAGCAGCGTTGAAAGCCCACCACCAATTCCATCTAGAAGTTGATCCGCAAAGGCACCATCAGAAAATACAAGATTCTCGCTTTGAAATTTCTTCTTATCAAATGGCAAAAAACCATTTGGATGATAAATCACACACTTATCTTTTGTAAACTGGGCATGGTGAGACCAGACAGTTTGATAAGGGCGCTCATGCTTTGTCGGATTTAAATCCGAACGCGACAACCCATATTCTATGTAATCATCAAAGTTATAATTAACAGTCAACTCAGACTGCTTGATGAATGCTATCATCTCTGCAAAATATGGATGATTATCAATTGTTGTACGGCGACCCACATCCCTAGTATCACTATATAACGCCTCATGGATCAACTCTCTCCAATCGGATAAAATCTTCTTTTCAACCAGATTAGAATCCGCATACAGCTTACTTCTTACCACTTCGGCCTTTCTATAAGAATAGAACATCTCGAATAGCACTAACGCTGCCTTTCCTGGCGCATCTGAGACCAGCATGGATTCAGGTGCCTTTTCCTGGATGGCCTTCTTTATTTTATCTATAAGGCTCCCCCACAGCGGCAACTTCAGATCCCAACTAATTCCAGCCCCCAACACCAAGCTCGCTTTATTTTTCTGCAGCTGAACTCGAAGTTGACATATATACTTCCAGGCCGAGATAACTTCACTAGACTTAAATTTTGATTCCGAAGGAGCCATTTATCTCACCCTTAAATTCCAAGCATGCGACTTGATTGCTAAGATTGTAATAGTCGACGCACTCATCAAATATAGCTTTACCACGCCAATGTAACTGATACAGTATATTCTATTTTTCCGTCATGACGATAGCGTGATCAGAGGGGCGTTGATGCCACCGCTTTACATAATCCAATTTAACGGTGGGTGTAAATTGGCGGAAAATTCGAGGTTAATCATGTTTGCATCACTCTGGAAGAGTGCGACGGCTTGAGGGGGAGCGGATGCGACCGCTAGCTCCTAACCGTGGCGACGATGGCTTTCTCCCAAAAAATGAGCAAATCTAGCCCCATCGAACATTGCAGCACATGATCTGACCGCAGGGTATAACTTCAATGTTTCCCCTCATCAAGAGTCTCATATACGATGGGATTAGTAAGCCTCTCAGATCGCCAATGCGCACGTAGGCACTCAAACGCAAAATTAAAAAGCCTCGATGCGTCGCCCTCACTGACTGCTTCATCGGGCCTTAAAATCGACCCATCTTTTACGTCTGTATATGTAGACAATTTTTTCTTACTGTAAGATTCCGGAACAGCTTTATTAGCATTTAAAAGCCATTGTAAGTCTGTATCGGCAACAATGTCATTATCTAGTCCGAAGGTGTAAAAGTGTCCATTCTGTGACGCTATCTTTGCCTCATGGCTTGTAAAACGCTTTTTAACCTTTTTCCAATCAACAGTATCTCCACTAGTAAGCTTTCCAATAACACCTACCACGATTGGAATCTTACCTAGCTCTTCCACGCAAAAGTGAGCGAGAAGGTACGCCCGGCTGTACATAAGATTTTTTAGAAGAACATCAGCTTCCTGATGTAACGCCTCAGCATTTTCAAAAATTGCTAGGCGCAATGCATGTAACTCTCTTATGGACAGGGTATGCATGATCAACCTTTGAAATTGAAGACACGTTTTAGCCGGTTAAGGGTAGGAGAACGAAGTACCCCCATCTGCATTCCAGTGGACACCCGAGCTTTATGAAGTCAAAAATGCATAACGCATCTATAGCTAATAGCCATTGCCGGAAGCATAGCAGAGACTACAATCGATCAAGGTTAGTCGTATAGCTACAGCTCATCATTTCGCGTCGCGTGCCCAACCAGGACTCAACGGCGACGATGGTCGTGTTGAAGGTATCGAGGAAGGGAAGAACATTCAGCGTGCCGACAATTCGGAAGAAATCCGCAACGTGAACCTTCTACTCGAACAAGCCAGGACTCACCACAAGTCGCTATACGGGCATTACACCCGAGCCCTGGAAGCAACCAAGCTAGGGGCGACCGACCGTGTTCAGCTCATAGCCATTGCTGAAAAACTCCAGCTAGCCTCAGATACATTCCGCGCTGTGAACTCGAAAAACCACGCCGTCCAGGCCCTTGCCCTGCGCGATAAAGCCCTGTCCATGGCCGCACTGCTGGAGCCCATTGCACAGGAGAAAGCAGCATGAGCCGCGTCCTCCCCATGCTACGCCTGACACCCGAGGCTGCCGGCACCTTGCAACAGCAGCATGCAAAAGCCCTCAAGGATCTGCACACACTGACTCGTCACAGCAAAGAGTTCGACAGGCAGTTGAAAGCCCTGATCGGCCATGACGCTCTGCGCCAATTGCACAAGGCGACCGACAACGCCCTGCTGTTGGCCGATCTCGTGAAGGAGGCCGCATGAACTGGATCCTGACCTCCACCGGCAAACGCTTTGATCTGTTCGAGCCCGACGCCGACATGATCGATCCACGGGACATCTCGCACGCGCTGGCCCACCTGTGTCGTTTCAACGGCCACACCCGCGAGTTCTACAGCGTGGCCCAGCACAGTTGCATCGTCGCCGAGCTGGTGCCGGAAGAACACAAGCTCGCTGCCTTGCTCCACGACGCCCCTGAGGCATACCTGGGCGACATGACCCGACCGCTAAAGCAGTGGCTTTCTGCCTACCGGCACTTCGAGGATGTCATCTGGGAGCGCGTTTGCGAACGCTTCGACCTGGCCCTCGACCTCCCGGACTGCATCCACCAGGCCGACATGATTGCGCTGGCGACCGAGCGCCGCGACCTCATGCCAACCGATCCGGCTATCTGGGATTGTTTGGTCGGCATAGAGCCCATGGTTGAAGCCATTCGCCCATGGCCTGCCACAGAAGCCCGACTCACGTACCACCAGCGCCTGATGGACCAACTCGCTATCGAACACCGGAGGAAAGCGGCATGAAGAATATCCAGAACAACACCGGAACCCTGTCCGCTTTGCTCCGCGCTGCCGATGGTGTCGACACGCTGGTAAAAAACAGTCTCTGCTGCACAGCAGCAGGCATTATTGCTCCTTCCAGCGCCACTGCCGATGCACTTATACCCCACGAAAAGCTGCGCGGGGCAGCGCTCGCTGATGCAACGCTAAACGCTCAGGAACGCCCGCTCGCGCAGCCTGTTGCGGGGTATACGCCTGTCTCGGGGCAGGCAAACTATCTACGAGAAGGAGGGGCTACTTATCTTCCTGTCGACGACCTACTCACAACCGACCAAGTCGCAACTGCCCTAGGGCTGTCCAGCAGAACACTAGCCGCATGGCGAAGCTCTCGAAGCAACTCACGTCCCTACGTCAAAACAGGCTCACGGGTCCGTTACCGCCGCCAAGATGTGGCCGCTTGGCTTGAAAGTCGGACATTCTCAGTTGCTAAGGCCGCAAGTCGCCTTGTCTTCCCCACTGACAGCCAACTGATTGAGTGGCTTGATCAGAGAGGTGACCTCTTGTGCTCAATCGAAACCAGCTGGATCACCTTCTGGCACGAAGATAGCGATACCGAGGGATACAAACACGTTCGTGACGCGCTCATTGAAGCGTATCAACAAGACCAAGCCAAGCTATCCGGGGGTGATGCATGACCGACTTCAATGCACACCCAATTACATCCGCCGTCAAAACCCAGTTCGGCCTCGACTTCGCGGGCGAGATCCGCGTGGACCTCTTCGCCGGTGGCGGCGGCGCCACCATGGGCCAAGAAATGGGTACGGGCATGCCGGTTGATATCGCCATCAACCACAACCCTGATGCTATTAGCATGCACAAGCGCAACCATCCAAGCGCCGAGCATTACATCACCGACGTATACGACGTGTGCCCACGCCTGGCGACTCGCGGCCGTCCAGTTGCGCATCTGCACGCTAGCCCTGAATGTACCCACCACAGCCTCGCTGCTGGCGGCCAGGCACGCAGCACCACCAGCCGCTCGCAGTCATGGGTCATCCTGAAGTGGGCCGGCCAGGTCAGCCCGCGCATGATCACCATGGAAAACGTCGTGCAGATCCTTCAATGGGGCCCGCTGATCGCCAAGCGCTGCCCAGTTACTGGCCGAGTGATCCGTCGGGACATGACTGTCGCCGCTGCCGGCGAGCGAGTGCCGGTGCAAGAGCAGTACCTGGTGCCCGACCCGAAACGTAAAGGCCAAACCTGGCGCCGCTTCGTGAGCCTGTTGCGGTCCATGGGATACGACCTGATGTACGGCAAGCTCAAGGCCTGCGACTTCGGCGCGGCGACCACACGCGAACGCCTGTTTAAGATTGCCCGCCGTGACGGACAGCCGTTGCGCTGGCCAGAACCTACTCACTTCAAGAACCCGGGCAAGGGCCAACTGCCCTATCGCACCGCCGCCAGTTGTATCGACTGGTCGCTGCCCTGCCCGAGCATTTTCCTCACCAAAGAAGAAGGCCGCGCTGCTGGCGTCAAACGCCCCCTAGTACACAACACCATGGCCCGGCTGCGCAAAGGTGCCAAACGCTACGTCATCGAACACAAGAATCCGTTCATCGTCAGCGTAAACCATACAGGCAACGACCTGGCACGCTGCCAATCTGTAGAAGGCCCGGCAAAAACCATCACTGGCGCTCAGGGCTTTGCACTTGTCACTCCACAGCTCGCGCCCTTCATCACCGAACATGCCAATGGCAGCAGCCAACGCAACATGCCAGGTGATGATCCCCTGCGCACAATTTGCAGCGGCGTGAAGGGCGGACACTTTGCGCTGGCCGTAGCCTATGTTGCACAGCACAACGGCGGGTACAACGAGACACCTGGGCATCACCCTGTAACCCCCCTGACAGCCATCACAACCACAGGCAGTCAGCAGCAAGTCGTCACCGCGCACCTATCAACACTTCGCAGGAACTGCGTTGGCCGGGCCATGGACGAACTGGTGCCGACCATTACGGCCGGCGCCGAACATCACGCGCTGGTTGAGTACAAGCTCGCTCCAGAGGTCGAGGCCGGCGCTATGCGTGTCGCCGCCTTCCTGATGGGCTATTACGGCAGCGACAACACCTACGACCTGCGCAACCCAGCCGCGACCATCACCACTCGGGACCGCCTTGCACTTGTCACGGTGACGATCAAGGGCACGCCGTATGTGATCGTGGACATCGGCATGCGCATGCTCACCCCTCGCGAGCTTTACCGTGCGCAGGGCTTCCCCGACAACTACGTGATCGATCGAGGGCACGACGGTCGGAAGTTCAGCAACAAGACTCAGGTGTTGATGGTGGGAAATTCGGTTTCTCCGTGGCCGATGATGGCGCTGGTCAAAGTAAATAATTACCGAAGTGAGAGAGAATTGACCAAGGAGGCAGCATGAATACTCTTTTCCTACTTATGGCGCAGTACGAAGGTCAAGCAGTCATCCCTCTTGATCGAGTATGCGCTGACTACATGCATCTGACCGTTGAGAAATTCAAACGCAAACGTTTAGATGGTGAGATCGACATAGCTGTCGTACGACTAGGCGCAGATTCCCAAAAAGCAGCACTGGGAGTTCATATAAAAGACCTGTCAGACTATATCGACCGCCAACGTGAAAAAGCAACACGCGAGCAAAATCAATTAATGGGAAGAAAAGCAGCGTAAACAACCGCACAACAACTTAACTACCACCTGGGGCCTAAGGCCCCACTTTCATGCAAAACTAAATATGAAGAAAGCAAAAACGGCAAAAAAGAATCACTTCTTCAATGCGCTATATTTTTGACTAGAAACCCAATCACCAATATAGCCAGGCACCAAAAGCTCAAACTTAGCTCGAGATCCACCAGTATAAAGGGAGCAAACTTTTCTATCGAACCCAAGCACGTCACCTTGCCTAATATCACCAAACATATCCGGCGCCAACATCACCGAATCGTACTCAGCATTTCTCGCATTCTCCACCATACCTAACTGATAGCCACCAGATGACACACTATCAAGTGAGAGAAGAGAGATTTTAAGCCTCTCCAAATTATAGCCTCTCTCCAGCATCGCCTGAATCTTATCAAACACTTTATTTTCAGACTGCCCTTGAGCCAGTGCATCCCAAGTCGGATAAAAAAACAATTTTCTATGTTTAGGTGGGGTTCCGGCATAAAACAAGTTTATGCAGTCAACCATAAACATCTCAAACGACGTCCTTGACCCGTGCAATATAGCAAATCTTACACCTGCGTGTGACAGTCGTTGAAACCATTCAAACATGCCCCACTCAGACTCAACGAGAATAGTAGAAGGCGTATCGGGCACCTTATTCAGGTCATAGAAAACAACATTTGTCGGATCGTTACCCCCTCCCTCATACGGCAATTTTATTTTAGTTGGGTGAGCATCAATCAGCGGATTCAAGATGCCTTCCATATCCTTGCCTGCTCTAACGGAGCGAGTGACATCCCTTTGACGAATTTTTTTAGCGCGTTGAAATACAGGGCCAGTAATACATTGATACTCGTCACCCAAAGTTATTACTGCTTGCGGACTGCGATCAAGAATCTGAAGTATCGGCTGCGAAAGATCGTGACTCTCATCGACAATTACGTGGGTATAAATATCCGGCACAACCTCACTTGAAAGCGACAGGCACTTCAACAAATGGTAGCCGAGAACTGGGAATCTAACCTCATAGATTGCGGGAGAAATTGTCGCCTCCCAGACTCTAATTGAGTATTGCACCAAAACATCCGAATCAATACTACTTAGCCGCTCTTTAACATAGGGCAAATTTCGTTTATTTAACGAAATATCCACGCTTTCACAATAACGCCTTACAGCCCTTCGGCATATCGCGGCAACCCTTGTAGGGCTGATGCCGCCAACAGGTCCAAGGCTCAAAACCCGAGCGACCTCAGCATCACTGAGCTGGAGATAATCGTCGGCAGCCATGGAAAGATGGGGGTAAATAGATCCTAATAATTCAGAAGCAAGCATCTTGAATGTTCTTGCTACGACACCACGACTCTTGATCCGCCCAGTCAGCTCATAAAGTTGAACTTGGGTTTTAGCAAGCACCAATGTCGTGCCAGGACTCATAAATTCGATCAGCGAGGAAATCAGATGCGTTTTCCCGGTACCTGCATAACCTTGAATATGAATAGACTCGTCTTTTTCCGCCAAGAAAGACTTGACTATGAGATTCTGCGGCGAACTTAAGCATAAAAGCCCTCCACTCGGTGTTTCGACCTCAACCTTAAATGCAGCAACCTTCTTAAAATGCCTTAAACGAAACTCATAATCCCACGTACCATTTTCAAGGAGATAATCTTCGGCCTTCACTTCTTCTGGCGCGAGCAATTCCAGCCCAACTTTACGAAGACGATCTAGCCCAGACTTAAATTTACCAGCGTCAAAAAGCCTTTTGGCTTCAGACGCAAGACTTGCACCTTCCTCCCCCTTCCTCTCGCCCCAATCAATCAAATCAAATAAAATCCGCTCAGCTGCAATAACTACATTAACACCACGTTCAACCGATGCAACATGCTGAATTAGAAGAGCGCCTGCAATTTCCGCAACAGTCATCTCATCAAACAATTCTGACGGGGACAAAGAGAGAGATAGAGCTCTAGCTTTCCCCTCACACAAGGGAATATAAAACTTATCCTCTACAGTACCAAAAAACCTACGCATAGCCCCACCCACAAAAAGCTAAACAAATAGCTGATTAATTGCTGCCTCAGTGACACGAACCGGTCTGCGTGCATCAACCAGCAAATTTAACGATTTGATGCGAGACTCAACAAGAAACTTTGGAACACTAAAGAAAACTCGCATTTCATTTACTACTTCCGAATAAAGCAATTGATTACAAGGTTGACTGTCGAGATAGATAGGTCCATGTCCTCGATTTTTAAAGTTCAACGCCTCTTGAAGATGAATAAAATATCCGTTAAATACTTGCCGAGGCATTAACAAACAACATGCAAAAAATCTTGCCTGCCATTCAATATCAGCAGACCCACCCGAAGAAACACGGGATTTTAAAACAACATCAGTGCGCTGCTCATGACAGACCGCAGACTTCATATAGGAGCCGTGCCCCATCACAACATGACCTATCAAGCAAGCCAGTGCGAACCTTTGAACACCTATGCTTTTCCCTAAGGTAAACACCGTCAACGTAAGGTTAGAAAAATCAATACTACCAATTTCCGTAGAAGGCGCTTCCGAATAGATCAACTTCAACCCAAGCGTCGGATCCAACTTTTTAAAAATCTCATCGAGACATACTCGTTCATCCTTAAAACGCACACATTTATACGATGCATTTTCTATAAATTCAGATTCGACAAAGGGGATAGCAACAGCCGGAGACATTAATTTCTTTTTCTTTTTTTTATTCTTACCTGCCTGCTTCTTCATGATAAATCCTTTCCAAGTCATGATTAACGGCTTATTGAGAGGGCGGCAACATCTACGAGCTCAAAATGCGCCTAAACATCCCCCAACCCAAGTATGGATCGCCCCTACCACGCAAATGCGTGTACCTACGCAATGAGTTCCAGTCCCGATGACCTGACACATTGGAAACTCTTGGTATATCCCAGTCCATCTCAAACAAACGACTGACTCCCTCATGACGCAGGTCATGAAAATGCAGGTCTTCGATTCCCAGTATCGGACACGCTCGTGTAAAAGATGCGGATACCGATTTGGCATTGTACGGAAAAATCTCTCGTTCAACTTTCGGCATTGTGTGCAGAATCGCCCAAGCCTCATCCGGCAAATGACACCACACATCGTTACCGATCTTCTGTCCTGGGTTTTTCATATCCCGCACCAATACCGCCTGCCGAGCACAATCGAGATCTTCCCATCGTATCCGAGCGATCTCTTCCTGCCGGCGCGTCGAGAAAAGAGCAAACGCAATCATCTTCGGCATGTGTAGAGAGTCAGGCCTGCGCTTTTGCATATCAAAAAAGTGACTCATTAGCTTGTCCAGCTCATCGAGCGTGGGCCGGCGATTACGCTCCCTGCTCTTACTGACCATACCAAGCTTGCGTAAGACCTTGCGAGCATCAGGCATTGCATGAGAATCGACCTCATAGCCCCATGCTGGCCGTGCCACAGACAGTACAGCGCCCAGGTGCGACAGATCATTACCAACCGTCTGCGCCTGCACACCGCCGCCTTCCTCGCTCATCCGCCACTGCGCATACTCCACCAACTTCTGGCTGTTCAGCGCTGCATCGTCCAACTCACCTAGCCAGGTTTCCTTGATCGCGCTCAACGTCGCACTCTTGGTCTTCCCCAGCGGCCGGATCTTCTCGTACTCATCCAGGTACTGCTCGATCATCTTCTTGATCGTCACCCCCTTCCGATTCGCCCGCTCAATAGCACCTGGCTGGGCCAGCTCGGTCTCCCGTCGCTTGATCCAGGCCTGGGCGACCTGCTTACGGTCGAAGGTTTGGCTTTCCTGATAAACTGTCTTGCCATCCCGATTGATCCGTATCTGCGCCGTGTAGGCTGTCGAGTTGTCCTTGCGCTTACGTGCTGTGATCGTGCCCATTTCCAGTTGCTACATTGCCGAATTCGATCGCTACAATGTAGCAACCGACTCTAGAAAACAAGGAGAAATGGGTAAAAACCGCTGTATAAAAGATCAGTATTAATGAATTCCGAAAAAGCAGAATCCCCAGCAAACATTAACCATTCACGCTCAGAGCCGTCACGCCGGTTTAGCGTGGCGCCGATGATGGATTGGACCGACCGTCATTGCAGATACTTCCTACGCCTCCTCTCCAAACACGCCCTGCTCTACACCGAAATGGTCACCACCGGCGCCATCCTCCACGGTGACCATGACCGCTTTCTGCGCCACAACGAAGCCGAGCACCCACTGGCGCTGCAACTGGGCGGCAGTGTTCCCGCCGATTTGGCCGCTTGTGCCCGCATGGCTCAGGATGCAGGCTACGACGAAGTAAACCTGAACGTCGGCTGCCCCAGCGACCGGGTGCAGAACAATATGATCGGCGCGTGCCTGATGGGCCACCCCGCTCTGGTGGCGGACTGTGTGAAGGCGATGCGTGATGCGGTGTCGATTCCGGTGACGGTGAAGCACCGTATCGGGATCAATGGCCGGGACAGTTATGCCCAGCTGTGTGATTTTGTCGGGCAGGTGAAGGACGCGGGTTGCACCAGTTTTACCGTGCATGCGCGGATTGCGATTCTGGAAGGGTTGTCGCCCAAGGAGAATCGGGACATTCCGCCGTTGCGTTATGACGTGGCGGCGCAGTTGAAGCGGGATTTTGCCGAGCTGGAGATTATTCTCAATGGCGGGATCAAGACGCTGGAGCAATGCGACGAGCATTTGCAGGTGTTTGATGGGGTGATGCTGGGGCGTGAGGCTTATCACAATCCGTATTTGCTGGCAGCCGTGGATCAGCGGCTGTTTGGCAGTACGGCGCCGGTGATCAGTCGGGCCGAAGCGTTGGCGCAGCTGCGGCCGTATATCGCCGAGCATCTGGCCACGGGCGGGGCGATGCATCACATTACCCGGCATGTGCTGGGGTTGGGCACCGGGTTTCCAGGGGCGCGCAGGTTTCGGCAGTTGTTGTCGGTGGATATTCACAAGGCCAGCGATCCGTTGGCTTTGCTGGATCAGGCCGGGGCGTTGCTGGAGGGCCGTTGACGGAGCAGGCCAGTCGATTTATTGCGCGACGGGTCCATCGCTATCGCGGGCAAGCCCACCTTTTGATCGCGGCGCAGGTGGAACCTGATGGCGATTTTGCCCTCCTATCTAGCAGCACGGCCGGTCATTCAAACGGCTGTTTTCAGGTTGTTGCCCTCGCAAACGATCGAACGCATTTGCGCCCTTGAGCGGCTAGCAACCCTCGGGTAATGTCATCAGACCCATAGGACAGAGCACGCCCATGACTTCCAAGCTGGAACAACTCAAGCAATTTACCACTGTAGTTGCCGACACCGGCGATTTTGAAGCTATCGCCCGCGTCAAACCGCAGGATGCCACCACTAACCCTTCCCTTTTGCTCAAGGCTGCGTCCATTCCGGGCTATGCCAAGCTGCTGGATGCCTGCGTGCAGGATTGCAACGGTGATGTGGGCCTGGCCAGTGACCGTTTTGCGGTGGCTGTGGGCCAGGAGATCCTGAAAGTGGTGCCAGGGCGTATCTCCACCGAGGTGGATGCGCGCCTGTCGTTCGACACTGACGCGGTACTCAAGCGTGCGCATCGCCTGATCGACCTGTACGAAAAAGCAGGTATTGGCCGCGACCGCGTGCTGATCAAGATCGCGTCCACTTGGGAAGGCATTCGTGCCGCCGAGCAGCTGGAAAAGGAAGGCATCCAGACCAACCTGACCCTGCTGTTCTCCTTCGCCCAAGCCGTGGCCTGTGCGGAAGCCGGGGTGTTCCTGATTTCACCGTTTGTCGGTCGTATCTACGACTGGTACAAAAAGGCCAATGGCAACGATTACACCGGTGCCGATGATCCTGGCGTGCAGTCGGTGACGCGCATCTACAACTACTACAAGGCCAATGGCTACAAGACCGTGGTGATGGGCGCAAGCTTCCGTAACCTGAGCCAGATCGAGGAACTGGCCGGTTGCGACCGCCTGACCATCAGCCCGGACTTGCTGGAGAAGCTGGCGGCCGACAATGGCAAGCTGGAGCGCAAGCTGGCGCCAGGCCAGGCCGGTGAGGCCCGTGTACACATGACAGAAGCGCAGTTCCGCTGGGAGTCCAACGAGGACGCGATGGCCACTGAGAAGCTGGCAGAAGGCATTCGTCAGTTTGCCCGGGACCAGGAGAAGCTGGAGGCGTTGTTGAGCGCCAAGCTGTAAAAAGCGGGCGCGGTAAAAAGGGCGGTATCCGTTAGGATGCCGCCCTTTTTTGTACCCGTTCAATATGCGGTGGTTGAGCTGGCGCTATCGCAGGCAAGCCAGCTCCCACATTTTGACCCTGCTCCAACAGTGAAGTCAGTGCCGCTCGAGGGCGTTGACCAGATCGTGGAAGGCTTCGCGGTTAGATTCGTTCAACCCCATCAGGATCTTGTGCGCCTCCAGCACCTTGAGCCGCACCACTTCCTCGGATTGGTCCTGGGAAGGCAAGTCGGTCAGGCATTCCGGGCAGGGGATCGGGCGGTCAACAATGTTGAACACTTGATCGAACCCCATCGACTGCAGGAGCCGGGTGATGTCTTCGTGGGTGGTGACAACGGTCGGCAGCAGTCCGACCTTCTGCCGAGACAGAATGGACAACTTGGCCAACAGCCCAAGGGTGGTGCTATCGATGCTGCGGGTTTCGGTCAGATCGATCACGATCGCCGAGAAGTTCAAGGCTGTGAAAATCCGCTCAATCGTTGCATCCAGCGCCGAACACAAGGTCAGGCGCACTTCACCGACAAACTTCAGGACAAAGGTCCCTTCTTGCTCGGCGAATTGGATTCTTCCGGTACTCATCAAAGATTCCTGCTCAACACCAATAGGGCGATATCATCCGGCATCTCCCCTAGCGTGGCCAATCCAAAAACCTGCCGCAAGCCATCCAGGCTGCCGCCCGCCGACCTGACCCGTTGGGGCAAGGCGGCTTCTTTCTCTTTGAGTGTAGGCTCTGGAAGAAGGTCCAGGATGCCATCGGACATCAGCGTCAGGCTGAAGGCCGGCGGCAGCTCCAGAATGTGGTCTTCATAGGTGGCTTCATTGAACAAGCCAACCGGCAAACCACGCCCTTCCAGATAACGCACACTGTCTGGAGTGTATAAAACCGGCAATGGCAGGTGACCGCCAATGCTGTAGGTCAAAAGACCGGTTTCTTCATCAATCACGCCACCCACCATCGTTACGTGCTTGCCCAGCTTGCAGCTGATCAGGCCCCGGTTGATGTGGCCCAGCACTTGCGAGGGGGTGAACTCCGGCAAGGTGCCATTGCGCTTGGATTCAAACAACAGCCGCGTGGTCATGAACTTCAACAACACGGTCACGAAGGCAGAGGATGCGCCATGTCCCGAGACATCGGCCAGGTAGAACGCGACGCGGCGCTCATCCACGCGGAAATAATCGACAAAATCACCCGACAGGTACAGCGACGGGATGATCTGGTGGGCAAACTGGAACTCGTCGATGCTCCAGGGGCTGACCGGCAGCATGTTCATCTGCACCTGGCGACCGGCGTTCTGGTCTTCCTGGAGCAGGTTGAGGCTGGCTTCGAGCTCCCGGTTGGCGGTTTCGAGCTTCTCGCGGTAGCGCTGGTTTTCCAGGAGCAGGCGGGCACGATCCAGCGCTCGGCGCACCGAGTGCTCCAGGACGGCCAGGTCTTCCAGGGGCTTGATCAGGTAGTCGGCGGCGCCCAGGCGCAAGGCTTCCACGGCGTCGTTCATCACCCCGGCACCAGACACGACAATGACCGGCGTCTGCGGGGCAAGCTCGGTCACCTGGCGGATCAGCTCAAGGCCGCCCATCTGGGGCATGCGCAGGTCGCAGATCACCAGGTCGGGCTGGTCGCGCTCGAACACCTGGAGCCCCTGAAGACCATTGCCGGCCTGCAGGACGCTGAAGCCACTGTCTTCCAAATAGGCCGCGAGGCTCGCGCGCACTACTTCGTCGTCATCGATTATCAGCAGCGTGGCACTGGTTTTTTGCATGTGGGCAAACGGCGCCAGAATTAGGTTGGCGTAGGCAGTCAGGCAATGGCCCGGCTCGCACTACTGGATTCGCTTTCTAGCCTCTCTGTCCTACAAAACATAAGCGCTTGGCTCACGCACAAAGGTAAAGCAGAGGTGCCCTTCTAAGGCGCAGACGGTACTCCCATCCGCCAGGGGTTTCAAGCTCATGCCGATGGTCGCCGAGCGTCTTTACATCGCAAATCACCGGGAGTTATAAGAACAGGCAAAACCACAACGCAATGGAAGGATGAAACCTATGAGCGCAAACGAACGTGACTATGCGGAAAAGCGCGATTTCATCCGCATGCGGGTGGATGCCGACGTGTCATTGATCCATGCCGGGCAAGAGATTGCCGGGGTCTGCGTGGACCTCTCCAGCTCTGGAATGCAGGTTCAGGCGAAGCAGTCGTTCAATGTGGGCGACCAACTGAAGGTGCGTATCGACTCAGAGCACGCCGCGCTCAAAGGTCTGGAGGCGGATACTGAGGTGGTATGGGCCCGCAAGGAAGGCGACGACCAACACCTGGGCCTGAAAATCCTCAAGATGTACTGAAATCAATGCACACAAAAAAGGCGGCCCCGAAGGCCGCCTTTTTCATTCAAGGCTTAACCTTAAAAGTCATCCACGACATTGCCGTCCTTGACCTTGAACTCACGGTTCTGCAGGTAGGCATTGCGGATAAAGGTGTACTTGTCGCCGTTGATCAGCTTTTCAGCCGACAGCAGGCTGGCGCGGGTATCGACAATATCGAGACCAAAAGCGCTGTTGCGCGTAGGAATGTCGTTCATGTAGCGGTACGGTTCGGTGTAGCTGTCGACATACTTGGACGGCGCATCACGCAGGGTGCTTGGGCCCAGCAGTGGCAGCATCACGTAAGGACCGCTGCCCACGCCCCAGTAGCCGAGGGTCTGGCCGAAGTCTTCATCACTGCGTTGCAGCCCCATTTTGGTGCCGACGTCGATAAAGCCGAGCACGCCAAACGTGGTATTGACCAGTAAGCGCGCAGTATCGACACCGGCCTGGTGGGGCTTGAGTTGCAGCACGTTGTTGGCCAGGTTGCCCACATCACCGATGTTGCGGAAGAAGTTGTGGATACCGTCTTCGACAAATTGCGGGGTGATGAACTGGTAGCCCTGGGCCAATGGCTTGAGTGCGTAGGTATCAACGGTGTCGTTGAAGGTGAAGATCGGGCGGTTGATGCTTTCCCATGGGTCTTCTTCCGCCGCCTGGGCAACGAAAGGCACCAGCAAGACACTGGCACACATGGATAGTTGAGCAAGACACTGGCTCCAGCGCATAGCTTGAACTCCTTGAATGGTCTGTCATGGGCGCTATGCCCTGAATAAGGCCGTATTATATGACGGAAGTGTAGGATTAGGCAGCTTGATGGAATTGTCATTCAAAAAATGCACAAAATTCCTACAATCACAACCCGATGTCATCTGCTTGTCATGGCCGTCCGATAGCGTCACAGCTATTTTCAGGGACGTCCCATGCCCCATCCTCAGATTGTTGCAGATAACGCCCCGCCCTTGACCGCCGTACTCTTTGGCCTCAGTGGTTGCCTGGTGGACTTTGGTTCCATGGCCCACGCCAGCACCGTCCCCGCAGGCGAAACCCTGGCCACCCCCGGCGCCCTGCAAATCCTGCAATGGCTCAACGATCAAGGCATCCCCAGCGCCTGGCTGGATGAATTGCCCACCCGCGTCACCATACCGCTGGCCGCCGCCCTGCCGGAGTGGGTTCAAGGCACCCGCCCGGCCACCCGGCCCTGGCCCGCCCCCCATGCCTGCTGGCAAGCCTTGATGGACCTGAATATCCAGCGCCTGGATGGCTGTGTGCTGGTCAGTGGTGAACCCCGATTGCTGCAATCCGGGCTCAACGCCGGGCTCTGGACGATTGGTCTGGCGTCCTGTGGCTCACTGTGCGGGCTCTCCCCTGCCCAATGGCAAGCGCTGAGCGAACAAGCGCGCGAACACAAGCGTGCCAAGGCCACCGTCGCGCTATATGGGCTTGGCGTACATTCGGTGATCGATCACCTGGGCGAACTGGGCACCTGCCTGGCGGACATCCGCCTGCGCCGGCTCAAAGGCGAAAAGCCCTGATCAAGATCATGCACAGTCGCTGCCAGTGGATTAATCTACAGGTCATCCCGTAGACCTTTCTCGGCGTGCCGTGGTCTATGCCAGTGCCTATCGATAAAAGGAAGAACGCCATGCCTGCCCGCGAAAAACTGCAAGAACAGGTTTCCATCCTGCGCGAGCAATTGAACCAGGACCCGCCTCTGTCGCTGGAAAAACGCGAAGCGCTGGAAGCGTTGATTGCCAAGTTTGAAGTGCAACTGGAACTGGAGCCTGCCACTCAGAACCCCAGCCTTGCCGACGGTGTAAACATGGCTGTAGAACGCTTCGAGCTGGAGCATCCGGGCATAGCCGGGACATTGCGCAATATTGTAGTGACCCTGGGCAATATCGGGATCTAATCCCAACCCAAGCCAGGCACAAAACCCAATGTGGGAGCGGGCTTGCTCGCGATAGCGCAGTGTCAGTCACCGAAGATATTGACTGAAACTCCGCTATCGCGAGCAAGCCCGCTCCCATATTTGTATCGTATGAAGGCTACTGGCGAGCCAGGCGCAGGTTCTGGAACTGCACAGCCTCAGTGCTGCGATACGGGTTGATATCCAACCCACCCCGTCGCACATACCGCGCATAAACCGTCAACTTCTCAGGCTTGAGCAACCGCTGCAGGTCGAGAAAGATCCGCTCCACACACTGTTCATGAAAGTCCGAGTGCTGACGAAAGCTCACCAGGTAGGCCAACAGGCTCGCATGATCCAGGGCCGCGCCGCGGTACTCTACCGCCACGCTGCCCCAATCCGGCTGGCTGGTCACCGGGCAGTTGGATTTGAGCAGATGGCTGTGCACGCTCTCTTCCACCACGCGGGAATCATCGCAGCGCAGCAGTTCCGGGCGCGGGTGCTCGTAGTTGCTGACACTGATCTGCAGGTCATCAATGCACACGCCCGGCAGGCTGACCACACCTTCACCTTCCACCTCGGCCAGGCTGCGGATACGCACGCCCACTGGCTTGCCGGCCGCTGCGCTCAAGTCGGCACGCAAGGTGGCCTCAAGGCTTGGCCCATCGGCAAACGGCGTCTGGTTCAACGAATTGAGGTAGAGCTTGAAGGATTTCGACTCGATGATGTTCGGCGAGTCGGCCGGGATGCTGAACTCACCGATGGCCACCACCGGCTTGCCGGACGGCAGCAGCCAGGACAGTTCAAAGCAGTTCCAGAAATCCACGCCCTTGTAAGGCAGCGTCTCGGCGCTCAGGCCCAGTTCGGCCCATTTGGCGGCGCGAGGGATGGGAAACAGCAATGAAGGGGTGTAGGTGGATATGTATTCACTGGACTTGCCCAGCGGCGAATGTTCGGCTGCGGGATGCATGGCGGAAACCTGGCTAAATAAACCCCGCCAGTCTACCAGCCTTTGCTCCCGCCTTTGAGCCTGAGGTTTACGGGTTGACGTTCAGCTTGCCAACCATCCCCGCCTGGTAATGCCCGGGGAGGTTGCAAGCGAACTCCAGGGCTCCGGTCTTACTGAAGGTCCAGGTCAATTCGGCGGTCTTGCCCGGCTCCACCAGCATGCTGTTGGGATCGTCATGTTTCATGCCGCCCATGTCACCATGGCCCATCGCCGCGTGATCCATCTGGCCCATGCCGGTGGTGGTCAACATGCCACTGGCCTGCATCTTGAGCATTTCCTTCTGGTGATCGGCATGCATGGCCGCGTCACCCAGGTTGAATTCATGCAGCAACTGGCCCTTGTTGACCAGTACAAAGCGCACCGTCTCACCGGCTTTTACATCCAGCGATGTAGGGGCAAAGGAAATATCCTGCAGCAGCACTTCTACAGTACGCGTGGCCTTGCTCGCCGGCGCAGCTTCGCCAAAGGCAAAAGTGTGCGCGCCGTCGGCCAGCGCCGGGGCGCTCAGCGCCATCAGGCAACCCACCCACCACCAGGTTTTACGCAATAACATGTTCATTCTCCAAAGGTACGGGATCCGCTTGTGGGACACTCTAATAATGTGCCGCTGCCAGCCAGCTGACTGCTAGATTACAACTTTGTCAGATTGTCCCGGCCCTCCAAGGCACACGGTATAAAGCCAACCGTCACCCGCTGCCATGAGCTTGCCTATGAAACTGCTGATCGTCGAAGACCAACCCAAAACCGGCCAATACCTGCGCCAGGGCCTGGCCGAAGCCGGCTTCAACACCGAACTGGTGGCCGACGGCACCACCGGCCAGCACCTGGCGCTGACGGGCGACTATGACCTGCTGATCCTGGATGTGATGCTCCCGGGCCGCACCGGCTGGCAGATCCTGCAGGCAGTGCGCAGTGCTGGCCTGGAAATCCCGGTGCTGTTCCTGACCGCGCGGGATGCGGTCGAGGATCGGGTCCACGGCCTGGAGCTGGGGGCCGACGACTACCTGGTCAAGCCCTTCGCGTTCTCCGAGCTGCTGGCCCGGGTGCGCAGCCTGCTGCGCCGGGGCAGCAGCACTCCCCAGGACACCAGCCTGCACCTGGCCGACCTGCGCCTGGACCTGATCCGTCGCCGTGTCGAACGCGGCAATCAACGTATCGACCTCACCGCCAAGGAGTTCGCCCTGCTGGAAATGCTCCTGCGCCGTCAGGGCGAAGTGCTGCCCAAGTCGCTGATTGCCTCCCAGGTCTGGGATATGAACTTCGACAGCGACACCAATATCATCGAAGTGGCCATTCGCCGCCTGCGCTTGAAGATCGATGACAGCTTTCCCAACAAGCTGATCCACACCGTGCGCGGCATGGGCTATGTGCTGGAGGAGCGGTTCAGTTGATCAAGCGCCTCTCCCTGGCCAGCCGCCTGGCCCTGTTGTTTGCCGGCTGCACCGCCGTGGTCTCGCTGCTGGCGGGTGTGTTGTTCAGCCAGGCCAGCGAGAAGCACTTCATCGAGCTGGACCAGCAATTGCTCGACAGCAAGCTGATGGCCCTGCGCAGTGCCCTGCAAGGCGCCGACACCCCCGCGTTGTTTGCCCAACGCCAAGCCGCGCTGGTGGGCGAACTGAGCCATCAACCCGACCTGTCGGTGCGCATCAACGCCGCCGACGGCCAGCGCTGGTTTGACAGCTCCCCGCGCATCCCCGCCGACCTGCCCACCGCGCCCGGCCTACATAGCCTGCAAAGCGACGGCACCCGCTATCGGACGTACAACGCACCATTGAACCCCACCCAGAGCGGCTCGGCGCAGTTGATCCTGATACTGGACATCACCCATCACCAACACTTCCTGCAAAGCATGCAACACCTGATCTGGCTGACGGTCGGCCTGTCCGCCCTGGCCACTGCGCTCCTGGGCGCCTGGGCCGCGCGCAGTGCCCTGCGCCCTCTCAGGCGGATGACCGAAGTGGCTGCCGGCATCCGTGCCCACTCCCTGACCCAGCGCCTGCCCCAGGAACAGATGCCCGCCGAACTGGAGGAACTGACCCTGGCCTTCAACGCCATGTTCAGCCGCCTGGACGATGCATTCCAACGGCTTTCGGCGTTCTCCGCCGATATCGCCCACGAACTGCGCACACCGTTATCCAACCTCCTGACCCAGACCCAGGTGATCCTCACCCAGCCCCGGCCGCTGGAGGATTACCGCGAAGCGCTGCACAGCAACCTGGAAGAGCTGCAATGGATGGCCCAACTGGTCAATGACATGCTGTACCTGGCCAAGGCCGACCACGGGCTGCTCAACCCCAGGCGCGAACCCCTGGCCCTGGCCGACGAGGTGGATGCCTTGCTGGAGTTCTTCGCGCCGTTGGCCGAGGACGCCCAGGTCAACCTGCTGCGCGACGGCCGCGCCAGGACCGCCGGCGACCGCAGCATGCTGCGCCGGGCGTTTTCCAACCTGCTGGACAATGCCGTGCGCTTTACGCCGCCTGGCGGTGAAGTGCGGGTGAGGATCAGCGAAAACGCCCAGGGCGTGAAACTGAGCGTGGAAAATACCGGGACCGGGATTCCCCAGGGGTTGCTGCCCAAGCTGTTTGACCGGTTCTACCGCGCGGACCCGGCACGCCATGAAGGCAGCAGTGAGCATGCAGGGCTGGGGCTGGCGATTACCCAGTCGATTGTGCAGGCGCACGGGGGGAGGATTTTCTGTGAGTCACAGCCGGGGTGGACGCGGTTTGTGATTGAGTTGCCAAAAGGGGTTTGAGGCACGCTGGGCGGGCCTCATCGCGGGCAAGCCCGCTCCCACAGGTTGATTTGCGAACACAGTCAAATGTGGGAGCTGGCTTGCCTGCGATAGCGATCTGAAGACCTACGAATATCTCAGGGCATGCGCCGGCTCGATCTTCGCCGCCCGATACGCCGGGTAGATCGTCGCCAAAAAGCTCAACACAAACCCTGCACTGCAAATCAGCAACACATCGCCACCTTGCAGCTCCGACGGCAGGTTGCTGACAAAATACACGTCCGAACTGAAGATATGCTGCCCGGTCACCCGCTCCATCCAGCCCACCAGCGCGCTGACGTTCAGCGCGGCAATCACCCCCAGCACGCCGCCAATCAGGGTGCCGACGATACCAATCACCGTGCCCTGGACCATGAAGATCGCCATGATCTGCCGTGGCGTGGCGCCGATGGTGCGCAGGATCGCGATGTCCGCGCCCTTGTCGTTCACCACCATGATCAGCGTGGCGATGATATTGAAGGCCGCGACGGCGACAATCATCAGCAGCAACAGGCCGATCATGGTCTTTTCCATCTTCATCGCGCTGAACAGGCTGCCCTGGGTGTGAGTCCAGTCATCGGCCTTGTAGGCCGCGCCCAGGCTGGCGGCAATGTCCGCCGAAACCTTGGGCGCCGCATACAGGTCCTTGACCGCCAGGCGCACGCTTTGCACCTGGTTGGGCTGCCAACGCAGCATTTGCGCGGCATCGGCAACATGGATCAAGGCCATCGAGCCATCCAGCTCGGCACCGACCTTGAACACCCCCACCACGTTCAAACGCTGCATACGCGGGGTAATGCCGCCGGGAGCCGTGCTGATTTCCGGGACGATCAAGGTCAGCTTATCCCCCACATTCAGGCGGAAACGGCGCGCGGTGATTTCCCCGATCACCACGCCGAACTCACCCGGCTGCAGGTCTGCCAGGTTCCCCTGGACGATATGCTGGGTGACGATGGACACCTTGCCTTCCTGGGCCGGGTCGATCCCGCTGATCTGGATCGGCTGCATCGAGCCCTTATAGGACAGCATGCCCTCCATCTCGGTGAACGGCACGGCGGCGGTCACTTCGGGATTTTTCAGGGCGGCGGCGGCCACGGGCTGCCAGTCGCTGATCGGGTTGACGCCGACGATGGTGGCGTGCGGCACCATGCCCAGAATGCGTGAACTCATTTCCCGCTGGAAACCGTTCATCACCGACAACACCACGATCATCGCCAGCACGCCCAGGGCGAGGCCGATCATCGAGGTCATCGAGATAAACGAGACAAAACGGTTACGGCGCTTGGCGCGGGTATAGCGCGTGCCGATAAAAATCGATAACGGTCTGAACATTCGCTTGCACCGCCTGAAAAAATAGAAAACCCAGGCACAGGCGCCCGGGCTTGAAACAGGTCAGATGGCGACCAAATGACCTTCCTGCAGGTGCAACACGCGGTCCATTTGCCGGGCCATGCTCATGTCATGGGTCACCACCAGGAACGCGGTGCGCATCTGGGTGCTCAGCTCCAGCATCAAGTCCTTGATGCCCTGGGCGGTGTGGGAGTCGAGGTTGCCGGTCGGCTCGTCGAGCATCACCAGGCCTGGGTTGTTGACCAGGGCACGGGCAATCGCCACACGCTGGCGCTCGCCGCCGGACAATTCTGCCGGCTTGTGCTCCAGGCGATGGCCAAGGCCGACACGCTCCAGCAGGGCAGTGGCACGCTGGCGCGCCTCTGGGATCGCGGTCTTGCCGATCAAGAGCGGCATGCACACGTTTTCCAGGGCAGTGAACTCTGGCAGCAAGTGGTGGAACTGGTACACAAAGCCCAGGGAGCGATTGCGCAACTGGCCACGAGCCTTCTCGTTCAATGCCGAGAGTTCTTCACCGGCCAGCCACACGCTGCCGTGGGACGGCGTATCAAGGCCGCCCAACAGGTTGAGCAAGGTACTTTTGCCGGAGCCGGAACTGCCGACGATCGCCACGCGCTCGCCGGGATGCAGTTCCAGTTGCAGGTTGGACAGCACCACCACCGATTCCGGGCCTTCCTCGTAGGATTTGCCCAGGTTGCGGCAGCTCAGGATTGCTTTTTCACTCATGCCCGATTCACTCATAACGTAAAGCCTGCGCCGGCTGGGTACGTGCCGCGCGCCAGGCTGGATACAGGGTGGCAAGGAAACTCAGGACCAACGCGGCGCCGCCGACCATCAGCACATCCTGGCTCTGCACCTGGGATGGCAAATAGTCGATGAAGTAGACGTCGGCGTTGAGAAACTTGTGGCCGATCAGGGTTTCGACGCCGGCGATGGCAGCACTGACGTTCAGCGCGGCAAAAATCCCCACCGCCGTACCGATCAAGGTGCCGACCACGCCAATCACCGTGCCCTGGACCATGAAGATCGCCATGATCTGCCCCGGCGTGGCGCCCAGGGTGCGCAGAATGGCGATATCGCCCTTCTTGTCGTTCACCACCATCACCAGGGTGGAGATGATGTTGAACGCGGCCACGGCGACAATCAGCAGCAGCAGCAGGCCGATCATGGCCTTTTCCATGCGGATCGCCTGGTATAGGTTGCCGTGGGTCCGGGTCCAGTCGCGGGCGTAATACTCGCTTTCCCCCAACTGCTGGGCGATTTCCCAGGCGCCGCGCGGTGCGTCGAACAAGTCGTTGAACTTCAGGCGCAGGCCCTGTACCTGGTCCGGCTTCCAGCGATGCAGGCGGGCCAGGTCGGTGAGGTTGGTCAGGCCGAGGAAGCCGTCGATCTCGCCGGCGCCGACATGAAAGATGCCGACCACGGTAAAGCGCTTCATGCGCGGGAACATGCCGGCCGGGGTCACCGTGACCTCCGGGGCGACGAAGGTCAGCTTGTCGCCAATACCCACGCCCAGCTTGGCCGCCGCGCGGTCGCCGATCACGATGCCGAAGCTGCCAGGCGAAAGGGCATCGAGTTGGCCCTGCTGCATGAACTGATCAATGATCGAGACTTTGCGCTCCTGCGCCGGGTCGATGGCGTTGAGCAGGACTTTTTGCACCTTGCCATCATTGGTCAGCAGGCCCTGCATCTGGGTAAACGGCGCGACGGCCAGCACCTTGGGGTTCTGCTTGACCTTGTCGGCCAGGCTTTGCCAGTCACCCAGGGGCTCGCCGGACTCGATGGTCGCATGGGGCACCATGCCCAGCACGCGGGTGCGCATCTCATGATCGAAGCCATTCATCACCGATAGCACCACGATCATCACGACAACGCCCAGGGCGAGTCCGATCATGGAGGTCAGGGAAATGAACGACACAAAATGATTGCGACGCTTTGCACGGGTATAACGCGTGCCGATAAATACGAAGAGAGGTCTGAACATGTCGGGGCTTGTTCGGAGGAAAAGAAGACGTCCCGGTGGCGGGGTCTGGTAAGCAGCTTTACACTCAGACCATTACCGTTACCTGGGGTTCGCCATGACGACATTAGATGAAGAAGATCGCCGCGAATACTACCGTATCGACGACATGATCGCACTCCAAATCAAAAGCCTGTCTGCCCCGCAAGCGGCGAGCAAGGAAGTGTTGCTGGATGATTCCCCACTGTTCAACCTGCTCAGTGAACTGCACCTGAGCGAATTCGAGTCCCAGCACCTGCTGCGCCAGCTCGGCGAGCGCGACCGCACCCTCGTCGCCTTCCTCAAGGTGCAGAACAAACGCATGGATCTGCTCAGCCAGGTCATGGCGCAAAGCCTGCTGGGCGAGATCGGTGCGCCGCAGCCAGTGATCATCTCCGAAGGCGGTATCGACTTCCAGCACCCCACGGCGCTCACGCCCGGCAGCCACCTGGCGGTCAAGCTGGTGCTGCTGCCCCAGGCGCTGGGCCTGTTGCTGCGGGCCAAGGTTACCCATTGCGATCCGAAGGGCGATGGGTTTGACGTGGGCACCGAATTTGAATCCATGACTGACGCCCAGCGCCAGCTGCTAGCACGCTATATTTTGCAAAAACAGGCCCAGGAACGGCGCCTGGCCCGAGAACAAAGCGACGGCCAAGACACCTGATTTGATATTTATCCAGCCATACACCTGGCGAAAAGGAGCAACTGTGACCCTGATTTATGGCCACCGCGGCGCTAAAGGCGAAGCACCGGAAAACACCCTGACCAGCTTCCAGCAATGCCTCAAGCACGGCGTGCGCCGTTGCGAGCTGGACTTGCACCTGTCCATGGACGGCGAGCTGATGGTGATCCACGACCCGACCTTGAAGCGCACCGCCGACCGGCGCGGCAAGGTGGTGGAATACGTCGCCGCCGACCTGGTGAAAATGGACGCGCGCAAGGGCGGCCCGGGCTGGGTCAGCCCCTGCCCGATCCCGCGCCTGGAAGAACTGTTTGAACACTGCGACTTTGACCACTGGCAACTGGAAGTCAAGAGCGCCTCGCGCACCCGCGCCGCGACCACCGTGCTGGCGATCCGCGAAATGGCCCAGCGCTTTGGCCTGCTGGACAAGGTCACCGTGACCTCAAGCTCGCGGGAAGTGTTGAAAGCCGCCCTGGAGCTGACGCCGGACCTGTCCCGTGGACTGGTGGCCGAATACGCCTGGCTCGACCCGCTGAAGGTCGCGCAGAACTATGGCTGTGGGTATTTGGCGTTGAACTGGACGCTGTGCACCCCCGAGCGACTGGAAAAAGCCCAGCGCCAGGGCTTGCACGTGTCCGTGTGGACCGTCAACGAACCTGCGCTGATGCGCAGGCTCGCCGACTTCGGCGTAGATAGCCTGATTACAGACTTTCCCGGTTTGGCCACTGCCACTCTCGGGAATTACTGAAATCGGTCTCCCCGGCCGGCTCAGGCCACCGGCCGGAGCCGCTCAAAAAAGCCGGTTGAGGCCATCGTAGGCCGCTACCCGATAGGCTTCGGCCATGGTCGGGTAGTTGAACGTGGTGTTCACAAAGTACTTGAGGGTATTTTGCTCGCCCGGCTGGTTCATGATCGCCTGGCCGATATGCACGATCTCCGAGGCCTGGTAGCCGAAGCAATGCACGCCGAGTACTTCCAGGGTCTCGCGGTGGAACAGGATCTTCAGCATGCCTTGCGGCTCGCCGGCGATCTGCGCACGCGCCATGCTCTTGAAAAATGCCTTGCCCACTTCATAAGGCACCTTGGCCTTGGTCAGCTCGTGCTCGTTCTTGCCGATGGAGCTGATCTCGGGAATGGTGTAGATCCCGGTCGGCACATCGTTGACGTAGCGCCAGCTGCCGTTGTCGACAATGCTGCCGGCGGCCGAACGGCCCTGGTCGTGGGCGGCACTGGCCAGGCTCGGCCAACCGATCACATCACCGGCGCCATAGATATTGGTAACGCAGGTGCGGTAGTTCTCATCCACCTCGATCTGGCCACGGCTGTTGACCTTGACCCCAATGTTTTCCATGCCCAGTTTGTCGGTGTTGCCGGTACGGCCGTTGCACCAGAGCAAGGCGTCGGCCTTGATCTTCTTGCCGGACTTGAGGTGCAGGATCACGCCGTTGTCCAGGCCTTCAACGCGGTCGTATTCCTCGTTGTGGCGCACGGTGATGTTGTTGTTGCTGAAGTGATAGCTCAACGCCTGGGAAATTTCCGAGTCGAGGAAGCTCAGCAACTGGTCGCGGTTATCCACCAGCTCCACCAGCACGCCCAGGCCACTGAAGATCGAGGCGTATTCACAGCCGATCACGCCGGCGCCGTAGATGATCAGTTTACGCGGGGTATGGCCCAGGCTGAGGATGGTGTCGCTATCGTAGATACGCGGGTGGTGGAAATCGATATCAGCCGGGCGATACGGGCGCGAGCCGGTGGCAATGATGATGTGCTTGGCCACCAGTTTCTCGACCACGCCATTGGCGCAGACCACTTCGACGGTTTGCTCGTCGGCAAAGCTGCCGGTGCCGAAGAACAGGTCGACGCGGTTACGGGCGTAGTAGCCGGTACGCGAGGCGACCTGCTTGGAAATGACTTTCTCGGCGCTTTTCAGCACATCCGGGAACGAGAACCAGCGCGGCTCACCAATGGCCCGGAACATCGGGTTGGTGTTGAACTGCATGATCTGGCGCACCGAGTGACGCAAGGCCTTGGACGGGATGGTGCCCAGGTGGGTGCAGTTACCGCCGACCTGACGACGGCTATCGACCATCGCCACCTTGCGTCCTGCTTTGGCGGCATTCATCGCCGCACCTTCTCCAGCTGGGCCGGAACCCAGTACCACCACGTCGTAGTTGTAGACAGCCATGCGTACTCCTCAGAACAGGCCAGGACGCACGGTTGGGCGCCTGGCTAAATCATGCCGCGGCCAGCGGTCATGAAGGATCAAATAGGCTCAGGTGTGTGAGCCGGGGCACAGTCTATATAAGGCTCAACGCCGCGCACATTAACCCTTGGTCGCGTCGTAGGCCAGTTTTGCCTTTACTACACAGTATTGATCACGGCTTGAGCGCCGTCAGTTGTTCAAACGCTTTGTTGCTGCGTGTGACGAAAGCATCCCCCTCACGCATCACAAAAAATGCCGCGATCTGGTGTTTTTCTGCATAATCCCAGCCCTCGTCGGGCCCCAGCACCAACAGTAAGGTCGACAAGCCATCGGCCATCAGCGCCGAAGGCTCCAGCACCGTGACCGATGCCAGGTGATGGGTAATCGGTGCGCCGGTCCGGGCATCGAGGGTGTGAGAATAGCGGCGACCATCCTGCTGGAAATAATTGCGATAGTCACCTGAAGTAGACACGCCAAAGCCGTCCACCGCGATAATCCGCTCGGCTACCTGCTGGTCATCCCGCGGTTCTTCCAGGGCCACACGCCAGGGCATGCCATCGGGTTTGCGCCCGGCAGCCTTGAGCTCGCCGGTCACTTCGACCAGGTAGCGGTGGATGCCCGACTGCCCAAGCCGCTCGGCAATCCGGTCCACCGTGTAGCCGGCGGCAATACTGTTGAAGTCCACTTGCACCGCCGCATCCTTGCACAATTGGTGACCGTCGATACGCAAGTGCTGATGGCCGACGTGCTGGCGCGCCAGGGCCAGCGTCATGGGATCCGGGACTTTTACCTGCCGCGCCTGGGGGCCGAAGCCCCACAGGTTGAGCAGTGGCTCGACCGTCAGGTCAAAAGCCCCGCCACTGGCCTGGGACAATTGTTCGCCGGTGCGCACCAACTGCAGGATCGACTCGGGCATCGGCTGGCAGCTGTTGGCCGGCAAGTCATTGAAGCGCTCGATATCGGAATCGCTGCGATAGGTCGACATCTGCCGGTCGACCTCGGCAAGCAGGCTCTCGACCTGCGGCTGCACCTCACTGGCTGCCGGCGTGCCGGGGGTGCGGACATATTTGATTGAATAAGTGCTGCCCATGGTCGGGCCGCCAAACGCCTCCAGGGACTCCGCTTTACCGCAGCCCGCCAGGATCGCCAGCGCACTCCCCAGCACAGTGCCTAGCACCGCGTACCGCAAACCGTTCATAAGCCACACAACCTTATTGCTGCTGAAATCTGAATGAAGCCGCACTCAAGCATATTTCCGGGGCGGGCCATTATGCGGCATGTCGTCGCCTGGCGAGGGTTGGCGTGGAGCAACTAGCCAGCTTGCTAACGGTTTTTGTTGCTCGCCAAGACAGATACACATATGGTTACAAAACTCTTCGGCGCCCGCTCGCGCCCAGACCTTGCAGCAAGGATGAACGACGACCAGGGATTTCCAACAAGATAGCCAGTTGAGTAAATGACATGGCCAGCACCACGGGCAAAGGCAAGGCGATCTTTCGCGTTGTCAGCGGTAACTTCCTCGAAATGTTCGACTTCATGGTCTACGGCTTCTACGCCACGGCCATTGCCAAGACCTTCTTCCCTGCCGACAGCGCCTTTGCGTCCCTGATGTTGTCCCTGGCCACCTTCGGTGCCGGGTTCCTGATGCGCCCGCTGGGGGCGATCTTCCTCGGCGCCTACATCGACCGCCATGGCCGTAAAAAAGGCCTGGTGATCACCCTGGCCATGATGGCCGCCGGGACCGTGCTGATCGCCTGCGTGCCCGGCTATGCCACCCTCGGGGTGGCCGCACCGCTGATCGTGCTGTTTGGCCGGTTGCTGCAAGGCTTCTCGGCGGGTGTCGAACTGGGCGGGGTCTCGGTATACCTGGCGGAAATCGCCACGCCGGGGCGCAAGGGCTTTTTCGTCAGCTGGCAGTCCGCCAGCCAACAAGCTGCGGTGGTGTTCGCCGGCCTGCTGGGTGTGGGCTTGAACCACTGGCTGAGCCCCGAGGAAATGGGCGAATGGGGCTGGCGCGTGCCGTTCCTGATCGGCTGCCTGATCGTGCCGGTGATCTTCGTGATTCGCCGCTCCCTGGAGGAAACCCCGGAATTCCAGGCGCGCAAGCATCGCCCTACCCTGCAGGAAATCATCCGCTCCATTGGCCAGAACTTTAGCATCGTCCTGGCGGGCATGGCGCTGGTGGTGATGACCACCGTGTCGTTCTACCTGATCACCGCCTATACCCCGACCTTCGGCAAAGCCGAGTTGCACCTGTCGGACCTGGATGCGCTATTGGTCACCGTGTGCGTGGGCATTTCCAACTTTATCTGGCTGCCGGTGATGGGGGCGGTGTCCGACAAGATCGGCCGTAAACCCTTGCTGCTCGGTGCGACGATTCTGGCGATTCTCACGGCATACCCGGCGTTGTCATGGCTGGTGGTCAATCCGAGTTTCAGCCACCTGCTGATCGTGCTGTTGTGGCTGTCGTTCCTGTATGGCTCGTATAACGGCGCCATGGTGGTAGCCCTGACCGAAATCATGCCGGTGGAAGTCCGCACCACCGGTTTCTCCCTGGCCTACAGCCTGGCGACCGCAACCTTTGGCGGCTTTACCCCGGCCGCCTGCACCTACCTGATCCATGTGCTGGATAACAAGGCCGCGCCGGGGATCTGGCTCAGTGGGGCGGCGGTGCTGGGGTTGATTGCGACCTTGGTGCTGTTCAAGGGTAATCGGCATGAACTGCGCACTGCACAGGCTTCGGTAGTCGGTGGAGCCTGATAGATCGCTATCGCGGCGATGCGGCGGCCCGACAAGCCCACTCCCACATTTGAATGTATTCGCAAATCAAACTGTGGGAGCGGGCTTGCCCGCGATGAGGCCTTCAAACCCAACACAAAATCCCCAGACACAAAAAAGCCCCGAACCAGTCGGGGCTTTTTCATCTACCGCTAATGCTTAGCGCGGAAACGCAGGCGGGTTGACCCCAGCCATGTCTTCCATCACGCGCACTACCTGGCAGCTGTAACCGAACTCGTTGTCGTACCAGACGTACAGTACAACGCGGTTATCCTGGGTGATGGTCGCTTCAGCATCGACCACACCGGCGTGGCGCGAGCCAACGAAGTCGGTGGACACCACTTCCTGGGAGTTGACGAAGTCGATTTGCTTATGCAGATCGGAGTGCAGCGCCATGTAGCGCAGGTACTCGTTCATCTCTTCACGGGTAGCGGCTTTCTCAAGGTTGAGGTTGAGAATGGCCATCGACACGTTCGGCGTGGGTACACGGATCGCGTTACCGGTCAGCTTGCCGGCCAGCTCAGGCAGGGCCTTGGCAGCAGCGGTGGCCGCACCGGTCTCGGTGATCACCATGTTCAGCGCGGCGCTACGGCCACGGCGATCGCCCTTGTGGAAGTTGTCGATCAGGTTCTGGTCGTTGGTGTACGAGTGAACGGTTTCGACGTGGCCGTTGATGATGCCGAACTTGTCATTCACCGCCTTGAGCACCGGCACGATAGCGTTGGTGGTGCAGGAAGCGGCAGACACGATCTTGTCGTCAGCGGTGATTTCGTTGTGGTTGATGCCGTGAACGATGTTCTTCAGCTTGCCTTTACCAGGCGCAGTCAACACCACGCGGTCGATCCCCGGGCAGGCCAGGTGCTGGCCCAGACCGTCGGCATCGCGCCAGACGCCGGTGTTGTCCACCAGCAAGGCGTTCTGGATGCCGTACTGGGTGTAATCCACCTCGGTCGGGTTCTTCGCGTAGATCACCTGGATCAGGTTACCGTTGGCGGTGATGGTGTTGTTTTCTTCGTCGATGGTGATGGTGCCATTGAACGAACCGTGTACCGAGTCGCGGCGCAAGAGGCTGGCGCGCTTGGTCAGGTCATTCTCGGCGCCTTTGCGCACGACAATAGCCCGCAGGCGCAGGCCGTCGCCACCGCCGGTCTTTTCGATCAGGATGCGTGCCAGCAGGCGGCCGATACGACCGAAGCCGTACAGCACCACGTCGGTGCCTTTGCGGGATGCGGCGTTTTGCTGGCCAACCACGTCGGCCAGTTCTTCACGCACGAACTGCTCGGCGCTGCGGCCATTGCCTTGGGCGCGGAATTTGAACGCCAACTTGCCCAGGTCTACCGAGGCCGCGCCGAGCTTGAGCTCGCTCATGGCTTTAAGCAGAGGGAATGTTTCGTGGACGGAGAGTTCGCTATCGTCGGCAGAACGATGGCGAGCAAAGCGATGAGCCTTGAGAATCGCGATGACTGATTGGTTGATCAGGCTGCGGCCATAGATCGAGCTCACCACATTGTTATTGCGGTACAGCTGACCGATAAGCGGGATCATCGCTTCTGCGAGTGCTTCACGGTCGATCCATTCACCAAGACACTGGTCGGGCTTCTGAGTCACGGGAACCTTCCACATGTAGGGGCTGAAAAAAGGGGCTACATTATGCCGCCCGGCCGCCCCCTGAGCAATGCGCGTCACGCAACAAAAGCCCTTGCACATAATTTTTGCCGCGGCGCAGCCCAGTAAATACGCGGCTTCCAGCGCACCCCTTGGGGAAAGGCCCTGGCGACTTATCCGTAACCCTCCGAAACATATGTACATTTTTGCACTACATACCGAGTCAAAACCGCGCATTGTTTGTCTTAGCCACTACATTTCCTACAAACCGTATTAGGCACAGTCAGCAACTGACAGGCGGCACTCCAGGCCGTTACAATTACCGACTTTGTCGCAACGCTGGAGCTCAACCTTCCGTGCCCGTCCTGCGTCTACCGCTACTCCCTGCCGAGGCAGGTAAACAGCATTGGGGCAATTTGCCCGGTGCCGCCCTGAGCCTGGCCATTGCCGAGGCTGCCAGTGCAGCCAAACGCTTTACCCTGCTGCTGACCGCCGACAGCCAAAGTGCCGAACGGCTGGAGCAGGAGCTGAGCTTCTTCGCCCCCGATTTGCCGGTGCTGCATTTCCCGGACTGGGAAACCCTGCCCTACGACTTGTTCTCGCCGCACCAGGACATCATCTCCCAGCGCATCGCCAGCCTGTACCGCTTGCCGGAATTGGCCCACGGCGTGCTGGTGGTGCCGATCACCACGGCCCTGCACCGCCTGGCGCCGACCAAGTTCCTGCTGGGCAGCAGCCTGGTGCTGGATATCGGCCAGAAGCTCGATGTAGAACAAATGCGCACGCGCCTGGAAGCCAGCGGCTACCGCTGCGTCGATACGGTGTACGAACATGGCGAGTTCGCCGTGCGCGGCGCGCTGATCGACCTGTTCCCGATGGGCAGCAAACTGCCCTACCGCATCGACCTGTTCGATGACGAAATCGAGACCCTGCGCACCTTCGACCCGGAAAACCAGCGCTCCATCGACAAGGTGCAGTCGATCAAACTGCTGCCGGCCCGGGAGTTTCCCCTGCAAAAAGACGCGGTCACGCGCTTCAAGGCGCGCTTTCGCGAACGTTTTGACGTGGACTTCCGCCGCTGCCCGATTTTCCAGGACTTGAGCAGCGGGATTACCCCCGCCGGTATCGAGTACTACCTGCCGCTGTTCTTCGACGAAACCTCGACCCTGTTTGACTACCTGCCCCAGGACACCCAGGTGTTCTCGTTGCCGGGCATCGAGCAGGCAGCGGAAAACTTCTGGAACGACGTACGCAACCGCTATGAAGAGCGCCGCGTCGATCCATCCCGGCCGTTATTGCCGCCTGCCGAGCTGTTCCTGCCGGTAGAAGACTGCTTCGCCCGCCTCAAGAACTGGCCGCGCGTGGTTGCCAGCCAGCAGGATGTGGAAGCCGGCGTCGGTCGCGAACGCTTCCCGGCCCAGACCCTGCCGAACCTGGCCATCGAGGCCAAGGCCAGCCAGCCGCTGCAAGCGTTGTCCGACTTCCTCGGCGACTTCCCCGGTCGTGTGCTGTTTACCGCCGAATCCGCCGGGCGCCGCGAAGTGCTGCTGGAGTTGCTGGAACGCCTGAAGCTGCGGCCAAAAACCGTCGACAGCTGGCCGGACTTCGTGGCTGGCAAGGATCGCCTGGCGATCACCATTGCCCCGCTCAACGAAGGCCTGCAACTGGATGATCCGGCCCTGGCGCTGATTGCCGAGAGCCCGCTGTTCGGCCAACGCGTGATGCAACGCAGGCGCCGGGAAAAACGCGCCGATGCCAACAACGACGCGGTGATCAAGAACCTCACCGAACTGCGCGAAGGCGCGCCGGTGGTGCATATCGACCACGGTGTGGGGCGCTACCTGGGCCTGCAGACCCTGGAGATCGACAACCAGGCCGCCGAATTCCTCACCATGGAATACGCCGAGGGCGCCAAGCTCTACGTGCCGGTGGCCAGCCTGCACCTGATCGCCCGCTACACCGGCAGCGACGATGCCCTGGCGCCGTTGCACCGCCTGGGCTCCGAGACCTGGCAGAAAGCCAAGCGCAAGGCCGCCGAACAGGTGCGCGACGTGGCCGCCGAACTGCTGGACATCTATGCCCGCCGCGCAGCCCGCGAAGGGTATGCGTTCGCCGACCCGAAGGCCGACTACGCCACCTTCAGCGCCGGCTTCGCCTTCGAAGAAACTCCGGACCAGCAAACCACCATCGACGCCGTGCGCGCCGATATGCTCGCACCCAAGCCCATGGACCGCCTGGTCTGCGGCGACGTGGGCTTCGGCAAGACCGAAGTGGCGATGCGCGCCGCGTTTATCGCGGTGCATGGCGGCCGCCAGGTGGCAATCCTGGTGCCGACCACCCTGCTCGCCCAGCAGCACTACAACAGCTTTCGCGACCGCTTCGCCGATTGGCCGGTGACCGTGGAGGTGATGAGCCGCTTCAAGTCGGCCAAGGAAGTCAACGCAGCCGTCGCCGACTTGGCCGAAGGCAAGATCGATATCGTGATCGGTACGCACAAGCTGCTGTCGGACGATGTGAAGATCAAGAACCTGGGCCTGGTGATCATCGACGAAGAGCACCGCTTTGGCGTGCGCCAGAAGGAGCAGCTCAAGGCCCTGCGCAGCGAGGTCGATATCCTGACCCTGACCGCCACACCGATCCCGCGCACGCTGAACATGGCGGTGTCGGGCATGCGCGACCTGTCGATCATCGCCACGCCGCCGGCGCGACGCTTGTCGGTGCGCACCTTCGTCATGGAACAGAACAAAAGCACGATCAAGGAAGCCCTGTTGCGCGAATTGCTGCGCGGCGGCCAGGTCTACTACCTGCACAACGATGTGAAAACCATCGAGAAATGCGCCGCCGACCTCGCCGAACTGGTGCCGGAAGCGCGGATCGGCATCGGCCACGGGCAGATGCGCGAGCGCGAACTCGAACAGGTGATGAGCGACTTCTACCACAAGCGCTTCAACGTGCTGATCGCCTCGACCATCATCGAGACCGGCATCGACGTGCCGAGCGCCAACACCATTATCATCGAGCGCGCCGACAAGTTCGGCCTGGCGCAACTGCACCAGTTGCGTGGCCGGGTCGGCCGCAGTCACCACCAGGCCTATGCCTACCTGCTAACGCCACCGCGCCAGCAAATTACCGGCGATGCCGAAAAACGCCTGGAAGCCATCGCCAACACCCAGGACCTGGGCGCGGGCTTTGTGCTGGCCACCAACGACCTGGAAATCCGTGGCGCCGGCGAACTGCTGGGCGACGGCCAGAGCGGGCAGATCCAGGCTGTGGGCTTTACCCTGTATATGGAGATGCTAGAGCGCGCGGTGAAAGCCATCCGCAAAGGCGAGCAACCGAACCTCGACCAACCCCTGGGCGGCGGCCCGGAAATCAACCTGCGCCTGCCGGCGTTGATTCCCGAGGACTATCTGCCGGATGTGCATGCCCGGCTGATCCTGTACAAGCGCATCGCCTCGGCCACCGACGAAGAAGGCCTCAAGGACCTGCAAGTGGAGATGATCGACCGCTTCGGCCTGCTGCCGGAACCGACCAAGAACCTGGTGCGCCTGACCCTGCTCAAGTTGCAGGCCGAGCAATTGGGCATCAAGAAGGTCGATGCCGGCCCCCAGGGCGGGCGTATCGAGTTTGAAGCGCAGACGCCGGTGGACCCGTTGGTACTGATCAAGTTGATCCAGGGCCAGCCCAACCGTTACAAATTCGAAGGTGCCACGCTGTTCAAGTTCATGGTGCCGATGGAACGTGCCGAAGAACGCTTTAATACATTGGAGGCGCTGTTTGAGCGCCTTATCCCGAAATCTGCTTGAAGGACATCCCATGCGCCTGCTTCGTATCCTGAGCCTGTTGTGGGTAGTGGTCGCACCTTCGGCGTTTGCCGACAGCCTCTACCAGGTGGAAATGATCCTGATCCGCCAGAATGCGGAGCCGCCGGTCAACAGCCGGCCGGCCCCGGAAAACTGGGATGCCGGCCTACCCCGCCAGGGGGGCGAAAAAATCAGCCCGCCGCGCCTGAACAACATCGTCGACAAACTCCAGGCCAGCGGCGACTACACTGTGCTGCTGCACAAGGCCTGGGAACAGACCCTGGGCGAACAGCCGGTGAAGGTGAAAATCACCGACGGCCAGGAACAGTTCGGCCAGTACCCGATCCAGGGCACCCTGGAGCTGAAACTGGGGCGTTTCACCAGCATTGATGCGAGCTTCTGGCTCAACCAGTTCGACAACAACGGTAGCGTGATTGCCAGCGAACACCTGAGCCAGCCGGACGTGCGCACCAAGAACAACCAGCTCAACTACCTGGACGGCGGCCACCTGGCCTTGCTGATCAAGATCACCTCCCTCACCGCCAAGCCACCGAGCGCACCGCCGCCCGGCCTGGCAGACTGATCCAGCGCCATGTCCCTGCCGTCGCCGCTGACCAAGCCCCTGGCCCCTTCCTGGGCCAACCGCTTCAAGGAACAAAGCCTGGAGCGCGGCCGGCGCTACGCCCTGGAAAACCGCGTGCGGATTGTCGAGTCCGGCGACAGCACCATTATCGCCAGCTGCGAAGGCTCGGGCGGCAATGTGTATCGCCAGACCATCTCCCTGCGCGAATCGGCCAAGGGCGCCCTGATCCTGGTGGACAGCCGTTGCACCTGCCCGGTGCACACCAATTGCAAACATATCGCGGCGGTGCTGCTGCAAGTCCAGGAAACCCTGGCCTACCCGGCAGCGGCCAAGGATGCCGAGCTGCTGGAAAAGCTGCAGGCCGTGCTGGATAACCGCGTGGTCCTGCCGCAAGTGGTGCTCGAGGATGTGCAGCCTATTCCCCGGTTGTGGCTGGCCAGTATCGAGTTCAGCGCCTTTGAGCCGCGCAACGGCAAGATGCAGCGCTATATCCAGCACCGGGCGGCGCTGTCGTTCAACTACCTGGGCAACTACGTCAGCGGCCAGAAAAACGCCGATATCATGGTGCGCCAGGAGACCCAGAGCCTGCGGATCAAGCGTCACCCCGAGGTCGAGCAAGGGTTTCGCGAGCAACTGCGCCTGCTGGGCTTCAAGATCGCCACCCGCCAGAGCAAGGCCTTGCCGGAAAGCGCCGGCGAGCTATTTGAGATGGTCAATGACAGCGCCTGGCTGAACTTCACCCTCAATGCCTCACCGACCTTGCGTGCCGAGGGCTGGGAGTTGCAGATCGATGAAGATTTCGGCTTCGACCTGAGCCCGGTCGATGACTGGTACGCCAGCGTCGATGAAGTGCCGGAGCGCGATTGGTTCGACTTGGAGCTGGGGATTATCGTCAATGGCGAACGCCTGAGCCTGCTGCCGATCCTGTTGAACCTGATGCGCTCCCACACCGAAATCCTCAACCCGGAAAAGCTCGCGCGCCGCCGCGACGACGAACTGATCCTGGTGAACATCCCCGGCCTGCCCAATGGCGGCCACGGCCCGCTGCAAGTCGCCCTGCCCTATGGCCGGCTCAAACCGGTGCTGGCGACCCTCGGCGAGTTCTACCTGCAAGAGCCCGGCACCACCGCCTTGCGCCTGGCCAAGGCCGACGCCATTCGCCTCAACCCGCTGGAAGACCTGCCCCTGCAATGGGAAGGTGGCGAGCAGATCCGCAGCTTTGCCCAGCGCCTGCGCGACATCAAGGACTTCACCTGCACCGCCCCCGAAGGCCTGAACGCCACGTTGCGCCCCTACCAGCTCGAAGGCCTGAGCTGGATGCAGTCCCTGCGCCAACTGGAAGTGGGCGGGATTCTCGCGGACGACATGGGCCTGGGCAAAACCCTGCAGACTCTGGCGCATATTCTCAGCGAAAAAATCGCCGGGCGCCTGGACCGGCCGTGCATGGTGGTGATGCCCACCAGCCTGATCCCCAACTGGCTCGACGAAGCCGCGCACTTCACCCCGCAGCTCAAGGTGCTGGCGCTGTACGGTGCCGGGCGCAAGAAGCACTTCGCCCAGTTGCACGATTACGACCTGCTGCTGACCACCTACGCCCTGCTGCCCAAAGACATCGAGCAACTGGCCGCGCAGCCGCTGCATGTTTTGATTCTCGACGAAGCCCAATACATCAAGAACCCCACCAGCAAGGCCGCCCAGGCCGCCCGCGAGCTGAATGCACGCCAGCGCCTGTGCCTGAGCGGCACGCCCCTGGAAAACCACCTGGGCGAGCTGTGGTCGCTGTTCCACTTCCTGCTGCCGGGCTGGCTGGGCGATGTAAAAAGCTTCAACCGTGATTACCGCGTGCCCATCGAAAAACGCGGCAGCGACGTGCGATTGCAACACCTCAACGGTCGGATCAAGCCGTTCCTGCTGCGCCGCACCAAGGAGCAGGTGGCCACTGAGTTACCGCCCAAGACCGAGATCATCCACTGGGTGGAGCTCAACGAAGCCCAGCGCGACGTGTACGAAACCATGCGCCTGGCCATGGACAAGAAGGTGCGCGACGAGATCACCCGCAAGGGCGTGGCTCGTAGCCAGATCATCATTCTGGAAGCGCTGCTCAAGCTGCGCCAGGTCTGCTGCGACCTGCGCCTGGTCAACGATGCCACCCCGCCCGCCCGTGGCAGCAGCTCCGGCAAGCTCGACAGCCTGATGGAGATGCTCGACGAACTGTTTGCCGAAGGACGCAGGATTTTGCTGTTCTCGCAGTTCACTTCGATGCTCAGCCTGATTGAAATCGAGCTGAAAAAACGCGGGGTCGCCTATGCCTTGCTGACCGGTCAGACCCGCGATCGGCGCGCGCCGGTCAGGGACTTCCAGAGCGGCAAGCTGCAAATCTTCCTCATCAGCCTCAAGGCCGGTGGCGTGGGGCTTAACCTGACCGAAGCCGACACCGTGATCCACTACGACCCCTGGTGGAACCCGGCCACGGAAAACCAGGCCACCGACCGTGCGTACCGCATTGGCCAGGAGAAGCCGGTGTTTGTGTACAAGATGATTGCCCGCGGCACAGTGGAAGAGAAAATCCAGGCCTTGCAGCAGGAAAAATCAGACCTGGCGGCGGGCGTGCTGGAGGGTCGTACCACGGGCGACTGGAAGCTGGGCAACGAGGAGATCGAGGCGCTGTTTGCGCCGTTGCCCAATAAGCAAGAGAAGCGTTGACCGTTAGGTCGCTATCGCAGGCAAGCGCCCACATTTTGCTCTGTGAATACATTCAAAATGTGGGAGCTGGCTTGCCTGCGATAGACGCGCCTCAGCCTTATTCGATCAACTGAGCATCGCGAAGCGCACCGAGCGCCGCCAACCAACGCGGGTCCTGCTTATAGTCAGTCGACGCCATCGCCTGCCCACGCATCCGGGCAAGGCGGGCCGACGGCGTGACCTTCATGCGCTGGGCGGCACTCAGGGCCAGCTCGGCGGCCGCGCGGTCATTGCACACCAGGCCCATGTCGCAGCCAGCACTTAAAGCAGCCTCGATCCGGCTCGCCGCGTCCCCCACCACATGGGCACCGGCCATGGACAGGTCATCACTGAAAATCACCCCGTCGAACTGCAGTTCGCCGCGCAGGATGTCCTGCAGCCAACGGCGCGAGAAGCCGGCCGGCTGGTTATCCACCTGCGGGTAAATGACATGGGCCGGCATGACGGCGGCCAAGTGCTTGCTCAGGCGCGCGAACGGCACCAGGTCATGAGCACGAATCTGTTCCAGGCTGCGCTCATCATTGGGAATGGCGACGTGGGAATCTGCCTCGGCCCAACCATGCCCCGGGAAGTGCTTGCCGGTGGCGGCCATGCCGGCGCTGTTCATGCCCCGGATAAAGGCGCCGGCCAGCAGCGCGGCGCGCTCGGGATCGCCCTCGAACGAGCGTGTGCCCACCACTGCGCTGCGCTGGTAGTCGAGGTCCAGCACCGGGGCGAAGCTCAGGTCCAGGCCAACCGCCAGCACTTCCGTGGCCATGACCCAGCCGCACTGCTCGGCCAGGTATTCGGCATTGGCATTGTCCGCCAGCGCCCGCATGGCCGGCAGGCGGACAAACCCCTGGCGCAGGCGCTGGACCCGTCCACCTTCCTGGTCAACGGCCAGCAACAGGTCCGGGCGCACCGCACGAATGGCGGCGCTCAATTCCCGCACCTGGCGCGGATGCTCGATATTGCGCGCAAAAATGATCAGGCCACCCACTTCAGGCTGGCGCAACAAGTGGCGATCTTCAGCCGTCAGCCAGGTGCCGGCGACGTCCACCATCAAAGAGCCTTGCAGGGCAGCAGTCATAAATTTTCCTTGAATGACGCGCGCGCGCCACCACCTCGCCTGGTCGAGCCGGGCAAGGCGGTAGGGTGCGGGTAACGAGTTGAAATCGGCATGGGCGGCTAGCTTAGCGGATGCAAGCGGTTGCGCCCAGACGCCAGCGGTTAAACCTTGGCGGCCACGGGGACGGACTTGCTGCGCGGGCGCAGTTGGGCGGCCGCCATGGCCGCGTCGGTAACCCCGCTTTCCGCGCGCATGCCGGCCGCCAGGAACGGCACCATCAGGCGCATCACCTGCTCAATGGAGGTGTTGACGCCGAAATCGGTTTCGGCAATGGCGCGCAAGGCCTTGATCCCGGACATGCTGAACGCCGCGGCACCGAGCATGAAGTGCACGCGCCAGAACAATTCGATGGGGGGAATACGCGGGGCGGCTTCGTTGACCAGCAACATGTAGCGACGGAATACCTTGCCGTACATGTCTTCGAGGTAACGGCGCAAGTGGCCCTGGCTCTGACTGAAGGCCAGGCCCAAGAGGCGCATGAAAATCGACAGGTCGTTGCCGCTGCGCGGCTGTACCACCAGGGCTTGCTCGACGAGGATTTCCAGCAGGTCTTCCAGGCTCGGCTTGTTGTCGGGCTTGGCCTGGCGTCGCTCCAGCTCACGGTCGAGGCTAACGCAGAACGGCCCCAGAAAGCGTGAGAACACCGCCTGGATCAGGGCTTTTTTCGAGCCGAAATGATAGTTCACTGCCGCCAGGTTGACCCCGGCCTTGCTGGTGATCAGCCGCAATGAAGTTTCAGCAAATCCTTTTTCCGCGAACAACTGCTCGGCAGCATCGAGAATGCGTTCAACGGTTTCCGACTGGGCCATGGCTACTCCGCCTGACAAACACTTGTTTGAAACATACGTTTCACCTTGTGCAATGTCAAGCCTGCAGGTCCGTTTTCCGGCCGGGCAGTCACCCGATTCGCACCTATTTAATCACATCTTCAACAACCTGTAGGCAGCGCTGTCTCCAGGCTTTGCAAGGGCCGACAGATGACCGTCCGGCGGAGTCGGCAAAAACGATGATTGCCAAGCGCAGTTCACTGTATATAATCCCAGTCACTGTATAAAAAGACAGAGCGATCAACATGCTAAAACTGACGCCACGCCAAGCTGAGATTCTCGCTTTTATCAAGCGCTGCCTCGACGACAACGGCTATCCGCCGACCCGGGCAGAAATCGCCCTGGAGCTGGGGTTCAAATCCCCCAATGCTGCCGAAGAACACCTGAAGGCCCTTGCTCGCAAGGGCGCGATCGAAATGACCCCGGGTGCATCCCGTGGCATTCGTATTCCCGGCTTTGAAGCCAAGGCCGACGAATCGACGCTGCCGATCATTGGCCGGGTCGCTGCCGGTGCGCCGATTCTGGCACAACAGCACGTCGAGGAATCCTGCAATATCAACCCGACCTTCTTCCACCCTCGCGCCGACTACCTGTTGCGGGTCCATGGCATGAGCATGAAGGACGTGGGCATCTTCGACGGTGACCTGCTGGCCGTGCACACCACCCGCGAAGCGCGCAACGGCCAGATCGTCGTGGCCCGCATTGGCGACGAAGTGACGGTCAAGCGCTTCAAGCGCGAAGGCAGCAAAGTCTGGCTGCTGGCAGAAAACCCCGAGTTTTCGCCGATTGAAGTCAACCTGAAGGATCAGGACCTGGTGATCGAAGGCTTGAGTGTCGGCGTTATTCGCCGCTAACGGAGGCATCATGCAGTTCCCACACGCGCAACAACACACACAACTGCCGCTGTTTGAGGCCTTTTTGGCCCAGCCACTTGCCCCCCTCCTCAGCGAGGCGGTGGAGTCCCCATGGACCGCCCCCGCTGAACCTGAGGTATTCAGTGAATTGTCGTTGCGCGGCGCTGCCGGGAACTGCCTGAGCCTGCTGGCGCCGATCCTGCGCGAATTGAGCGAGGAGCAGGACGCCCGCTGGCTGACCCTGATCGCCCCACCCGCCAGCCTGACCCAGGCCTGGTTGCGCGATGCGGGCCTGAACCGCGAGCGTATCCTGCTGTTGCAACCACGCGGCACCCAGAGCGCTCAGCAACTGACCTACGAGGCATTGCGCCTGGGGCGTAGCCACACCGTCGTCAGTTGGCTAAACCCGCTGGGTGCTTCGGCCAAGCAGCAGTTGATCAGCGCAGCGCGCACGGGCGATGCACAAAGCTTGAATATTCGATTGGGATAAGCCCGAGACTGGCGCGCAACGCGTTATCGGGAGCACTGCAGGTCGTCCGATTGCAGCCTGACGTCAGGTCAGTGCCTGCGATGGACACAAGGCTTCTACAGAACCAAGAAGCCGATTGAGTATTTGAATCTTAAAACGACAAACGGGCTCAGTGAAGAACCCGTGGACCGTCGTCTTTCTCTGGTTCGCCTTCAGCCAGACGCCCCGCCATCTGCACACCTACGCTCAACATGGCTTTTGCCACTTCCACGTGCTGGCCTTGCAGGAACGCCTTGGCGTCTTCGGAAAAGTCCAAAGTCACCAGAGAACCCTCGTCCTCAGCCCTGCGCAGCTCGATTCGGCCGTCGGGCAATTCAACAATTTCCAGAAAGGACGTTGGCATAAAAATCTGTTCTCCACGAAAGGCCGGCATTATATCAGTCATCAACGCGGCCTCGCTCAGGATCTGAACAGCTTTCTTTACGGCTTGATGAATGGTCTGTAGGCGTTGGCTTGCCAGCGATAGCGCTCTGGCAGTCAACTTGGCATTGCTTGATCAATTGTTATCGTCGGCAAGCCGGCACCTACATTGTCCTGCCGATCAGCACTCGTTCAAGCCATCCCGAAAGCGGATCGCCAGCTTCTTCAGCTCCTGGCGCCAGCTCTCCAACTCAGCCCGGCTCAGCGGCTTCGGCCCTTCTTCTTCCAGGCTAACCGCAACGATCAACGGCTGGGTCACATCGCCCTTGGGCTTGTGCGGCACACGCGGCGGCTGGAACAGCGCCGAATGGGCAGCCAACAAGCGGGCCAGCCAACTGTCAGGGCTGCGGGCCATTTCCACCAGTTCGGCCAACTCGGGGATGGCCATAGACTCGAGCACCTCACGGGTCAGGATATCCTCGGCCCGAGGCGCATTCGCCTGGGGCAGGCGATAAAATCCGGCAATTTCATGGCACAACCCCAGCAAAGCCCCATATAGATGGAACAAGGCCGACTCTCGCCCCGCCTGGACCAGCGCAATAGCATTCATCTCCTTCCCGTCCTCGGCACGACCAAGGGCTTCCAGGGACAAACCCGCGAAGTAAATTTTCTGGTTGGTACGGGTATAGAGTTCGTTGGCCATGACGGCAGTCTCCACAACGACATAAACGTGATGCTGGCTGAACAGTGTCACGGATGAGACAAGCCCACTGCAAGCACAAAACAAAAGGCCGCCTGTGAAGGCGGCCTTTATTTCAATGCAGGAGCGGGATCAAGCGCCCTGGCGCTTGTCCTCCACCTTCCACTTGCCACCGTCGTAGAACGCCTTCCAGCCCGTAGGCTTGCCGTCCACCTCGGTCTGCACGTATTGCTCCTTGGTCTTGCGGCTGTAGCGGATCACGGCCGGACGACCGTCGGGATCCTTCTTCGGCGCTTCGCACAGGAAGTGGTACTTGGGATCGATCTCATCCTTGTGCGGCACGATTTCCAGCACCAGGGGCGCACGGGTCTCGCGGTTTTTCGGGAACTGGCTGGCGGCCAGGAACAGGCCCGAAGCGCCGTCACGCAGGATGTAGGTGTCGTTGACCTTCTCGCACTTGAGCTCGGGCATCTTCACCGGGTCCATCTTCGGCGGCGCCGCGTCACCACTTTTCAGCAGTTTGCGGGTGTTCTTGCAGGTTGGGTTGGTGCAACCGAAGAACTTGCCGAAACGGCCGGTCTTGAGTTGCATCTCGCTGCCACACTTGTCGCACTCCAGGCTCGGACCTTCGTAGCCCTTGATGCGGTAGGTGCCCTCTTCGATCTCGTAGCCGTTGCAATCGGGGTTGTTACCGCAGATGTGCAGCTTGTGCTTCTCGTCCAGCAGGTAGGCATCCATCGCCGTGCTGCAGATCGGGCAACGGTGCTTGCCACGCAGCACCAACGACTCGGATTCACCCTCGTCGTCGGCAGCAATTTCATCACCCGGTACCAGGTTGACCGTGGCCTTGCAGCGCTCTTTGGGCGGCAGGCTGTAGCCCGAGCAACCCAGGAACACCCCGGTAGACGCGGTGCGGATCTGCATCGGCCGCCCGCAGGTGGTGCACGGAATATCCGTCATCACCGGCTGGTTGGCGCGCATGCCGTTTTCCGGGCTCTCGGCGACTTCGAGTTTTTTCTTGAAGTCACCATAGAATTCGTCGAGTACGTTTTTCCAGTCGCGCTCGCCCTGGGCCACGTCATCGAGGTTCTCTTCCATGCCGGCGGTAAAGCCGTAGTCCATCAGGTTGGAGAAGCTCTCGGACAAACGTTCGGTAACGATATCGCCCATCTTTTCCGAATAGAAACGACGGTTATGCAGGGCCACGTAGCCACGGTCCTGAATGGTGGAGATGATCGCCGCATAGGTCGAAGGACGACCGATCCCGCGCTTTTCCATCTCCTTGACCAGGCTGGCTTCCGAATAACGGGCCGGCGGTTTGGTGAAGTGCTGGCTCGGATCAAGCTTGATCAGCTTCATCACATCGCCTTGGGCCATATCCGGCAGCACATCGTCATCGCCCGGCTTGGCGATTTGCGGCATTACGCGGGTGTAGCCGTCGAACTTGAGGATACGGCCCTTGGCACGCAGCTCGAAGTCCCCAGCTCCCACCGTGACGGTGGTGGACAGGTATTGCGCCGGCAGCATCTGGCAAGCCAGGAACTGGCGCCAGATCAGCTCGTAGAGGCGCTCAGCGTCACGTTCCATGCCCGTGAGCTTGCTTGGCTCGGTATTGGCATCGGAGGGGCGGATCGCTTCGTGAGCCTCTTGTGCGCCTTCCTTGCTGCTGTAGACGTTTGGCTTCTCCGGCAGGTACTTCTTGCCGAACTCGCTTTCAATATAGGTACGCGCCATCGCCACCGCGTCCACCGACAGGTTGGTGGAGTCGGTACGCATATACGTGATGTAGCCCGCTTCGTACAGACGCTGGGCCATCATCATCGTCTTCTTCACGCCAAAGCCCAGGCGGTTGCTCGCGGCCTGTTGCAGGGTGGACGTGATGAACGGCGCCGACGGCTTGCTGCTGGTGGGCTTGTCTTCGCGCTTGACGATGCTGTAGCTGGAAGCCTTGAGCTTGTCCAGCGCAGCCATGGCCTGGGCTTCGTTGAGCGGCTTGAAGGCCTCGCCTTTCTCGCGGGCCACGTCAAAGCGCACGGTAGCGCCCTTGGCGGTACCGAGGTCCGCGTGGACTTCCCAGTACTCTTCAGGGTTGAACGCACGAATCTCGCGCTCACGCTCCACCACCAGCTTGACCGCTACCGATTGCACACGGCCAGCGGACAGGCCACGGGCGATCTTCGCCCACAGCAGTGGCGAGACCATGTAGCCGACGACGCGGTCGAGAAAGCGCCGCGCCTGCTGGGCATTGACGCGGTCAATGTCCAGTTCGCCCGGCTTGGAGAAGGCTTCCTGGATCGCCTTCTTGGTGATCTCGTTGAACACCACGCGTTTATAGCGGCTGTCATCCCCACCGATGGCTTCGCGCAGGTGCCAGGCAATGGCTTCCCCTTCGCGGTCCAAGTCCGTCGCCAGATAAATGGTGTCGGCATCCTTGGCGAGCCGGCGCAGCTCCTCGATCACCTTTTCCTTGCCCGGAAGGATTTCGTACTTGGCCTTCCAGCCATGATCCGGGTCCACACCCATGCGCGAGACCAGCTGCTTGCGCGCCTTCTCTTTAGGCGAGAGCACCGGACCTTCGCCCGCAGCCGCCTTGCCGCGCTTGGCAGCAGGCTCCTTGCTGGCGCTAGCCGAACCGCTGGTGGGCAGGTCTCGGATATGGCCGATACTCGACTTCACCACGTACTCGTTGCCCAAGTACTTGTTGATGGTCTTGGCCTTAGCCGGGGATTCCACAATGACCAGCGATTTGCCCATGGATCGGAAAATTCCTGAATTCGAGAAGAGAAAGGCGGTTGGCGCCTGACGCGGCAACGCTATATATAGTGGCAACACAGTGAGGTCAAGCGCGGCATTGCGCGCAACCTGCCGTTATTGCCCTGAAAAAAGACTGGGTTCGACCTGCACCAAAGCAAAGCGCGGGACCTGCTTGCCGTCAACTTCAACGGTCTCCAGGAACATGCTCAAGGGGCGTACCCAAAAGCCGTAATCGCCATACAACGCTTGGTAGAACACCACTTCTTCTTCGGTCTCGGAGTGCCGCGCCACATTAAAAACGCGGTACTCGGGACCTTTATAATGCCGGTAGAGCCCTGGTTCGACTTGCATGCTCTGGCCCTCTTACAAAATTTGTTAAAAAAAAATTAAAAATTCCAAAAAACAAAAACCGGGGCACTGGGCCCCGGCTTCCGTCAACCCAACGCTTAGACGCGTTCGAAGACGGTGGAAATGCCTTGGCCGAGACCAATGCACATGGTTGCAACCCCAAGGTTGCCGCCATTTTGCTTCATCACGTTAAGCAAAGTACCGGAGATACGCGCACCGGAGCAACCGAATGGGTGGCCCAGGGCAATCGCACCGCCGTGCAGGTTAACCTTCTCGTTCATCTTGTCGAGCACTTTCAGATCTTTCAGCACGGGCAGGGCCTGTGCGGCGAAAGCTTCGTTGAGCTCGAAGAAGTCGATGTCGGAGATGCTCAGACCTGCGCGCTTCAAGGCTTTTTGTGTGGCCGGTACTGGACCATAGCCCATGATCGCCGGGTCCACACCCGCCACGGCCATGGAACGGATCACTGCCAGAGGCTGGATCCCCAGGTCCTGGGCACGCTGGGCCGACATCACGATCATGCACGAAGCACCATCGGTGATCTGCGACGACGTACCGGCTGTCACGGTGCCGCCCTTTGGATTGAACGCCGGCTTCAAGGCCGCCAGGCTTTCCAGGGTGGTGTCTGGACGAATGGTTTCGTCGTAGTCGAACAGTTTCAGGAAACCGTTCTCGTCGTAGCCGTTCATCGGGATGATTTCATCCTTGAACTTGCCTTCCACGGTGGCCTTGTGGGCCAGTTGGTGGGAACGCACGCCGAATGCATCCTGGGCTTCACGGGTGATGCCGTGCATCTTGCCGAGCATTTCCGCGGTCAGGCCCATCATGCCCGAGGCTTTTGCCGCGTACAGCGACATGTGCGGGTTGGGGTCGACGCCGTGCATCATGCTGACGTGGCCCATGTGCTCCACGCCGCCGACCACAAACACATCACCGTTGCCGGTCATGATCGCCTGGGCGGCTGTGTGCAGCGCGCTCATCGACGAGCCACACAGGCGGCTGACGGTCTGGCCGGCAGCAGTGTGCGGGATCTGCGTCATCAAGGAGGCCATGCGCGCGATGTTCCAGCCCTGCTCCAGGGTCTGGTTGACGCAGCCCCAGATCACGTCCTCGACTTCGTTCGGGTCGACCTTGACGTTGCGTTCCAGCAGTTTGCTGATCAGGTGCGCCGACATGTCTTCGGCACGGGTGTTGCGGTGCATGCCGCCCTTGGAGCGGCCCATCGGAGTACGACCGAAGTCGACAATCACGACGTCTCTTGGATTCAAGCTCATAAATATTCTCGCTCTAGTCGTTTGGGCGCTTAACCGAAGAAGCTCTGGCCGTTCTTGGCCATCTCGCGCAGCTTCGCGGTCGGGTGGTACAGCGGGCCCAGATCAGCGTACTGATCAGCCAGGGCAACGAACTCGGCCACACCGATCGAGTCGATGTAACGCAGCGCACCGCCACGGAATGGAGGGAAACCAATGCCGTACACCAGGCCCATATCGGCCTCGGCGGCGGTTTCGACGATGCCGTCTTCCAGGCAGCGCACGGTTTCCAGGCACAGGGCGATCATCATCCAGTTGATGATGTCCTCGTCGGACACTTCACGCTGCTCGTAGACGATGGGAGCCAGCACTTCGTGAACCGATGGGTCGGCAACTTTCTTCTGCTTGCCCTTCTTGTCGGTCTCGTAGGCGTAGAAGCCCTTGCCATTCTTCTGGCCCAGGCGCTTGGCTTCGTAGAGTGCATCGATGGCCGAGCGACGGTCGTCTTTCATGCGGTCCGGGAAGCCTTCAGCCATAACGTCGCGACCGTGGTGGCCGGTGTCGATACCGACCACGTCCATCAGGTACGCCGGGCCCATGGGCCAGCCGAATTTTTCCATGACCTTGTCGATCCGCACAAAGTCCACGCCAGCGCTGACCAGCTTGGCGAAACCGCCGAAGTACGGGAACAGCACGCGGTTGACCAAAAAGCCCGGGCAGTCGTTGACCACGATCGGGTTCTTGCCCATTTTCTTGGCGTAGGCAACGGTGGTGGCAACGGCCAGCTCGCTGGACTTCTCGCCACGGATCACTTCCACCAGCGGCATCATGTGCACCGGATTGAAGAAGTGCATGCCGACGAAATTTTCCGGGCGCTTGAGGGCCTTGGCCAGCAAGGTGATGGAAATGGTCGAGGTGTTGGACGCCAGGATCGTGTCTTCTTTGACCTGGGCCTCAACTTCAGCCAGTACCGCCTGCTTGACCTTCGGGTTCTCGACAACGGCTTCGACCACCAGGTCGACGTGGCCGAAATCACCGTAGGACAGCGTAGGACGAATGCCGTTAAGCACTTCAGCCATTTTCGCAGCGGTCATGCGGCCTTTATCAACGCGGCCTACCAGCAGCTTGGCGGCTTCGGCCAGGCCTTGCTCGATCCCGTGCTCATTGATGTCTTTCATCAGGATCGGCGTGCCTTTGGACGCCGACTGATAGGCAATACCGCCGCCCATGATCCCGGCGCCGAGGACGGCAGCCTGTTTCACGTCTTTGGCGATGGCGTCGTAGGCCTTGGCCTTTTTCTTCAGTTCCTGATCGTTCAGGAACAGGCCGATCAGGCTCTGTGCAGCCGAGGTCTTGGCCAGTTTGACGAAGCCGGCGGCTTCGATCTCCAGGGCCTTGTCGCGACCGAAGTTCGCGGCTTTCTGGATGGTCTTGATCGCTTCGACCGGGGCCGGGTAGTTAGGACCCGCTTGACCGGCGACAAAACCCTTGGCGGTTTCAAACGACATCATTTGTTCGATGGCGTTGAGCTTGAGTTTTTCCAGCTTCGGCTGACGCTTGGCCTTGTAGTCAAATTCGCCGCTGATGGCGCCCTTGATCAGGTTCAGTGCCGCTTCTGCGAGTTTTTCCGGGGCAACCACAGCATCCACGGCGCCCACTTTCAGCGCGTCTTCAGCACGGTTTTCCTTGCCAGCGGCAATCCACTCGATGGCGTTATCGGCACCGATGATGCGCGGCAGGCGCACAGTACCGCCGAAGCCCGGGTAGATGCCCAGCTTGACTTCCGGCAGGCCGATTTTCGCGCTGGAGGCCATGACGCGGAAGTCCGCGGCCAGGCACATTTCCAGACCGCCGCCCAGCGCGATGCCATTGATCGCGGCAACGGTCGGTACGTTGAGGTCTTCGAAATCGCTGAAAATCTTGTTGGCTTCGAGGTTGCCAGCCACAAGCTCGGCATCGGGCAGCTTGAAGTTGTCGACGAATTCGGTGATGTCGGCGCCGACGATAAACACGTCCTTGCCACTGGAGACGATCACACCCTTGATCGATGCATCAGCCTTGATGGTGTCTACGGCCTGACGCAGTTCGTTCAGGGTTAGACGGTTGAACTTGTTGACGGACTCACCCTTGAGGTCGAATTTCAATTCGACGATGCCACTTTCAAGAGCCTTAACCGTGATGGCTTTACCTTCGTAAATCATCAACTGATCTCCACGATATGGAAGCTGAACAGTACACATCGGACGCTGGCCCCTGGTCGGGCATTGATCATGTCGTCAATGCTCACGCCAACGCGCCAGGCACACCCGCCAATGCGATAGTCGGGATTATGTATGAGATGCCTTACAGACAAACACTCAATTCATACGCCCGTTTGATTTGGGTACGCCACCTTCAGCCAATTCCAGGCAATTGTCAATCGCCCGAAAGAGCCGCTAAAACGCGACTTTTCAGTCATTTCAGAACCGCCAAGACGAATCAATGCGCAGGTATTCACAGAATCAATAATCGAAAAAGCCTGGAAAGTGCCTGTACAGCGGCAGATATCCGGCTAGGCTAGCGGCACGTTTGAACGCCTGGGCGAATGCACGGCGCGATGGATTGCACAATTTACCGGCCTGCCTGGCCAACTCCAGCCCGATGATGATGTCGGGCTTTTTATTGCGGCGAGGTATCAGGCCAGGGCCTTGAGCAAGGTGTTGATGGCCTGTAAGTCACTGAATTCGCCCTTCTCGCCCCAATACAAGGCAATCATTTGCCCGTCGGCTTCGATTTTGTAGACGTTATCGGGCAGCGTTGCAAAATGCGGCAACAACTTCTCGTCAACGCAGATTTCCTGCCATTGATTGACCCACACACCCGGCTCCAGTTGCCAGTAAACCCACAGTGCGGGTTTGCTGCCGCGCCGTGGCCGACAGTACTGCGCACAAGGGCTGGGCGGCTCCTGCTTGAGCCAGTGCGGCCATTCCTGGGGCGACAGCTGCATGGCCAGGCCGATGCGTCGCGCTTCCATGCGCAGGGCCATGCGCCCGCTCTGGTGGCGCGAGGGGCGCAGCCAGGCCAGGGGGCTCAAGACCACGAGAAGGATTGACACCACTATCCAGACCGTCATATGTGTACTCCCGAATTTCTAGATGAGCGGATTTGACCTGACTCAACCCCATCCGCTTGAAAGCAGCCATACTGAACTTATTGCAGTCCCCTGGAGGAACGCCTCATGACTTACGAACATATTCTGGTCGCCGTGGACCTGACCGAAGAGTGCGATCCGGTGATCAAGCGCGCCATGGCCGTTGCCGGCGATAGCGCCAAGCTATCCCTGGTGCATATCGTCGAACCCATGGCCATGGCCTTTGGCGGCGACGTACCGATGGACCTTTCGCAACTGCAACAGCAGCAGTTCGACCAGGCCAAGGAGCGCCTGGGGCGGCTGACCGATAAGTATCCCGCGTTGAAAGCAGAGCAAAACCACCTCAAATATGGCCAGCCGCGCCAGGAAATCCACGAACTGGCCAAGGAGCAACAGTGCGACCTGATCGTGGTGGGCAGCCATGGCCGTCACGGCCTGGCGTTGCTGCTGGGCTCCACTGCCAACGATGTACTGCACGGCGCACCGTGCGACGTACTGGCAGTGAAGCTGGTAAAAAGCTCGTAAGAACACTGCAAATCAAATGTGGAGGCTGGCCCGCCCCCACATTTTGACCGTATTCATAGAGAAAACCCGGTACTCATCAACATGAGCACCGGGTTTTTTATTGCCGCGAAATCATTCAGGCATCCAGCTCGGCCCAACGCTCAACCAATACTTCCAGCTCCTGGTTCAGCTTCTCCAGGGACTCGATGACCTTGGCCGTTTCCGCCGCAGGACGCAGGTAGAAACCCGCGTCAGCCATTTCGGCCTCCACGGCAGCGATCTGCTGCTCCTTGGCGTCGATATCACCCGGCAAGGCTTCCAGCTCACGCTGCAACTTGTAGCTGAGCTTTTTCTTGGCCGCCGGCGCAGCGTCCTGAACAGGTTCGGCAGCGGCAGGTGCAACCACCGCAGAGTTCAAGTCGGCCTTGCCAGACTTGCTCTCGGTCACGCCCAGCAGGCGCGGCGAGCCGCCCTGGCGCAGCCAGTCCTGGTAACCACCGACGTATTCGCGCACTTTGCCCTCGCCTTCAAAGACCAGGGTGCTGGTGACCACGTTGTCGAGGAATGCCCGGTCGTGGCTGACCATCAGTACGGTGCCGTTGAAGGTCAACAGGACCTCTTCCAGCAGTTCGAGGGTTTCCACGTCGAGGTCGTTGGTCGGTTCGTCGAGCACCAGCAGGTTGGCCGGTTTGCTGAACAGCTTGGCCAGCAGCAGGCGCGCACGCTCACCGCCAGACAGGGCCTTGACCGGCGTGCGGGCACGTTGCGGGCTGAACAGGAAGTCGCCCAGGTAGCTCAGCACGTGGCGGCTCTGGCCGTCGATATCGATAAAGTCGCGGCCTTCGGCGACGTTGTCGATCACGGTCTTTTCCAGGTCCAACTGGTGGCGCAACTGGTCGAAGTAGGCCACGTCGATGCGCGTGCCCTCTTCCACGGTGCCGCTGGTCGGTTGCAGGCCGCTGAGCATCAGCTTGAGCAAGGTGGTCTTGCCAGTGCCGTTGGCCCCCAGCAGGCCGATGCGGTCGCCGCGCTGCAAGACCATGGAGAAGTCCTTGATCAGGAACGGGCCGTCCGGGTGATGGAAGCTGACGTTCTCCAGGACCATCACCTGCTTGCCCGACTTGTCGGCGGTATCGAGCTGGATATTGGCCTTGCCGGTGCGCTCGCGACGTTCGCTGCGCTCCACACGCAAGGCTTTCAGGGCGCGTACGCGGCCTTCGTTACGGGTGCGGCGGGCCTTGATGCCCTGGCGGATCCACACTTCTTCCTGGGCCAGTTTCTTGTCGAACAGCGCGTTGGCGGTTTCTTCAGCGGCCAGGCTGGCTTCCTTGTGCACCAGGAAGCTGGCGTAGTCGCCGTTCCAGTCGATCAGGCCGCCGCGATCCAGTTCGAGGATGCGCGTGGCGAGGTTCTGCAGGAAAGAACGGTCGTGCGTGATAAACAGCACGGCGCCCTGGAAGTCCTTGAGGGCTTCTTCCAGCCAGGCAATCGCGCCGATATCCAGGTGGTTGGTCGGTTCGTCGAGCAGCAGCAGGTCCGGTTCGGATACCAGGGCCTGGGCCAGCAGCACGCGGCGACGCCAGCCACCGGACAATTGGGCCAGGGTCTTGTCGGCCGGCAGTTGCAGGCGGCTCAGGGTGCTGTCGACCAGTTGCTGCAAGCGCCAGCCATCACGGGCTTCGAGGTCTTGCTGGACGTGCATCAGTTTGTCCAGGTCTTCCTCGGTGACGCAGTTCTGCGCCAGGTGATGGTATTGGGCAAGCAGTTCGCCCACGCCGTCGAGGCCTTCGGCAACCACGTCGAACACGGTCCGTTCGTCGGCCACCGGCAATTCCTGCGGCAATTCGCCGATCTTCAGGCCCGGCGCGCGCCACACGGAGCCGTCATCGGGCTTCTGGTCGCCTTTTACCAGCTTCATCATGCTGGACTTGCCGGTGCCGTTGCGGCCGATGATGCACACCCGCTCACCACGGGCGATCTGCCAGGACACCTTGTCCAACAACGGCATAGCGCCGAAAGCAAGGGACACATCGCTGAATTTGAGCAGGGTCATACGCTTCTCCAAAAACTGGGCGCGCATTCTACCTGAGTTGGGGGGTGAAGCGGCCGGCATTTTCATGCCCGACACGTTCTGTAGGACATTTCTTGAGAACTTCAGCGAAGCGCCCTGCAAAGCTTTCACCGGCTGTAGGCAAAAGGCTAAGCTAGGAGCAATCAGTGTCGGCGGCGCCGGCACTAGTCCTGATTTCTTTGCACGGACGTCTCATGCGCAGTCGCCTTTTCAGCTTTTTATCTTGCCTGCTTCTTTCCTCCACCGCCGTCCAGACCGCCCAGGCAGTGGACCTGACCACCCAACGCCAATATTACGACCAGGCCAAGCGCGCCCTGGCCAAGGGTGACACCGGCCCCTATATGCAATACCGCCAGGCCCTGGCCGATTACCCGCTGACGCCGTACCTGGCCTACGACGAACTGACCGCCCGCCTGAAGACCGCGAGCAACCAGGAAATCGAACAGTTCCTGGCCAAGCATGGCGACCTGCCCCAGGCCAACTGGATGAAACTGCGCTGGTTGCGCTGGCTGGCCGAGCGTGGCGATTGGCAGACCTTTGAAAAGTACTACGACGCCAAGCTCAACTTCACCGAACTGGACTGCCTCCACGGCCAGTACCAACTGAGCCACAACCTCAAGGCCGAAGGCTACAAGACCGCCGAAGCCCTGTGGATGACCGGCAAATCCCAGCCGGCCGCCTGTGATGCCACCTTTGGCCAGTGGGCCGCCGCCGGGCAATTGACCGAACAGAAAATCTGGGACCGCGCCAAGCTGGCCGCCGAAGCCCGTAACTACCCGCTGGCCAACAGCCTGGTGAAAACCTTGCCGACCCTGGGCGCCCAGGGCCGCCTGATGGTGGACGTGGCGCAAAAGCCCACCCTGCTCAGCGACCCATCGCGCTTCCTGCCGGCCACCGAAGCCATGGCCGACGCCGTCGGCCTGGGCCTGCGCCGCCTGGCGCGCCAGGACCCGGAACAGGCCATGGCCCTGCTGGATGGGTATGCCAGCAGCATGCACTTCTCGCGCGGCGAAAAAGTGTCCATCGCCCGGGAAATCGGCCTGACCCTGGCACGCCGCTACGACCCCCGCGCCCTGGACGTGATGAGCAAATACGACCCGGAACTGCGTGACAACACCGTCTCCGAATGGCGCCTGCGCCTGTTGCTGCGCCTGGCCCGCTGGGAAGATGCCTACCAGTTGACCCGCAAGCTGCCCCAGGACCTGGCCACCACCAATCGCTGGCGCTACTGGCAGGCCCGCGCCCTGGAGCTGGCCGAGCCGAAGAACCCGCAAGCGCTGGTGCTGTACAAGGGCCTGGCACGGGAACGGGACTTCTATGGCTTCCTCGCGGCGGATCGCTCCCAGGCCCCGTATCAGTTGAATAACCAGCCTCTGGTCATGAGCCACGCCCTGGTCAACAAGGTGCGCAACACCCCGGGTGTGCGCCGCGCCCTGGAGTTTTATGCCCGTGGCCAGATCGTCGACGGCCGCCGTGAGTGGTATCACGTCAGCCGCCACTTCAACCGTGACGAAATGGTCGCCCAGGCCAAGCTCGCCTACGACATGAAGTGGTACTTCCCGGCGATCCGCACCATCAGCCAGGCCAAGTACTGGGACGACCTGGACATTCGCTTCCCCATGGCCCACCGCGATACGCTGGTGCGTGAAGCCAAGGTCCGTGGCCTGCATTCGAGCTGGGTGTTTGCTATCACCCGCCAGGAAAGCGCCTTTATGGATGACGCCCGTTCCGGCGTCGGTGCCAGCGGCCTGATGCAACTGATGCCCGCCACCGCCAAGGAAACCGCGCGCAAGTTCAGCATCCCGCTGGCGTCACCGCAGCAGGTGCTGGACCCGGACAAGAACATCCAGCTCGGCGCCGCCTACCTGAGCCAGGTGCACAGCCAGTTCAACGGCAACCGCGTGCTCGCCTCCGCCGCCTACAACGCCGGACCCGGCCGCGTACGCCAATGGCTGCGCGGCGCCGATCACCTGAGTTTCGACGTGTGGGTGGAAAGCATCCCGTTCGACGAAACCCGCCAGTATGTGCAGAACGTGCTGTCTTATTCGGTGATCTACGGGCAGAAGCTCAACTCGCCACAGCCGTTGGTGGATTGGCACGAGCGTTATTTTGATGATCAGTAAAAGCAGCCGAAAGCTGCACGCTTGAAGCTGCAAGTGCCCGCGTTGTGAGACGCGGGCATTTTTTTAGAGTTCGTCGTGGCCATCGTTGAATTGCAAGGCCGCCAGCCGCGCATACAGCGGGTTGCTGGCGATCAGCTGCTGGTGGGTGCCCACTGCGACCAACTTCCCCTGATCCATCACCGCAATCCGGTCGGCGTTTTTTACCGTGGCCAAGCGGTGGGCAATCACCAGGGTGGTACGCCCCTGCATCAATTGCGGCAAGGCCTGCTGGATCAGGTGCTCGCTCTGGGCGTCCAGGGCGCTGGTGGCCTCGTCCAGCAACAGGATGGGCGCGTCCACCAGCAAGGCCCGGGCAATGGCCAGGCGTTGGCGCTGGCCGCCGGAAAGGCCCAGGCCGCCATCGCCCAGATGGGTCTGGTAACCGTCAGGCATTTGCAGGATGAAATCGTGGGCGTGGGCAATGCGCGCCGCGGCTTCGACCTGGGCAAAGGTGGCCTGCGGGTTACCGTAGCGGATGTTGTCTTCGACGCTGCCAAAAAACAGCGCCGGGCTTTGGGACACCAAGGCAAAACAGCGGCGCAGGTCCAGCGGGTCGAGACGGGTAAGCGGCTGGCCTTCGAGCAGCACCTGCCCCTGTTGCGGGTCGTAGAACCGTAGCAGCAAATCGAACAAGGTGGATTTGCCCGCCCCGGATGGCCCGACCAGGGCCAGGGTTTCGCCGGCCTTGACGCTCAGGTTCAGGCCTTCGATGGCATAACGGTCGGGACGCGATGGGTAGGAGAAATACAGGTCTTGCAGCTCCAGGCGGCCACTGACCCGCTGCGCCAACGTAATCACGCCCGTGGCCGGCGCCTGGATGTCATTGCTCGACTGCAACAGTTCGGCGATCCGCTCCGCCGCCCCGGCAGCCCGTTGCAACTCGCCGATCACCTCGCTCAAGGTGCCAAAGGCACTGCCGACGATCAGGCTGTAGAACACAAAGGCCGCCAGCTCGCCGCCGGAGATGCGCCCGGCGATCACGTCCATGCCGCCCACCCACAGCATCACGCCGACGGCCCCCAGCACCAGCACAATCACCAGGGTGATCAGCCAGGCGCGCTGGACGATGCGTTTGCGCGCCGTGGCGAACGCCTCCTCCACCGTCACCGCGAAGCGCTGCTCATCCTGCACCTGATGGTTGTAGGCCTGCACGGTCTTGATCTGGCCCAGGGTCTCGGACACGTAGCTGCCGACGTCGGCAATCCGGTCCTGGCTCTGGCGCGACAGGCTGCGCACGCGGCGGCCGAAGACCAGGATCGGCGCCAGCACCAGCGGCAATGCCACCACCACAATACTGGTGAGCTTGGGGTTGGTGATAAACAGCAACACAATCCCGCCGATCACCATCAACCCATTGCGCAAAAACAGCGACAGGGATGAGCCGATCACCGATTGCAGCAAGGTGGTGTCGGCGGTCAAGCGTGACTGGATTTCCGAGCTGCGGTTGTGCTCGTAGAACCCCGGATGCAGGTAGATCAGGTGATTGAACACCTGCCGGCGAATGTCCGCCACCACCCGCTCGCCGATCCACGACACCAGGTAGAAGCGCGTAAAGGTGCCCACCGCCAGGCCCAACACGAGGAACATAAACAGGCCGATGGACTGGTTGAGCAGGTGCGGCGATTGGGTCATGAAGCCCTGGTCCACCAACAGGCGGATGCCCTGGCCCATGGACAAGGTAATGCCTGCGGTGACGATCAGTGCGAGCAAGGCGCCGACGGCCTGCCAGCGATACGGGGCGATAAAGCGCATGGCCAGGCGAATGGCGCGGCGTTGACGGGCTGACAGCATGGAGAGCATCACCTGAGGAAGACAAACCCAAGCCTACACCGCAATCGGATTGAACTTGGGTAAATCACAATGAGTCAGGTTAATTATGCCCCGCAAGACTAGGCCCTAGAGGCTATCGGTCTAAACTGCGGCTGGAAATCCGCAGCGATTTCTGCTGGAGTGGGCATTCAAGCCGCCGCCTGACCAGGCGTTGTCACAGCTCGGTCATACGGCGCAATTAGAGTCGCTACACACCCTGATGAGGAGACAGGCCATGTCCTTGCAAACCCGCAGCACTGACAAAGTTGAAGTAATCCGCCAGCCACAGCCGTTGCCTTGCTCGTATATTGATGCCCAGGGTCGCGAAGTGCAGATTACCGAAGAGATGATCCAGGGCGCCTGCGCCGAACTGGAACGCAAACTGGTCAAGCCTGCCCAGCAAGGCTGATATGCCCAAGCTCTTTCAGACCCGGCCCTGGTGGCCGGTTTTTTTATGCGCGCCTACCAGGGTGACGGGGTTGCGCCCAGGGCGTTGACGATGGCGTGCAAGGCTGCCGACTCGCCATGGATCCGCACCTGCAAGCCATCGATCTCCCGGCGCTCCGGGTAGTGTTTGCGCAACAGGTCGAATGCCTTGCGCTGTTCTTCCACCGTTCCTACCAGGCTACGGCGAAAGTCCGCATCGTCGCGGCGCGGGTCGTAGACGCTGCGGCACAGCATCGCCAGGGCCCAGGCCGGGTCGGTGCTGGCATTGAGGTTGACCCCGGCCAGCCATGGCTCGGGCAACAAGTCGCTCAACTGAATGTTCGCCGGCTGGCCAAGGTGCGCGCACAATGCCTGGTAGATCTGCGCCGTGCCGCGCTGCTTGCCGTCCAGGCTGTAGCCGGCGATATGCGGGGTCGCCAGCACGCACAACTCGGCCAACGCCACATCCACTTGCGGCTCGCCTTCCCAGACGTCCAGCACCGCCTGCAGGTCTTCGCGCGCCAGCAACACCTCACGCAGCGCCGCGTTATCCACCACCGGGCCACGGCTGGCGTTGATCAGCCAGGTGCCCGGCTTGAGCTGCGCAAGCCGCTGGCGATCGAGCAGGTGCCAGGTCGAGCCACTGCCGGATTTTTTCAGCGGGGTGTGCAGGCTGATCACATCACAGTGTTCGATGATCTGGTCCAGGCTGGCGTAATCACCGTCTTCGGCGGCCTGGCGTGGCGGATCGCAGACCAGCACCTTCCAGCCCAGGCCCTTGAGTACCTTGACCAGGCGCCCGCCCACTTCACCGGCACCGACGATGCCATAGGTACGCTGGGTCAGGTCTGCGCCCTCGATTTCGGCCAGGGTCAGCAGGCTGCCCAGCACATAATCCACCACGCCACGGGCATTGCAGCCCGGCGCGCTGGACCACTGGATACCGGCCTTTTGAAAGTAGTCGAGGTCCAGGTGGTCGGTGCCGATGGTGCAGGTGCCGACAAACCGTACCGGCGTACCTTCCAGCAGCGCACGGTTGACATTGGTCACCGAGCGCACCAACAGCACATCGGCCTGTTCAAGGGCGGCGCGGTCGATGGCACGCCCCGGCACCCGGCGGACCTCGCCAAACCCTTCAAAGAACGCATCGAGCAGCGGGATATTTTCGTCGGCAACAATCAGCATGGCAGGCTCCTTTGGCGGACCCGCAGTGTACAGGCACCCGCCTGCGGTGCGTTTACAAATCCGCTACACAGGTATTTTCCTGACCCATCCGTCAACGCGTAGAATGCGCCGTCCTGCGCTCCTCCTTATCGGACATCTGTACGTGAACACTGCCACCCTGCCCCTTTCCCGCCCTGCCCGCGTTCGCCGGGAAGTCCACAGCCTGCTGGCGCTGGCCCTGCCGATCATGATCGGGCAACTGGCAACCACCGCCATGGGCTTTGTCGATGCGGTAATGGCCGGGCGCGTCAGTGCGCGGGACCTGGCGGCGGTGGCCCTGGGCAACTCCATCTGGATCCCGGTGTATCTGTTGATGACCGGCACCTTGTTGGCCACCACCCCCAAAGTCGCCCAACGCTTTGGCGCCGGCAGCCACACGCAGATCGGCCCGCTGGTGCGCCAGGCGTTGTGGCTGGCGCTGGTGGTGGGGTTTACCGCGTCATTGCTGCTGGTCAGTGCCGAACCGATCCTGCATGCAATGAATGTCGATCCCGAACTGATCGCGCCCTGCATGGGCTACCTGCACGGCATCGCGGCGGGCATGCCGGCGGTGGCGCTGTACTACGTGCTGCGCTGTTTCAGTGATGGCCTGGGCCGCACGCGCCCGAGCATGATCCTCGGCCTGGGCGGGCTGGCATTGAACATTCCGTTGAACTACGTGTTCATCTATGGCCATTTCGGGGTGCCGGCCATGGGCGGCGTGGGTTGCGGCTGGGCCACCGGGATTGTGATGTGGGCGATGATGCTGGGCTTCGTCGGGTGGACGCGCTGGGCCCCGGCCTATCAGGCCAGCGAGCTGTTCAAGCGCTTTGACTGGCCGCAGTGGACGGTGATCAAGCGCATCCTGGGCATTGGCCTGCCGATCGGCATCGCGATTTTTGCCGAATCGAGCATCTTTGCGGTGATCGCCCTGCTGATCGGCAGCCTGGGCGCAACCGTGGTGGCCGGGCACCAGATCGCCCTGAACTTCAGCTCCCTGGTGTTTATGATCCCCTACTCCCTGAGCATGGCCGTGACCGTGCGGGTCGGCCAGGCCCTGGGCCGTGGCGAACCCCGTGAAGCGCGCTTCGCCGCCGGCGTGGGGATGGGCACCGCACTGGTGTATGCCTGCCTGTCGTGCAGCCTGATGCTGCTGTTTCGCGAGCAGATCGCCACGATCTACACCGCCGACCCGCGAGTGGTGCAGGTGGCGGCGATGCTGATTGTGTTTGCGGCGCTGTTCCAGTTCTCCGATGCGATCCAGGTGACCGCCGCCGGTGCCCTGCGTGGCTACCAGGACACCCGGGTGACCATGGTCCTGACCCTGTTCGCCTATTGGGGCGTGGGCCTGCCGGTGGGTTACTTGCTGGGGCTCACCGACTGGCTGGGCCAGGCCAACGGCCCAAGCGGCTTGTGGCAGGGGCTGATCGTCGGCCTCAGCTGCGCGGCGGCGATGCTGGTGGTGCGCCTGGCACGCAGTGCGCGCAAGCGCATCCGCGCGGCGGGTTAAGCGAGCTTCTTGCGGATCCAGTACAGGTAAGTCCCCGCCTCTTCGCGCTGTTCCACCAGTTCATGGTCGAGGAACACGCAAAACTTGGGGATATCGCGACGGGTCGAGGGATCGGTCGCGATAACCTTGAGCAGGCCACCGGGCGCCAGGTCGCGGATGTGCTGGTGCAGCATCATCACCGGCTCCGGGCAGTTGAGGCCGGTGGCGTCGAGGGTGCCGTCGACGGGTACATCCGAAAACTGACTCATACTTCACTCCGAAAACAGATCCGCCCCTGTGTGGGAGCGGGCTGCCCGCGATGACGTGGGCACATTCAACATTGATTTCGACTGTTATAACGCTATCGCGGGCAAGCCCGCTCCCACATTTTGGAGCGGCGCCCGCCATAGGATCAACGGGCCTTGGGTTTCTTTACGTCCAGGCGGCGCAGGTGGCAGGTCACTTCCTCGCGGTCGTGGTACAGCTGCTTGCAACCGATTTCCACGCGGATGCCCCGCGCCTTGAAGCCTTCTTCGATGCGCTCCAGCAGGCGCTTCACTTCGGCGTAACGCTGCTTCATCGGCAACTTGAGGTTGACCACCGCTTCGCGGCAATGGCCTTCGCCAATCCAGGTTTCCAGCAAGGCCGCGTTGCGCGCCGGTTTCTCGACGATATCGCAGACCATCCAGTCCACCGGTTGCTTGGGGGTGAAGGTAAAGCCATCCGCCATCAAGTGTTGCACCAGGCCAGTGTCCATCAGGCTTTCGGCCATTGGGCCGTTATCAATCGCGGTCACCAGCATGCCACGGTTGACCAGTTGCCAGGTCCAGCCGCCCGGCGCGGCACCAAGGTCCACGCCGGTCATGTCGCCGTGCAGGCGCTCGTCCCACTGGTCGCGGGGGATAAAGTGATGCCAGGCCTCTTCCAGCTTCAGGGTCGAGCGGCTGGGCGCGTCACGGGGGAATTTCAGGCGCGGGATGCCCATCGGCCACATGGCCGAGTTGTTTGACTCGGCCAGGCCCATAAACACTTCGCGACCGCTCTTGAAAGTCAGCAGCAGGCGCGGCTTGCCCGGGTCTTCGACCAGTTTGCCGGCGGCCAGCAGGGCCTTGCGCAGGTGCACTTCAAATTTCTTGCAGAAGTTCGACAGTTCCTTGCCATCGTTGGTATCGACCATTTCCAGCCACAGGCTGCCGCACACCGGGAAATCCCGCAGGTGCGCGAGGATCACACTGATGCGGTCGGTTTCCGGCAAATCGATGAACACCCCACGCGCCCACTGCCTCGGGAAGATCAGCTCGGCAAAGCGCTGGCCGCGCATCAGGCGCTGGGCACCGTCTTCTTCAGTGCAGACAAATTCGGCGCAGGCGCTGCCGGTCTTGGCCTTGGCATAGCCCGAAACGTTCAGGCGCGCGGCGTGTTCCGCAATCTCGGAACAGACTTCGCCTTCAAAACCCGGGCGGCAGTGCATAAAAAGGGTGTTCATTGAATCTCCTGGCAACTGGCTTGCTGTAGCGCAAGGCCTGTCATGAAAACGCGCGCATGATAGCCGAGTTCGGAACCTTGGACTTATCCATAGAGTCCAGTAATTAGCCTGCTACTCAAAACCGGGCTAGCTTATAAGCTCTGTTCGTCCCGTCAGGTCCGTAGCCGTGCGGACCATAAGGAGTCATGTAATGTCATCCGTTGATAGCCTGAGAACCCTTAAGACCCTGCAAATCGACAGCCAGACCTACCACTACTTCAGCCTGCCCGAAGCCGCCAAGAGCCTGGGTGACCTGGATAAGCTGCCGATGTCCCTCAAGGTGCTGCTGGAAAACCTGCTGCGCTGGGAGGACGAAAAAACCGTAACCGGTGCCGACCTCAAGGCGCTGGCCGCCTGGCTCAAGGAGCGCCGCTCCGACCGCGAGATCCAATACCGCCCGGCCCGGGTGCTGATGCAGGACTTTACCGGCGTGCCCGCCGTGGTCGACCTGGCCGCGATGCGCGCCGCCGTGGCCAAGGCCGGTGGCGATCCACAGCGCATCAACCCGCTGTCGCCGGTGGACCTGGTGATTGACCACTCGGTGATGGTCGACAAGTTCGGCAATGCCGACGCCTTCGAGCAAAACGTCGATATCGAAATGCAGCGCAACGGCGAACGCTATGCGTTCCTGCGCTGGGGCCAGAGCGCCTTTGATAATTTCAGCGTGGTCCCGCCGGGCACCGGCATCTGTCACCAGGTCAACCTGGAATACCTGGGCCGCACGGTGTGGACCAAGGACGAAGACGGTCGCACCTACGCCTTCCCCGACACCCTGGTGGGCACCGACTCCCACACCACCATGATCAACGGCCTCGGTGTGCTGGGCTGGGGCGTGGGCGGGATCGAGGCGGAAGCGGCGATGCTCGGCCAGCCGGTGTCGATGCTGATCCCGGAAGTGATCGGCTTCAAGCTCACTGGCAAATTGAAAGAAGGCATCACCGCCACCGACCTGGTGCTGACGGTCACGCAGATGCTGCGTAAAAAAGGCGTGGTGGGCAAATTCGTCGAGTTCTATGGCGACGGCCTCGCCGACCTGCCCCTGGCCGACCGCGCCACCATCGCCAACATGGCCCCGGAGTACGGCGCCACCTGTGGCTTTTTCCCCGTCGATGAGGTGACCCTGGACTACCTGCGCCTGTCGGGCCGGCCGGCCGCCACCGTCAAGCTGGTGGAGGCGTACACCAAGGCCCAGGGCCTGTGGCGCAATGCCGGGGAAGAACCGGTGTTCACCGACAGCCTGGCCCTTGACATGGGCAGCGTCGAAGCCAGCCTGGCCGGGCCCAAACGCCCCCAGGACCGGGTCTCGCTGCCGGATGTGAGCCAGGCGTTCACTGACTTTCTCGACTTGCAGTTCAAACCCGCCAGCAAGGAAGAAGGTCGCCTGGAAAGCGAAGGCGGCGGCGGTGTTGCAGTGGGCAATGCCGACCTGGTGGGCGAAGCCGACTACGACTTTGAAGGCCAGACCTATCGCCTGAAAAACGGCGCGGTGGTGATTGCCGCGATTACCTCGTGCACCAACACCTCCAACCCAAGCGTGATGATGGCCGCAGGCCTGGTGGCGAAAAAAGCCGTGGAAAAGGGCCTGACCCGCAAACCCTGGGTGAAAAGCTCCCTGGCGCCTGGCTCCAAGGTGGTCACCGACTACTACAACGCTGCCGGCCTGACGCAATACCTGGATCAACTGGGCTTTGACCTGGTGGGCTATGGCTGCACCACCTGCATCGGCAACTCCGGGCCATTGCCCGAGCCTATCGAGAAAGCCATCCAGAACGCCGACCTGACGGTAGCGTCGGTGCTGTCCGGCAACCGTAACTTTGAAGGCCGCGTGCACCCGCTGGTCAAGACCAACTGGCTGGCCTCGCCGCCGCTGGTGGTGGCCTATGCCCTGGCCGGGACCGTGCGTATCGATATCAGCCGCGAGCCCCTGGGCACCGGCAAGGATGGGGCGCCGGTCTACCTGCGCGATATCTGGCCCAGCAGCCAGGAGATTGCCGACGCCGTGGCGCAAGTCAGCACCAGCATGTTCCACAAGGAATACGCCGAGGTGTTTGCCGGCGACGAACAGTGGCAAGCCATTGAAGTGCCGCAGGCCGCGACCTATGTGTGGCAAAAAGACTCCACCTATATCCAGCACCCGCCGTTCTTCGATGACATCGCCGGGCCATTGCCGGTGATCAAGGATGTACAGGGCGCCCATATCCTGGCCCTGCTCGGCGACTCGGTGACCACCGACCACATCTCCCCTGCCGGCAATATCAAGGCCGACAGCCCGGCCGGCCACTACCTGCGCGAACAGGGCGTGGAACCCCGGGACTTCAACTCCTACGGCTCGCGCCGTGGCAACCATGAAGTGATGATGCGCGGCACCTTCGCCAACATCCGTATCCGCAACGAAATGCTCGGCGGCGAAGAAGGGGGCAACACCCTCTACATTCCCACCGGCGAGAAGATGCCGATCTACGATGCGGCGATGAAGTACCAGGCCTCCGGCACGCCGCTGGTGGTGGTCGCAGGCCAGGAATATGGCACCGGCTCCAGCCGCGACTGGGCCGCCAAGGGCACCAACCTGCTGGGGGTCAAGGCGGTGATTGCCGAGAGTTTCGAGCGCATCCACCGTTCCAACCTGGTGGGCATGGGCGTGCTGCCGTTGCAGTTCAAGCTGGACCAGAACCGCAAGGCGCTGCAACTGACCGGCAAGGAGAAGATCGATATTCTCGGCCTGACCGATGCCGAGATCGAGCCGCGCATGAACCTGACGCTGGTGATTACCCGCGAAGATGGCCGCAGTGAGAAGGTCGAAGTGCTGTGCCGGATCGATACCCTCAATGAAGTTGAATACTTCAAGGCGGGCGGGATCCTGCATTACGTGCTGCGCCAGTTGATTGCTTCATAACGCGTCAAGCCCGACAAAACACCGCCCTCGGGCGGTGTTTTCATTTTTGCCGCCCGCGACAGCCGCTATAATCGCGCGCCCATCCCTCCTGTAGGCGCGAGCGGGCTCGCCCCTGCATCGACCTGTTACAAGGATTTCCCGATGTTCGCTTTACCCTGGCTATACCTGGCCCTTCTTTCCATTGGCTATGGATTGGCCCTGGCCTACGGGCAACTGGGGTTACTGGCCCTGGTCTCCGTCGGCCTATTACTGGTGGCCGGTTATGCCGTGCGCCAGCAACACATCCCCTGGGCGCGCTACCTCGGCCACGGCCTGTTCATCGTCCTGGCCCTGGGCCTGGCAATGCACTGGCTGCCGGGTTTCTACAACGGGCGCGGGATCGACCCGCAGCGCTTCACGGCCGATGCCGTGCCCTTCTCGCTGTACCTGAACCAAGACAAGCCGCTGATCGGCTTCTGGCTGCTGCTGGCCTGCCCGTGGATCGTCGCCCGCCGCCCGTTGCGCCTGTCGATCTACGCCACGGCGCTGGCCTTGACCCTGACCACCCTCGCCGCCCTTGGCGGGGCAGTGCTGCTGGGCATGATCAGTTGGGCCCCCAAATGGCCGGACCAGGCCTGGCTCTGGGTGTTGAACAACCTGTTGCTGGTGACCCTGGTTGAAGAGGCGCTGTTTCGCGGCTATATCCAGGGCGGCCTGAGCCGGCGTTTCCAACAGTTGCCCTATGGCGAAAACCTCGCCTTGCTGCTGGCCTCGCTGCTGTTTGGCCTGGTGCATGTGGGCGCGGGCTGGCAGTGGGTGCTGCTGGCCAGTATCGCCGGCGCGGGGTATGGCCTGGCGTATCGATTCGGTGGCCTGGGCGCCGCGATTGCCACGCACTTTGGCTTGAACCTGCTGCATTTCGGCTTGTTTACCTACCCGATGCTGGCGGGCTGAACCGACCCTCTTCCTGGACCCTACGGCCGCCTTCGGGCGGCTTTTGCGTTTTCGGCCGTCAAAAAACCTAACCGAACGGTCAGTGGTCGCCCATCACCCTATTCGGCAAGAATGCCCAGGCGCTTTCGCACTCACCCAACCAGCACAGGCTTCACGTGCTGGGACTGTGTTGAGGGAACCCACGCCTTTACACCAGGCACCGAATAAGAACCCATGCCCATGCCTCTCAAGACCCTGTCCATCTTCGGTACCCGTCCAGAGGCCATAAAAATGGCGCCGCTGGCCATCCAACTGGCAAACGACCCCCATTTCGACTCGAAAATCTGCGTCACCGCGCAGCATCGCGAAATGCTGGACCCGGTGCTTGAGCTGTTTGAGCTGGTGCCTGACTACGACCTGAACATCATGAAAGCCGCGCAGAACCTGCCGGATGTGACCACCGCCATCATCCAGGGGCTGCAGGCGGTGCTGGACGACTTCAAGCCGGATGTGATCCTGGTCCATGGCGACACCGCCACCACCTTCGCTGCCAGCCTGGCGGCCTATTACCGGCAAATCCCGATTGCGCACATCGAAGCCGGGTTGCGCACCAACGACCTGTATTCGCCCTGGCCGGAGGAAGGCAATCGGCGCCTGACCGGCAGCCTGGCGACCCTCCACTTTGCGCCCACACAGACGTCGCGGCAGAACCTGCTCAATGAGGGGGTGGCCCCGCAAAACATTCATGTCACCGGTAACACCGTGATTGATGCACTGCTCAGTGCCGTGGAAAAACTGGTGCCAATGCGCGCCAGGTTTGATCGGCAGTTTTCCTTCCTGCCCCCAAAACAACGCATGGTGCTGGTGACCGGCCATCGCCGCGAGAACTTTGGCGAGGGCCTGGAGCGAATCTGCCGGGCCCTGGCTGACAGCGCCCGCTACTTTCCAGAGGTGGCCTTTGTCTACCCGGTGCACCCGAACCCCAATGTGCAGCAGCCCGTAAAACGCCTGTTGGCCGGGATCGACAATGTGTACCTGATTGCCCCTCAGGATTACCTGCCCTTCGTGTACCTGATGACCCGTGCCTACCTGATCCTCACCGATTCGGGCGGCATCCAGGAAGAAGCGCCCGCCCTGGGCAAGCCGGTGCTGGTGATGCGCGATACCACCGAGCGCCCCGAAGCGGTCGAGGCGGGGACCGTCAAGCTGGTGGGCACCGATGTCATGCGCATTACCCAGCACCTCAATATGTTGCTCAACAACCAGGCCGCCTATCGAACCATGAGCATTGCCCATAACCCTTATGGCGATGGCAATGCTTGCCTGCGTATCCGCGCAGCACTGCTGGACTTTCCCCAAAAAAACGAAGCCGCCGCATGAGTGTCGAGCAGATTTGCGTCATTGGCCTTGGCTACATCGGCCTGCCCACGGCCGCCATTTTTGCCTCGCGCAAAAAACAGGTGATCGGCGTGGATATCAACCCGCACACCGTGGATATCATCAATCGCGGGGCCGTGCATATTGTCGAGCCCGAGCTGGAGCAACTGGTTCACGCGGTGATCACCCAAGGCTACCTGCGGGCAACCACCACGGTGGAACCTGCGCAGGCGTTCCTGATCGCCGTCCCCACCCCGTTCAAGGACCAGCATGAGCCCGACCTGAGCTACATCAGGGCCGCCGCCGAAGCCCTGGCCCCCGTGCTGAAAAAACGCGACCTGGTCATCCTCGAATCCACCTCGCCAGTAGGCACCACCGAACGCATGGCCCAGTGGCTCGCCCGGGCGCGCCCCGACCTGAGCTTTCCGGCGACCCACGGCGAAGCCAGCGATATCCGGGTTGCCCATTGCCCGGAGCGCGTGTTGCCGGGCCATGTACTGCGCGAGCTGGTGAGCAACGACCGGATCATCGGCGGCCTGACGCCGGCCTGTTCTGCCGCCGCCGCACAGCTGTACCAGACGTTCGTCGAGGGGCAATGCCTGGTGACCGACGCGCGCACGGCCGAGATGTGCAAGCTCACGGAAAACAGCTTTCGCGACGTCAATATCGCCTTCGCCAATGAGCTTTCCATGATCTGCGCACCGTTGAAGATCAACCCCTGGGAGCTGATTCGCCTGGCCAACCATCACCCGCGGGTGAACATACTCCAGCCAGGTCCGGGGGTCGGTGGGCACTGCATTGCCGTCGACCCGTGGTTTATCGTCAGCCAGGCCCCGGAACTGGCGCGGTTGATCCGCACCGCACGTGAGGTCAATGACTACAAGCCGCAGTGGGTGATCCAGCAGGTCAAGCTGGCGTTGGCCACCCTGCTGCTCAAGCGCACGGACCTGTCGGCAGGGAGTGTGCAGATTGCCTGCTATGGCCTGGCATTCAAGGCCGATATCGATGACCTGCGCGAGAGCCCCGCCCTGTGTATCGCCCGGCAGCTGGGCCAGGAGCTGGGGGTCAGGCTGCTGCTGGTGGAGCCGAATATCGAGGCGTTGCCCGCCGACCTGTCGATGCACGCGCTGACCGATGCCGCCGACGCCCTTGAGCGGGCGCAGATTCATGTCTTGCTGGTCAGGCACCGCGAATTCATGTCAATGCCCGCCCTGCGCGATGACCTCCTGGTGATTGATGCTGGCGGTGTACTGGCGGCTTGAGGAAATACCGAGAATGAATGCGATGGAACGCTCTTTACGCAAACAACTGGCCCAGGCCCGTGAGCAAATCGCCACGCTCAACGACCACCTGCACAGTGCCAACGCCAAGCGCCACCTGGCCGAACAGCGGCTGATCAAGACACGCGCCAGCTTGACCTATCAGTTGGGCTATCAGCTAAAGACCGCCAGCCAATCGCTGGGCGCACTGCTGCGTCTGCCAGCGGTCTTGCTCAGGCTGTACCGGCAAGCCCGCAGGCGTCGCACGCTCACCCGACAGGCAGGGGGCGACCAGACGCGCCAGTCCCTGCCGGCCCCGGCACCCCTGGTCGCAACACCCGCACCGCGCCCGCTGGCAGAGGCCGACTATATCCACAGCCACCTGTTGCCAGGCGCGCAGGACAATGCCCGGCCATTAAAAGTGGCCTGTGTAATGGACAGCTTTACCTACGATGCGTACCGCCATGAATGCCAGCTGCTGCAACTGACCCCGGCCCACGGCCTGGCGGAGCTTGAAGCCTTCCAGCCCGAGCTGCTGTTTATCGAATCGGCATGGCGCGGCCAGGACGACTTGTGGCGCAACAAGGTCGGGCACAACGGCGAAGAGCTGCGAAAGATCGTGCAGTGGTGCAAGGACCACGGCGTGCCCACGGTGTTCTGGAACAAGGAAGACCCCGTGCACTATGAAACCTTCCTCAACACGGCCAAGCAGTTCGACTGGGTGTTCACCACGGATATCGACTGCATCCACCGCTACAAAGGCGCCCTGGGGCACGAGCGCGTCTACCTGCTGCCCTTTGCTTGCCAGCCGGCGGTGCACAACCCGATCGAACTGTATGAACGCAAGGATGGGTTCTGCTTTGCAGGCGCCTACTACGTGCGTTATCCCGAGCGGACCCGCGATCTGGTCAACCTTATCAGCGAGCTGCCACGCTTGCGGCCCCTGGAGATCTTCGACCGCAACCTCGGCAAACAAGACCCCCGCTACCAATTCCCCAGCGAGTATCAGCCTTACATCGTCGGCACGCTGAGCAGCGCGCAAATGGACCTGGCCTACAAAGGCTATCGTTACGGGGTCAACCTCAATTCGATCAAGCAATCCCAGTCCATGTTTGCGCGGCGCGTCTTCGAGCTGCTGGGCTCCAACACCCTGACGGTCAGCAATTTCTCCCGGGGCCTGCGCGTATTGCTGGGTGACCTGGTGATCACCACCGACAACAGCGCGCACCGGCTCAACCGGCTCCAGGCGCTGGCGGACAACCCACAACACAGCGCCAAATTGCGCCTGGCCGGCTTGCGCAAGGTGATGCAGGAGCATACCTACGCGCATCGCTTGCGCTATGTCATGGCCAAAGTCACCGGCACCCCTCAAGCCGATCCCTTGCCCACGATTTGCATCCTCGCCAACGCGGTCAATAACGCCGAACTCCTGGCTCTGACCCGGCACCTGCAGCGGCAGCGCTACAGCAATGTCATCATGCAGGTCGTGGTCAACGTCGGTGCAACCGCCACAGACCCACGATTGCGCCTGATCAGCCGCAAACACTTGAACGCCGTGACCGTGGCCGAACTGGCCAACGGCGCAGACTGGGTGGGCGGGATGATGGCCGAGGACTACTACGGCCCCCACTACCTGCTCGACCTGGCCCTGGCCACACGCTACAGCCAGGCCAACGTGATCGGCAAGGTCGCGCACTACATGGCCGACGAGCATGGCATCCACCTGCGCAACGCCGGGCAAGACTACCGGTGCGCCCGCGCCATTGCCGCCCGGTGCGCACTGATCAAGCCCTCGGCGCTGGCCGGGCAAACGGCTTGCGCTTGGCTCCACGCCCTGCCCACCCTTGCCTACCAAGACCCGCAGGCCCTGGCGATTGACGCCTTCAACTACTGCAAGGACGCGGCTGGCACCAACCCACAGCACCTCAGCGCCAGGGTGGATGATCTGGGGGTGGACAGCGGTATCAGCCTCGACGCACTTCAACGTCACGCAGAAAGCATCCCACCGCTGCACGTGAGTGCCAGTACACCCCACATCAGCGGTGCAGCCTTGGCCAAACTGTTTGGCCCAATCGGCAGCCGGTTGCTGCAAACCGAGGTTGAGGCCGATACCTGGCACATCCGTTCATCCCTCGCGGACGGTCGCCACGAGTACCACTACGCCAGGCAAGAACTGCCCGTGGCCCAGCTGGCGAGCAGTGCGCCCCTGAAACTGTTCCTCGACACCACCCCAGGCCTGAACATTCAATTGGTCATCCTGTTTCTTGATGCCCAGCAACAACGCATCAGCACGCTGCTGCACACGGCCAACCGCAACCAGAGCTGCGACGTACCGCCTGAAGCCGCCTATGTACGCCTGGGGGTCCGCGTTTATGCAAGCGGCAGTACAACGCTCAAGGCACTGGTCCTGGGCCATCGCGATATCCAGCCGTCGACCCTGCTGGCCAAGGCCGGGCACCTGCTGCTGACCAACCATTACCCGGCCTATGACGACCTGTACCGCAACGGTTTCTTGCACACCCGTGTGAGCGCCTATCAAGCCCAAGGGCTGGCGGTGGATGTGTTCCGCCTGCGGCCCAATGAGCCGGTCAGCTACCAAGAGTTTGAAAATGTGGATGTCATCACCGGCGCCCAGGCGGCCCTGGCCACCCTGCTCGGGTCGGGGGCATACCCCTCGGTGCTGGTGCACTTCCTGGACCCGCAGATGTGGGAAGTCTTGCGCCTGCATGTGCACAGCCTGCGCATGATCGTCTGGGTCCACGGCGCCGAAATCCAGCCCTGGTGGCGACGGGCGCACAACTACGCCAGCGAAGAGCAACGGCAATTGGGCAAACTTGAAAGCGACCGGCGCCTGGCGTTCTGGCGCACGCTGCTGAACCCCATGCCGGCCAATTTGCAATTGGTCTTCGTCTCGCGCCACTTTGCCGAGGAAGTCATGGAGGACCTGGGCTTTCGCCTGCCGAACAACCAGTACCGGATCATTCATAACCCGATCAATACCCAGTTGTTTTCCTATCAGGAAAAACCGCCTGAGCAGCGCAAGAAAATCCTCTCGATCCGCCCCTATGTCTCGCGCACCTATGCCAATGACCTGAGTGTCAAGGCCATCCAGTTGCTGGCGCAAAAACCCTGGTTCAATGAACTGGAGTTTCGCCTGATCGGCGATGGGCCGTTATTTGAGGAAACACTGGCCCCCCTACGCCAATACCCCAATGTACGGATTGAAAAGGGTTACCTGAAACAATCCGAAATCGCTGAACTGCATAAACACTATGGGGTGTTCCTGTGCCCCAGCCGTATGGACACCCAAGGTGTTTCCCGCGACGAGGCAATGGCCTCGGGCCTGGTGCCCGTCACCAATCGGGTCGGCGCAATACCGGAATTTGTCGATGACGACAGTGGTTTCCTGGCGGCCCCGGACAGTTTCACCGAACTGAGCGATGCCATTGAAAGCCTGTTCCTGAACCCGGGCATTTTCCAGGAAAAATCCCTGAACGCCAGGCAACGCGTGGTCATGCAAAGCGACACGCTGCAGATTTCCAGGGCAGAACTCAACCTCATACGAGATGCAAATGACCATCGAGAAAGCGTCGACCCTACAGATCATCCTGCTCTCGACACTCGGTTGGTGCATGTCATTGGCTCGTAAATTCATGCGGGTCACTCCAACCGCCACCTTGACCGCACATACCGCACACTTCTGCGCACAAGGCCTATTGATCGTCACGTTCTTGTTGCCGATCAAAATCCTCATCCTGCTGGGCTCCGACTCGATACCCGAGTATTTACCGCCGGTATTCAAGGCGTTCAGCAAGCCCTGGCTGATTATCGGCCTCAGTGTGTTGACCGCTGTGTTTTACGGCCTGTATCTAGTCTCGGAACTCATCGCGTCGCGCTATTCAAGAACGGGCGCCGACCAACTGATGAACCGCCACCCAAAGCCGGCCCCTTTAAATAATCAGCGCCCCTTGGCAGTGCTGGTGTTTTCCAGGTTCACCCGCGGTTTGTCCGCGGCCACCTTTGTGACAACCGCCCTCGGCACCCTGCTGTATATCTACCCGGCGTTACTGACCATTGCCCTGCTCTATATTGTCGTGGCCACAGCACTGGTCATCGTTTTATACAATCGCCAAGCGCGCATTCGCTCACTTGTGCAGCGCCACCACAACCCACTGCTCAATGCCCTGTCCTCCCTGGGTTTCCTGGGAACCTTTGCCTTTATGGTCATGGACTTCCTGTACATGAACCCTGCCCCCATTTATATCGCCCTGATCTCGTTGATCCTGGTCCGGCAAAGTCTTGCCCGGCTCAAGGCGCTGATCGAGGACGCGATCTATCTGAAAAGCCACCAACACAAAATCAATGCCCTGTTTTTGGCCCATTGATTTGCAACTGCCCGAACAGGAGTGGGTTCACGTGCCCCGTATTGCCATGATCGTCTGGAACGAATTCCGTCACGACGCCCGGGTCTTGAAACAGGCCCAGACACTGCAGTCGGCGGGCTATCACGTCACGGTATTCGCGCTGCATACCCCCGGCGTGACCCGTAGTAAAGAAACCCTCACGGAGGGTATCCAGGTGATACGGGTAGCCCGCCGTCCGCTATGGCGATGGCGCGGCGCCAAGGTGCCCCCATCGACGGGCGCGCCGGCTGCCGGCAACCCCATGACCGCCCTGCGCGTCGTGGCGCGGCTGTGGACCCATATCGGCCTGGTAACGCGTATCGCCTGGCATCGCGCAAGCGTGATCCACGCCCATGACGTCAATACCCTGCCCAGTGCCTGGCTCGCCGCCCGGCTCAGTGGCGCAAAGCTGGTGTATGACGCCCATGAGCTCAGCACCAGCCGCGAAGGTTACGGGCGCTATCGCCAGTGGGTGGCGCGGGTCGAGCGCACGTTGATGCCCAGGACTGACGGCAACATCACCACCACCCAGGCCCGGGCGAAGTTCTTTGCCCGGGCCTACGCCATTGCCCGCCCGCAGGTGCTGCAGAATCGGCCACGGTTCAGCAACAGCCCGCCGACACAACGGATCCGCGCGGAACTGGGGCTGTTGCAGCCCTGGCCGATCGTCGTCTATCAGGGTGGATTGCAGCAGGGACGCGGGCTGGAGCGCCTGCTGCGGGTAGCAGCCAGCGTACAGAATGCGTACTTCGTGCTGATCGGCGGCGGAAAACTGAGCGTACCGCTGATGACATTGCGCGATGAACTGGGCTTGACTGAACGCGTGCATTTTATCCCGGTGGTGCCCCTGGCGGAGTTACCCAGCTACACCGCATCGGCCGACATTGGCGTACAGCCCCTCGAAAACACCTGCCTGAACCACTTCACCACCGACTCCAACAAACTGTTCGAGTACGTGATTGCCGGGCTGCCGGTGATCGCCACGGACTTCCCGGAAATTCGTCGGATTGTCAGGACCCATGACATCGGGCTGCTGGTGCCGGCGGGCGACGACCTGCCACTGCAAACGGCTCTCACGCGCCTGCTGAATGATCCCGCGCTACGCCGCCGGTATGCCGGCAACACACGAGTTGCCGCCAGATACTTGAACTGGGAACAGCAGGAGGCAGAGCTGGTGACGCTGTACCAGCGGTTAGCGGGCAAGGGCCGGGGGCATCCATGACCACCCGTATCCTGCTCTTGAGCTTCTACTACCCGCCTGACCTGGCAGCCTTCCGTGTCGAAGCGATGGTCGAGGCCCTGCTGGCGCACCCTGGCGGCGAGGTGCAGATCGACTTGCTCACCACTCACCCCAACCGCTATGCCACCTCCTACACCGCCGACAGCGCTGACCCGCAGCGCCCGGGGCTTTGTATTACGCGCATAGCCCTGCCCAGGCACGCCAACAACTTCTGCGATCAGGCCTGGGGGTTCACGGCCTATGCCCGCGGGGTGCGCCAGGCGATAAAAGGCAAGGCGTACGACTTGATCCTTGCTTCGTCCTCGCGGCTGATGACCGCCGCCCTGGCCGCCACTATCGCCCACACGCGCAAGACTGCGCTCTATCTGGATATCCGCGATATTTTCGTCGATGTGTTGCCCGAGCTTTTCCCCGGTATCCGGGGCAAGGTCCTGGCCCGGCTGTTTGCCGTGGTCGAACGACTGACGATCAACCAGGCGTCGCGGGTCAACCTGGTGTCACCGGGGTTTCTCGCTTATTTCGTCGAACGCTATCCGCACAAGACGTTTTCCACCTTTACCAATGGCGTGGACGATGCCTTTTTCAAGCCACCGCTCCCACAGGGCCCAGCCCGCGCACCCACCGACCGACTGAAAATTGTCTATGCTGGCAATATCGGTGCTGGCCAGGGCCTGGAAAAAATCATCCCGCCGCTGGCACAACGGCTGGCTGACAGCGCCTGCTTCTCGGTGATTGGCCATGGCGGCACCCTGCAAAAGCTGCGCGACGAGCTGCAACGCCTGCAGATCACCAATGTCGAGCTGATTGCCCCCAGGCCCCGCTCCCAACTCATTGATGACTATCAAGAGGCCGATGTGCTCTTTTTGCACCTCAATACATTCCAGGCGTTCCTCAAGGTCGTCCCCTCCAAACTGTTCGAGTACGCCGCCACCGGCAAGCCGATCCTGGCAGGCCTGGCCGGCTATCCAAAACACTTTGCTACCACTCATATCGCCAACGCTTCGGTGTTTACCCCCGCCGACCTGGAGGCAGCCATCGCCGCCCTGGCCCGCTTGAAACTGGAGCCCACCGACCGCTCGGCCTTCATCCGCGACTACGCCCGGACCACCATCCAACAGCGTATGGCTGTCGACATCCTGGGCACCCGCTGAGGCCGCGCCGATTATTGCAAAAATTAAGTTAAATAAAAGCCCGCCGCGGCCGACAACCCGTCAAAGCCTTGCGGATTGATCAATCATGCGTAATAACCAACCCGTTACCCAGCGCGAACGTACCTTCCCGGCTCAACAAAGGTTGATCTCCACGACCGATGCCAAAGGCGTGATCACTTACTGCAACGACGCGTTTGTCGAGATCAGTGGGTTTTCCCGGGAAGAGCTGATGCGCGCCCCACACAACCTGGTTCGTCACCCCGACGTGCCGGCGGCCGTGTTCGGGCACATGTGGGCGACGCTCAAACAAGGCTTGCCATGGATGGGCATCGTCAAGAACCGCTGCAAGACCGGCGATCACTACTGGGTCAACGCCTATGTGACCCCGGTGTTCGACGGCGAACAGGTGGTCGGCTACGAATCGGTACGGGTCAAGCCGACCGCCGAGCAGATCCGCCGCGCCGAAGCGCTGTACCTGCGGATCAACCAGGGCAAGTCGGCGATCCCACGCAGCGACCAATGGCTGCCGGTGCTCCAGGACTGGCTGCCGTTTATCCTGGTCAGCCAGCTGGGCTTCCTGATCGGCATCTGGTTCAACTCGCACTGGGGCTTTGCCCTGGCCGCCGCCTTGTCGGTGCCGCTGGGCCTGCTTGGCCTGAGCTGGCAACAGCGCGGCCTCAAGCGCCTGCTGCGCCTGGCCGAACAGACCACCTCCGACCCGCTGATCGCGCAGATGTACACCGACAGCCGTGGCGCGCAAGCACGCCTGGAGATGTCGATCCTCAGCCAGGAAGCCCGCCTGAAGACCTGCCTGACCCGTTTGCAGGACACCGCCGAGCATCTGAACGACCAGGCGCGGCAGTCCAACACCCTGGCCCACAACAGCTCAACGAGCCTGGAGCGCCAGCGCGTGGAGACCGAACAGGTGGCCACCGCGGTCAACCAGATGGCCGCCACCACCCAGGAAGTCGCCAGCCATGTACAGCGCACGGCCGATGCGACCCAGGAAGCCAATCGCCTGACCAGCCGTGGCCGCGACATTGCCGGGGAAACCCGCGAAGCCATCCAGCGCCTGTCGGTGGTGGTCGGGGAGACCGGGAGCACCGTGACCCAACTGGCCAAGGACAGCGACGAAATCGGCGGTGTGGTGGATGTGATCAAGGGCATTGCCGACCAGACCAACCTGCTGGCCCTGAACGCCGCCATCGAAGCGGCACGTGCCGGTGAGATGGGCCGCGGGTTTGCGGTGGTGGCCGATGAAGTGCGGCAACTGGCGCAACGCACCAGCGAGTCCACCGGGCAGATCCATGCCCTGATCGCCAAGTTGCAACAGACCGCCAGCACCGCCGTGCAGACCATGGATGCCGGGCATCGCCAGGCTGAAGAAGGCGTGGCCCGGGTGATGGAGGCTGACGCAGCGCTGGTGGGGATCAGCGAGGCGGTGGCGCACATCACCGACATGACCACCCAGATCGCCGCCGCGACCGAGGAGCAAAGCTCGGTGGCCGAAGAGATCAGCCGCAATATCAGCACCATTGCCTTGTTGGCGGACCAGACGTCGGAGCAGGCGTTGAACTCGGCGCAGTTGAGTGAGGAGCTGACCCATACGGCCAATACGCAGTATTCGCTGGTGGAGCGGTTTAACCGCTAGATCGCTATCGCAGGCAAGCCAGCTCCCACATTTTGATCTGTGAATACATTCAAAATGTGGGAGCTGGCTTGCCTGCGATGAGGCCCTAACAGCCGCCGAGAAACCCAGCCACCTTCCCCGCCGCAGCCTCCAAATGCTGCTCATGGGTAAACCCCGAAGCCTTCAACGGCTTCAGATCATGATCCCCCGCCACCAGCCACATCACCTCGATGCCCGGCGACAGCACATAACCCTGCACCGCCGCCCGATTGCCCAACGCATCGCGCTCGCCCTGCACAATCAAGGTCGACGTCTTCAGCCCGGCCAAGTGCTCGACCCGGGGCTTTTGCGGCTTGCCCACCGCATAGAACGGATAACCCAGGCACACCAGCGCATCAACCGCCAGTTCATCGGCCAGTAAACTGGCCATTCGCCCGCCCATGGACTTGCCGCCGATAGCCAGCGGCCCAGCGACATGACGTCGCACCTGGGCATACACCTCGCGCCAGCATTCCAACAGTCTGGGGGCCGGGTTCGGTGGGCGTTTGCCACCGTCCACACGGCGCTGGGCCATGTAGGGAAACTCGAAGCGCAACACGTTGACCCCATGCCCGGCAAGGCGTGCAGCCATGTCGCCCATAAAGCCCGAATCCATCGGCGCACCGGCACCGTGAGCCAGGATCAGCGTCGGTGATTGGCCCACGTCAACGCTCGTGGCCGCATTCCACAACCACCCGTGTTCACGCACACACTGCGCCCATTGATCCCCGTCAATACTGGCCTTGTGCTCTTTGCCCATGCTTACCTCGCTTTTTAGTCTGCCTATAACTCCAGCCCAAGTGCCGTATCTGCTTGGGTTGAACCGTGGATGGGGAACCATGAACACTACTTTAAGTACCGCCTATAACTACAAGGTGGTCCGCCAATTCGCCATTATGACGGTGGTGTGGGGCATCGTCGGCATGGGGCTCGGGGTTTTTCTCGCTGCCCAGTTGGTATGGCCCGAACTCAACTTCAACCTGCCTTGGACCAGTTTCGGTCGATTGCGCCCACTGCACACCAACGCGGTGATTTTCGCGTTTGGTGGCTGTGCGCTGTTTGCCAGCTCCTTCTACGCGGTACAACGCACCTGCCAGACCCAGCTGTTCGCGCCGAAAGTCGCCGCGTTCTGCTTCTGGGGCTGGCAGTTGGTGATTGTACTGGCAGCGGTCAGCTTGCCGCTGGGCTACACCAGCTCCAAGGAATACGCCGAGCTGGAATGGCCGATCGACATCCTGATCACCATCGTCTGGGTCGCCTATGCCATCGTGTTCTTCGGCACCGTGGCCAAGCGCAACACCAAGCACATCTACGTGGGCAACTGGTTCTTCGGTTCGTTCATCATCACCGTGGCGATCCTGCATATCGTCAACAACCTGGAAATCCCGGTCAGCCTGACCAAGTCCTACTCCCTCTACGGTGGTGCGACGGATGCCATGGTGCAGTGGTGGTACGGCCATAACGCCGTAGGTTTCTTCCTCACTGCGGGCTTTTTGGGGATGATGTACTACTTCGTGCCGAAACAGGCCGAGCGTCCGGTCTACTCCTATCGCCTGTCCATCGTGCACTTCTGGGCACTGATCACCCTGTACATCTGGGCCGGTCCGCACCACCTGCACTACACCGCGCTGCCGGACTGGGCACAGTCCCTGGGCATGGTGATGTCACTGGTTCTGCTGGCGCCAAGCTGGGGCGGCATGATCAACGGCATGATGACCCTCTCGGGCGCCTGGCATAAGCTGCGCAGCGACCCGATCCTGCGCTTCCTCGTTGTATCGCTGGCGTTCTACGGCATGTCGACCTTTGAAGGGCCGATGATGGCGATCAAGACCGTTAACGCCCTGTCCCACTACACCGACTGGACCATCGGCCACGTACACGCCGGCGCTCTGGGTTGGGTGGCGATGATTTCCATCGGCGCGCTGTACCACATGATCCCGAAAGTCTTCGGTCGCGAGCAGATGTACAGCCTCGGCCTGATCAACGCGCACTTCTGGCTGGCCACTATCGGCACCGTGCTCTACATCGCCTCGATGTGGGTCAACGGCATTGCCCAGGGCCTGATGTGGCGTGCGGTCAACGAAGACGGCACCTTGACCTATTCCTTCGTCGAAACCCTGGTGGCCAGCCACCCAGGCTTCATCGTGCGGTTGGTGGGCGGGGCGATCTTCCTCAGCGGCATGTTCCTGATGGCTTACAACACTTGGCGCACCGTGCGTTCGGCACAACCTGCCGAAGTGGCCGCTGCGGCGCAGATGGCCTGAGGAGTCGATGATGAAACACGAAACGATTGAAAAGAACGTCGGCCTGCTGATGCTGCTGATGGTGCTCGCCGTGAGTATCGGCGGCCTGACGCAGATCGTCCCGCTGTTCTTCCAGGACGTGACCAACAAGCCGGTCGAAGGCATGAAGCCCTACACCGCGCTGCAACTGGAAGGCCGTGACATCTACATCCGCGAAGGCTGTGTACAGTGCCATTCGCAAATGATCCGGCCGTTCCGCGCCGAGACCGAACGCTACGGCCACTACTCGGTCGCCGGCGAAAGCGTGTGGGACCACCCGTTCCTGTGGGGCTCCAAGCGTACCGGGCCGGACCTGGCCCGGGTGGGCGCACGCTACTCCGACGACTGGCACCGCGCGCACTTGTACAACCCGCGCAACGTCGTGCCTGAGTCGAAGATGCCGGCCTACCCATGGCTGGTCACCGCCCAGGTCGACAGCAGCCACACCGAAACCAAGCTCAAGGTCATGCGCACCCTCGGCGTGCCGTACACCGACGCGGACATCACCGCGGCCGTGGACAGCCTCAAGGGCAAGACCGAAATGGACGCCCTGGTCTCCTACCTGCAAGTGCTCGGCACTGCAATCAAGAGCAAGAGGTGAACCATGGGTTTTGAACTGGATACCGGAATGATCCGCGGCCTCGGCACGCTGGTGGTGGCGATTGCCTTCATCGGCCTGTCGCTGTGGGTGTTCAACGCCAAGCGCAACCCGGAGTTCGCCGAGGCCTGCCTGCTGCCATTTGCCGATGAGCCTAAGCCTGACGCCATCGACACCCCATCCGACGCTCAAGAAGAGCCTGTAACAAGGAGCATTCGGCCATGACTACCTTTTGGAGTACATGGATCTGTGTACTGACCCTGGGCAGCCTGATCGGCCTGACCTGGCTGCTGTTCGGCACCCGCAAGGGCGAGACCAAGGGCAGCGTCGACCAGACCATGGGCCACGCCTTCGACGGGATTGAGGAGTACGACAACCCCCTGCCCCAATGGTGGTTCCTGTTGTTCGCCGGCACCCTGGTGTTTGCCGTCGGCTACCTGATCCTCTATCCCGGCCTGGGCAACTGGAAAGGCGTCTTGCCGGGCTATGAAGACGGCTGGACGCAAAACAAGGAATGGGACAAGGAAATGGCCAAGGCCGACGCCAAGTTTGGGCCGATCTTCGCCAAATTTGCTGCCATGCCCGTGGAAGAAGTGGCTAAGGACCCGCAAGCGTTGAAAATGGGCGGCCGCCTGTTTGCCTCCAACTGCGCGGTGTGCCACGGCTCTGACGCCAAGGGTGCCTATGGCTTCCCGAACCTGGCGGACACCAACTGGCGCTGGGGCGGGTCGGCGGAGGCAATCAAGCTGACCATCATGAACGGTCGCCATGCCGCCATGCCGGCCTGGGGTGAAGTACTGGGCGAAGACGGAGTGAAAAACGTCGCCGCCTATGTACGCCAAGACCTGGCCAAGTTGCCGCTGCCGGCTGACAGCAAGGTCGACCTGGCCGCTGGCAAGCAAGCGTTCGACACCACCTGCGTAGCTTGCCACGGCCCAGAGGGCCGCGGTGTCGAAGCCATGGGCGCGCCGAACCTGACGCAACCTGCCGGGTTCATCTATGGCACCAGCCTGGCGCAGTTGCAACAGACCATCCGCCACGGCCGCCAGGGCCAGATGCCGGCGCAGGAAGCCCTGCAAGGCAATGACAAGGTTCATCTGTTGGCGGCTTACGTTTACAGTCTGTCGCAGAAGGAGCAGAAGTAAGCTTCAAGCTGCAAGCTGCAAGAGAAGGGTTCTCAACTCGGCTCTTGCAGCCCTCTCCCTCCCCGCTCCAAACTTTCCGTTTGCAGCTTGCTACTCACCACTGCGCCCTGCGCCCCATTGTCGCACCCTTCCAAAGCACACCTTTCCCCTCTCGCCATTCGGGTCTACGCTTGTTTCGACAGTGGGCCGGCGTTGGTCGGTCGCAGCTCGACTTGCACTCGACGAGTCAAACGCTCCAGCAGGGTGACAGGCGCAAAGGCTGGCAGTGACCGGCTATCGCGCCATTGACCGCTCATCCCCCCGCCAGCGTGTTTGCACTGACCTCGGCGCAAGGACCTGCGTCCGCTCAAAATTCCTGTCCAACCCGTCAGCTTTTCATTTTGGATTTTGTCCTTACGCCAAACATGGAAAGGGCGCAGAATCTGGTTTGTAAAGCATTGACGCAGGTCAGCGTTACGTTGCAATGGCACCTCGCTTTCTCCATACTTGCGACCGATTTTTATCCTAATAAAACACCTAAACCGTGGAACCTTAGAATGAGCACAGCAATCAGTCCGACTGCTTATAACTATAAGGTAGTCCGCCAGTTCGCCATCATGACGGTGGTCTGGGGGATCCTTGGCATGGGGCTCGGTGTCTTCATCGCCTCGCAACTGGTCTGGCCGGAGTTGAACTTCGACCTGCCATGGACGACGTTTGGACGCCTACGCCCACTGCACACCAACCTGGTGATCTTCGCCTTCGGCGGATGTGCACTGTTTGCCACTTCCTACTATGTCGTGCAGCGAACCTGCCAGACGCGACTGATTTCCGACGGTCTCGCCGCCTTCACCTTCTGGGGCTGGCAAGCGGTCATCATCGGCGCCATCATCACCCTGCCAATGGGCTTCACCACCACCAAGGAATACGCGGAATTGGAATGGCCCCTTGCCATCCTTCTGGCGATTGTCTGGGTGGTCTACGGCATTGTGTTCTTTGGCACCATCGTCAAGCGCAAGACCAAGCACATCTACGTCGGCAACTGGTTCTACGGCGCATTCATCGTCGTGACGGCGATGCTGCACATCGTCAACCACGCGTCCTTGCCGGTGAGTTTCTTCAAGTCCTACTCGGCCTACGCCGGTGCGACCGATGCGATGATCCAGTGGTGGTACGGCCACAACGCCGTAGGTTTCTTCCTGACCACCGGTTTCCTGGGGATGATGTACTACTTCGTGCCAAAACAGGCCGAGCGTCCGATCTACTCCTATCGCCTGTCCATCGTGCACTTCTGGGCGCTGATCACCCTGTATATCTGGGCCGGTCCTCACCACCTGCACTACACCGCGTTGCCAGACTGGGCACAGTCCCTGGGCATGGCCATGTCGATCATCCTGCTGGCGCCCAGCTGGGGCGGCATGATCAACGGCATGATGACCCTCTCGGGCGCCTGGCATAAGCTGCGCACCGACCCGATCCTGCGCTTTTTGGTGGTGTCGCTGGCGTTCTACGGCATGTCGACCTTTGAAGGCCCGATGATGGCGATCAAGACCGTCAACGCCCTGTCCCACTACACCGACTGGACCATCGGCCACGTACACGCCGGCGCTCTGGGCTGGGTAGCGATGATCTCCATCGGCGCGCTGTACCACATGATTCCCAAGCTCTACGGCCGGGCGCAGATGCACAGCATCAGCCTGATCAATACCCACTTCTGGCTGGCCACTATCGGCACGGTGCTGTACATCGCCTCGATGTGGGTCAACGGCATCACCCAGGGCCTGATGTGGCGTGCGATCAACGACGACGGCACCCTCACCTACTCCTTCGTCGAAGCGCTGCAAGCCAGCCATCCTGGTTTCATCGTGCGTGCCTTAGGCGGCGCGTTCTTTGCCAGCGGCATGCTGTTCATGGCCTACAACGTGTGGCGCACCGTGCGTGCGGCAGACCCTGTAGCCGCTGAAGCCGCCACCAAGATCGCTGTTGTGGGAGCCCACTGATGAAGCATGAAGTAGTCGAGAAGAATATCGGCCTGCTGGCCTTCTTCATGGTCATCGCCGTGAGTATCGGCGGCCTGACCCAGATCGTTCCGCTGTTTTTCCAGGACGTGACCAACAAGCCGGTCGAAGGCATGAAGCCGCGCACCGCCCTTGAACTGGAAGGCCGCGACATCTACATCGCCAACGGCTGCGTACAGTGCCACTCGCAGATGATCCGCCCGTTCCGTGCCGAAACCGAACGCTACGGCCACTACTCGGTCGCCGGTGAAAGCGTGTGGGACCACCCGTTCCTGTGGGGTTCCAAGCGTACCGGCCCGGACCTGGCCCGGGTTGGCGGTCGTTACTCCGATGACTGGCAGCGTGCGCACTTGTACAACCCGCGCAACGTGGTGCCCGAGTCGAAAATGCCGGCGTACCCGTTCCTCGTGGAAAACAAGCTCGACGGCAAAGACACTGCCAAGAAAATGGAAGTCTTGCGCACCCTCGGCGTGCCTTACACCGACGAAGACATCGCCGGTGCCCAGGCAGCCGTCAAGGGCAAGACCGAAATGGACGCGCTGGTGGCCTACCTGCAAGGCCTGGGCACCATCATCAAAAGCAAACGGTGATCTGAATGGATATCGGGATGATTCGAGGCCTGGGCACCGTTGTCGTGATGGTGGCCTTTATCGGCCTGGCGTTGTGGGTGTTCAGCCCCAAGCGCAAGTCAGAGTTTGAAGACGCGACCTTGTTGCCTTTTGCGGATGATCCCGAAGCCATCAAGCACGTCGAGCAAGCTTCTAGGAGTAACAAAGAATGACTACGTTCTGGAGTCTGTACGTCACAGTCCTCAGTCTGGGTACCATTTTTGCCCTGACCTGGCTGCTGCTGTCAACCCGCAAGGGCCAGCGCGCCGAACAAACCGACGAGACCGTTGGCCACTCGTTCGATGGTATCGAGGAATACGACAACCCACTGCCCAAGTGGTGGTTCATGCTGTTCGTCGGCACCATCGTGTTTGCCCTGGGTTACCTGGTGCTATACCCCGGCCTGGGCAACTGGAAAGGCCTGCTGCCGGGCTATGCCTACCTCGATAACGACAAGCAAACCCAGTTCGCCAACGGCCAGAGCGGCTGGACCGGCGTGCACGAGTGGGAAAAGGAAATGGCGCGCTCGGACGCCAAGTTCGGGCCGATCTTCGCCAAATTCGCGGCCATGCCCATTGAAGAAGTGGCCAAGGACCCGCAAGCCCTGAAGATGGGTGGCCGCTTGTTCGCCTCCAACTGCTCGGTCTGCCACGGTTCCGACGCCAAGGGCGCCTATGGCTTCCCCAACCTGACCGACGCCGACTGGCGCTGGGGCGGCGAGCCGGAAACCATCAAGGCCACCATCATGGCTGGCCGCCATGCGGTGATGCCAGGCTGGGCTGAAGTCATCGGTGAACAAGGCGTGGCCGACGTGGCCGGCTTCGTGCTGACCAACCTCGATGGCCGTAAACTGCCGGAAGGCGCCAAGGCCGACGTGGCCAACGGCGAGAAGTTGTTCGCCACCAACTGCGTGGCCTGCCACGGCCCGACCGGTAAAGGCACCCCTGCCATGGGCGCGCCGGACCTGACCCACCCGGGCGCGTTCATCTACGGCTCCAGCTTCGCGCAACTGCAGCAGACCATCCGTTACGGCCGCCAGGGCCAGATGCCTGCACAAGAGCACCTGCAAGGTAACGACAAGGTGCATTTGCTGGCGGCGTATGTTTACAGCCTGTCGCACAAAGAGCAGCCAGAGCAGAAGTAAGCTTTAGGCTGCAAGCTGCAAGAAAAAGCTCCGTACAGTGCATGCTGGCGGGGCTTTTTTGTATCTGGTGAAGCGCATCGACCGCTTGAAGCTCGCCACTTCAACGTAGTAACGTAACTACATTCACCCATCCCGCTGGGAGGCGCTCCATGACAATTACGACAATCTCCAGCCGCGAATTTAACCAAGACACAAGCGGTGCCAAAAAAGCCGCGCGCCAAGGACCGGTTTTTATCACCGACCGAGGCAAGCCTGCCCATGTACTGCTAAGTATTGAGGACTACCAAAAATTGACAGGCCTCAACGCCGATATTGTTGACCTGTTGGTGATGCCAGAGGCGGCGGACATCGAGTTTGAAACCGAGCGCGCCGTGATCATTGATCGACCCGTGGACCTCTCTTGATGTATCTGCTCGATACCAACGTCATTTCCGAGTTACGCAAACCCCAGGCCGACAAAAATGTGGTGGCCTGGGCCAAAACCGTCGCCGCGCCGCGCCTGTATATTTCGGCGATTACCTTGAAGGAACTGGAGACCGGGGTGCTGCGCATGGAGCGCCGTGACCCCGCGCAAGGCAAGGTCTTGCGCACCTGGCTCAAACGCCATGTCATGCCGGCCTTCGATGCCAGGATCCTGCCGATTGACGCGGCCGTGGCACTGCGCTGTGCCAGCCTGCATGTACCGGATCGAGACAACGAAAGTGATGCACTGATCGCCGCAACCGCTCTGGTTCACGGCCTGACCGTGGTCACCCGCAATGTCGCCGACTTCCAAGGCAGTGGTGTGATACTGATCAACCCATGGGACGAATGACCTTCGGGCCCTGAAAAACCGTCCATACTCATCCTGTCAATTGATTCAAGTCACGTACACCATCAATTGATTTCCCCCAACGCGACCAAAGGTCGCACCCGTTCATCGGTACTACAGGCGTATCATTACGCCACTGCAAGACCCCTATTTTGACCCTGGCCGGCACGTACTGGCCAAGGCAAATCTCCACTGCCGTGGGATGCAATGATGAGCAACCAGATTCCGGTACATGACGTTACCCCGCCTGCCAAAAAAACCAGCGACACCGTCGATCTCTACGCCTCGCGGGAGAAAATCTACACCCGTGCCTTCACCGGGATGTTCCGCAATCTGCGGATGCTCGGCGGCGCCGGGTTGTTCCTGCTGTACTTCGGTACGGTGTGGCTGAACTGGGGCGGGCACCAGGCTGTCTGGTGGAACCTGCCGGAGCGTAAGTTCTTTATTTTCGGTGCGACATTCTGGCCCCAGGATTTCATCCTGCTGTCGGGCATCCTGATCATCTCGGCCTTCGGCCTGTTCTTTATCACCGTGTACGCCGGGCGTATCTGGTGCGGCTACACCTGCCCGCAAAGCGTGTGGACCTGGATCTACATGTGGTGCGAAAAGGTCACCGAAGGCGACCGCAACCAACGGATCAAGCTGGACAAGGCGCCGATGAGCGCCAACAAGTTCCTGCGCAAACTCAGCAAACACACGCTGTGGCTGTTGATCGGCTTTGTCACTGGCATGACCTTTGTCGGCTATTTCTCGCCGATCCGCGAGCTGGTGTTCGAGTTCTTCACCGGCCAGGCCGATGGCTGGTCGTACTTCTGGGTCGGCTTCTTCACCCTCGCCACCTACGGCAACGCCGGCTGGCTGCGCGAGCAAGTGTGCATCTACATGTGTCCGTATGCGCGCTTCCAGAGCGTGATGTTCGACAAGGACACCCTGATCGTGTCCTACGACCCACGTCGTGGCGAAGTGCGTGGCCCACGCAAGAAAGGCGTCGACTACAAGGCCCAGGGCCTGGGGGATTGCATCGACTGCACCATGTGCGTGCAGGTCTGCCCCACCGGGATCGACATCCGTGACGGCCTGCAGATCGAGTGCATTGGCTGCGCCGCCTGCATCGACGCCTGCGACACCATCATGGACAAGATGGACTACCCTCGCGGGTTGATCAGCTACACCACCGAACATAACCTGTCGGGGCAAAAAACCCACAAGTTGCGCCCACGCCTGATCGGCTATGCGCTGGTGCTGCTGGCGATGATCAGCCTGCTGGCCACGGCGTTCTTCATGCGCTCACTGGTGGGTTTCGATGTCAGCAAGGACCGCGTGCTGTACCGCGAAAACGCCGAAGGGCGGATCGAGAACGTCTACAGCCTGAAAATCATGAACAAGGACCAGCGCGACCACACCTATGTGCTGGACGCCAGCGGCCTGCCGGACCTCAAGCTGCAAGGCAAGCGCGAGATCAAGGTTGCCGCCGGGGAAATCTTCACCCTGCCGGTGGAGCTGTCGAGCGCGCCAGAACAAATGCCGTCGAGCACCAACGAGGTGAAATTCATCCTCAAGGATGCTGACGATGACAGCATCCACGTAGAAGCCAAGAGCCGGTTCATCGGCCCACAAATTCGTTAAAAGAGAGCAGAACAATGCCCGTAGCAACTGCCGCAAGCCCCTGGTACAAGCATCTCTGGCCCTGGATCATCATTGCCATCCTGGCCTGCTCGGTGACGCTGACCCTGTCCATGGTGACCATTGCGGTGAACCACCCGGTCAACCTGGTCAACGACAATTACTACGAGGCCGGCAAAGGCATCAACCGCTCCCTGGACCGCGAATTGCTGGCCCAGACCCTGCAAATGCGCGCCAACATGCATTTGGATGAACTGACCGGCGAAGTGGAGCTGTTCCTCACCGGCAACAGCGGGCCGACCACCCTGGAACTGAACCTGATTTCGCCGACCCAGCCGGAAAAGGACCGCAAGGTCGTACTCACCCGCAGCCAGAGCGAGCCGGGGCGCTATATTGGCCAGGTGACCGACAAGGTCGAGGGCCGGCGCTTCGTCGAACTGCTGGGGGTGGAAGGTGACCGCACCTGGCGCATGTTTGAGGAAGAAGACGTCAGCCACGGCACGGACCTGAAGCTGGGTGACGAGCCGTTACAGGGTGCTGAAGACCTGAAGAACTGACAGCCTGCGCTTCGCGCATCGCGGGCAAGTCGAATCGTCGCACCGCCGCTCCCACAGGAGATCGCGATCAAATGTGGGAGCGGCGGTGCGACGATTCGACTTGCCAGCGATGAGGCCCTCCCGCCCACACAGATCCAGAACCATGACCAGCCCAACCCCCTGCTACCACTGCGCCCTCCCCGTCCCGCCTGGCAGCCGCTTCACCGCGGTGATCCTCGGCGAGCCCCGCGAGCTCTGCTGCCCGGGTTGCCAGGCGGTGGCCGAAGCCATTGTCGCAGGCGGGCTGCAAAGCTATTACCAACACCGCAGCGAGGCCTCGGCCAACCCCGAAGCCCTGCCCGTGCAGTTGCTGGACGAACTGGCACTGTACGACCGCGCCGATGTGCAAAAACCCTTCGTGCGCCACGACGGCGACCTGGCCGAAGCCACCCTGTTGATGGAAGGCATCAGTTGCGCCGCCTGTGGCTGGCTGATCGAGAAACACCTGCACAGCCTGCCAGCCGTGGCCGAGGCGCGGCTGAACCTGTCCAACCATCGCCTGCACGTGCGCTGGGCCGACGGGCAATTGCCGTTGAGCCAGGTGCTCAGCGAGTTGCGCCAGATCGGCTACGCCGCCCACCCGTATCAAGCCGACCGCGCCGCCGAACAACTGGCCAGTGAAAACCGCCTGGCCCTGCGCCAACTGGGCGTGGCCGGCCTGCTCTGGTTCCAGGCGATGATGGCGACCATGGCCACCTGGCCGGAATTCAATATCGACCTGAGCCCCGAGCTGCACGAGATCCTGCGCTGGGTCGCGCTGTTTCTGACCACCCCCATTGTGTTCTACAGCTGCGCGCCGTTCTTCAAGGGCGCCATGCGCGACCTGCGCACCCGCCACCTGACCATGGATGTCTCGGTGTCGCTGGCCATCGGCGGCGCTTACCTGGCGGGCATCTGGACGGCCATCACGGGGGTGGGCGAGCTGTATTTCGATGCCGTGGGCATGTTCGCCCTGTTCCTGCTGGCCGGGCGTTACCTGGAGCGCCGCGCCCGGGAACGCACCGCCGCCGCCACCGCCCAACTGGTCAACCTGCTGCCCGCCTCATGCCTGCGCCTCAAACACGATGGCCAGAGCGAACGTATCCTGCTCACCGAACTGGCCCTGGGCGACAGGGTGCTGGTGCATCCGGGTGCCATCCTGCCGGCCGACGGGGTGATCCTGGAGGGACAGTCGAGCATCGATGAATCCCTGCTCACCGGCGAATACCTGCCACAACCGCGACAGGCCGGCGACAGCATCACCGCCGGCACCCTCAATGTCGAAGGCCCGTTAACCGTGCAAGTGCGCGCCCTGGGCCACGACACCCGCTTGTCGGCCATCGTGCGCCTGCTGGAACGGGCCCAGGCCGAAAAACCACGCCTGGCCCAAATCGCCGACCGCGCCGCACAATGGTTCCTGCTCTGCTCGCTGATCGCCGCCGCGGTGATTGGCCTGTTGTGGTGGGAGCTGGATGCGTCGCGGGCGTTCTGGATTGTCCTGGCGATGCTGGTGGCAACCTGCCCGTGCGCCCTGTCCCTGGCAACCCCCACCGCACTGACCGCCGCCACCGGCACCCTGCACAAACTCGGCCTGCTGCTGACCCGTGGCCATGTGCTCGAAGGCTTGAACCAGATCGACACGGTGATTTTCGACAAGACCGGCACCCTCACTGAAGGCCGCCTGGCCCTGCGTGCCATCCGGCCACTGGGCGCGATGAGCAGCGACCTGGCCCTGGCCCTGGCCGCCGCCCTCGAAAACCGCTCCGAACACCCGATTGCCCGGGCTTTTGGCCGTGCCCCGCTGGCGGCTGATGAGGTGCTCAGCACCCCGGGCCTGGGGCTCGAAGGCCGGGTCGGCGAACGCCTGCTGCGCATCGGCCAGCCTGGTTTCGTGTGTGAATTAAGCGGCTGTGCGATGCCCGATTCGCCGCAAGATGCCGGCCAATGGCTGCTACTGGGCGATACCGGCGGCGCCCTGGCCTGGTTTGTCCTGGATGATCGCCTGCGCAGCGATGCGCCGGCACTGCTGGCCGCGTGCAAGGCGCGAGGCTGGCGCACCTTGCTGCTGTCGGGCGACAGCTCGCCGATGGTCGCCAGCGTGGCCGCCGAATTGGGCATCGATGAAGCCCGTGGCGGCCTGCGCCCGGATGACAAGCTGCAAGTGCTGCAACAGCTGCACAAGGAAGGCCGCAAGGTATTGATGCTCGGTGACGGCGTGAATGACGTGCCGGTGTTGGCCGCCGCGGATATCAGCGTGGCCATGGGCTCGGCCACTGACCTGGCGAAAACCAGCGCCGATGCGGTGCTGTTGTCCAACCGCCTGGATGCCCTGGTGCAAGCCTTCAGCCTGGCTCGGCGCACACGCCGGGTCATCATTGAAAACCTGCTGTGGGCCGGGCTGTACAATGGCCTGATGTTGCCGTTTGCCGCCCTCGGTTGGATCACGCCGATCTGGGCCGCGATCGGCATGTCCCTCAGTTCGTTGACCGTGGTGCTCAACGCCCTGCGCCTGACTCGCTTGCCGCGCGCCAGTGCCGCGAGCGCCACCCCACAGCCCCGCCCGCTTCCGGCTTGAGCCGCGCGGGCCTGGAGTAGCGATGCCAGCTCTTTACGTAATGATTCCTGCGGCGCTGCTGATCGTCGCCATCGCCATCTACATCTTCTTCTGGGCGGTGGACAGCGGCCAGTATGACGACCTCGACGGGCCGGCCCACAGCGTGCTGTTCGATGACCAGGACCCCAAGCACCTGGCCGCTGTCGACGAGGCCAGCAGCCACCCGCAGCCACCGGCCAAGCCAGACGAACCGGCGCCGCCCCATGCTTGACCTCGCGCCGCTGCTGGTTTCCGCGCTGATCCTCGGCCTGCTGGGTGGCGGCCATTGCCTGGGCATGTGTGGCGGCCTGATGGGTGCACTGACCCTGGCCATCCCCCCGGAACAGCGCAGCCGGCGTTTTCGCCTGCTGCTGGCGTACAACCTGGGACGCATCCTCAGCTATGCCACCGCTGGCGTCTTGATCGGCCTGGCCGGCTGGGCCGTGGCCAACAGCCCGGCGGCGATGTTCATGCGTATCCTCGCCGGCCTGCTGTTGATCAGCATGGGCCTGTACCTGGCCGGCTGGTGGAGCGGCCTGACCCGTATTGAAAGCCTCGGGCGCGGCCTGTGGCGCCATATCCAGCCGTTTGCCAACCGTTTGCTGCCGGTGTCCAGCCTGCCCCGCGCCTTGCTGCTGGGCGCACTGTGGGGCTGGCTGCCCTGCGGCCTGGTCTACAGCACACTGTTATGGGCCGCCAGCCAGGGCAATGCACTGGACAGCGGGCTTTTGATGCTCGCCTTCGGCCTCGGCACCTGGCCGGTATTGCTCGCCACCGGGCTGGCGGCAGAGCGTGTCACCGCGCTGTTGCGCAAACGTAGCGTGCGCATGGCCGGCGGCCTGCTGGTGATCCTGTTTGGCCTGTGGACGCTGCCCGGCCCCCATCAGCACTGGCTGATGGGCCATTAAAAGGCCATGTGGCATAGCGCCGCTCCCCGTTGATACAAATCAAGATGCCCCGCCAGCCATGCCCCTAGACTCGGCCCACTAGCCAATCCGGGGAACGCCCGCATGCTCGACGCCATTCGTTGGGACACTGATCTGATTCATCGCTACGATTTGGCGGGGCCGCGCTACACCTCCTACCCCACCGCCGTGCAATTCACCAGCCAGGTCGGCACCTTCGACCTGCTACACGCCCTGCGCGACAGCCGCAAGGCCGTGCGCCCGCTGTCGCTGTATGTGCACGTGCCGTTCTGCGCCAATATCTGCTACTACTGCGCCTGCAACAAAGTCATCACCAAGGACCGGGGCCGCGCCCAGGCCTACCTGCAACGCCTGGAGCAAGAGATTCAACTGGTCGCCTGCCACCTGGACCCCAACCAACAGGTGCAGCAACTGCATTTTGGCGGCGGCACCCCGACCTTTCTCAGCCACGACGAATTGCGCCAGCTGATGGCGCAACTGCGCCAACACTTCAACCTGCTGGATGACGACTCTGGCGACTACGGCATCGAGATCGATCCACGGGAAGCCGACTGGGCCACCATGGGCCTGCTGCGTGAACTGGGTTTCAACCGGGTGAGCATCGGCGTGCAGGACCTGGACCCCGAAGTGCAACGGGCGGTCAATCGCCTGCAAAGCCTGGAAGAGACCCGCGCGGTGATCGATGCCGCGCGCACCCTGCAGTTTCGCTCGATCAATATCGACCTGATCTACGGCCTGCCCAAGCAGACACCCGAGCATTTCGCCCAGACGGTGGCCGAGGTCATCAGCCTGCAACCGGACCGCCTGTCGGTGTTCAACTATGCCCACCTGCCAGAACGTTTCCTGTCCCAGCGGCGGATCAACAGCGAAGACCTGCCGGCCCCTGCCGTCAAGTTGCAGATGCTTGAGCAAACCATTGAGCAGCTGACGGCGGCCGGCTACAACTACATCGGCATGGACCACTTCGCCCTACCCGATGACGAGTTGGCCATTGCCCAGGAAGAATCCACCCTGCAACGCAATTTCCAGGGCTACACCACCCACGGCCATTGCGATTTGATCGGGCTCGGGGTCTCGGCCATCAGTCAGATTGGTGACTTGTACTGCCAGAACAGCAGCGACCTGAATCATTACCAGAACGCCTTGGCCGGGGCGCAACTGGCCACCAGCCGCGGCCTGCTCTGCAGCGCAGACGATCGTTTGCGGCGGGCGGTGATTCAACAGCTGATCTGTCACTTCAGCCTGGACTTCGACAGCATCGAGCAGGCCTTCACCGTGGATTTTCGCGGCTATTTCGCCCAGATCTGGCCACAACTGGAAGTGATGGCCAGTGACGGCCTGATCGAACTCGACGCCGAGGGGATCCGGGTGCTGCCGGCCGGGCGCCTGCTGGTACGCTCGGTGTGCATGGTGTTCGATGCCTATCTGGAGCAACACAATAGGCAACGATTTTCACGGGTGATCTGAGCCGGGCTACTTGGCCATCAACGAGGCGGTCTTCACCGCGTCCCCAGCACTCAGGTTCTTCATTGCTTCGTTCAACGACGCATAGGCGGCGGTCAGCGCGGCTTGCAAGCCGCCCAACGCCGACTGCACGCCGCTCAGTTTCGCCAGGGCCTGCTCCGGGCTCAGGCGCTTGTCGGCCATGACCGCCGACATCTCTGCCATCTTTTCCGCGATCTGCTGCTTCAACTGGCGAATCATTTTCAGCAGTTTCTGCACGTTCTCGTCCAGCCCGCTTTCTTCAATATCGTTGTTGGCCGTTTTCTCGGCGTTCGCGGCCCTCAGCGACGCACCGGAAAAGGTCACACTCACGCCTTCGGCAGGCTTGGTTTCACCGAGCGCCGTTGTCTCGGCCCCCGCGCCCACGGCGCTGGTTTTTTTCGGTTCAAGCAGCGTCGGCACTGTGGTGCGGGACGGAAGATTGCCGTCGATGGAAAGCATATCGTGAGCCTCCAAGCTCTTGGTCGTTAGCAGTCCATCGACCGCCGTGCAAAATTCTTTATACCCCTGCCGGTTTTTTGTACAGGCTGGCCGGATAGTCCCTCAGTGCGGTACCCTTACGGCTTATGTGTGTTTTCCCACAAGGATTTAAGAAATGTCCGAGCCAGTTAAACTGCGCGCTCATAGCCAGGCTCACTGCAAGGATTGCAGCCTGGCACCCCTCTGCTTGCCACTTTCGCTGAATCTGGAAGACATGGATGCGCTGGACGAAATCGTTAAACGTGGCCGCCCCCTGAAGAAAGGCGAGTTTCTGTTTCGCCAGGGTGACAAGTTCGATTCCGTCTATGCGGTGCGCTCGGGCGCCTTGAAGACATTCAGCCTCAGTGATGGCGGCGAAGAGCAGATCACCGGCTTCCACCTGCCCAGCGAGCTGGTTGGCTTGTCGGGCATGGACAACGAGATCCACCCGGTATCGGCCCAGGCCCTGGAAACCACATCGGTGTGCGAGATCCCGTTCGAGCGCCTGGACGAACTGGCCCTGCAATTGCCCCAGTTGCGCCGCCAACTGATGCGGGTCATGAGCCGGGAAATCCGTGACGACCAGCAAATGATGCTGTTGTTGTCGAAGAAAACCGCCGACGAACGGATTGCCACCTTCCTGGTCAACCTGTCGGCACGCTTCCGCGCCCGTGGCTTCTCGGCCAACCAGTTCCGCCTGAGCATGTCGCGCAACGAAATCGGCAACTACCTGGGCCTGGCGGTGGAAACCGTGTCCCGGGTATTCACGCGCTTCCAGCAGAACGAACTGATCGCCGCCGAGGGCAAGGAAGTGCACATCCTCGATCCGATCCAGCTCTGCGCGCTGGCCGGCGGCTCCCTCGACGGCTGATCGCCAGACAAGGGGCGCGACACTTGCGGCCAAGCCAACCGGCGAGGCCGCAGGTATACTGCCGAGTCTTTGCGCCCAGGACTCCCGACGATGACTTTCGACGCCTTCGACATCAAATCCCTGATTCGCCCCGTCATCGACTTCCCCAAGCCTGGGGTGATCTTTCGTGATATCACGCCGCTGTTCCAGTCGCCCAAGGCCATGCGCCTGGTGGCCGACACCTTTATCCATCGCTACGTCGAAGCCGAGTTCAGCCATATCGGCGCCATGGATGCCCGCGGTTTTTTGATCGGCTCGATCATTGCCTATCAGTTGAACAAGCCGCTGATCCTGTTCCGCAAACAGGGCAAGCTGCCGGCGGACGTACTGTCCGAGGGCTATCAGACCGAATACGGCGAAGCCTTCCTCGAAGTACACGCCGACAGCCTGTGCGAAGGGGATTCGGTATTGATGTTCGATGATCTGATCGCCACCGGTGGCACCCTGATTGCTGCGGCCAACCTGGCGCGGCGCATGGGCGCGCGGATTTTCGAGGCGGCGGCGATTATTGATCTGCCGGAGCTGGGGGGTTTGCAGCGTTTGGAGGATATGGGGATCGCGACCTTCTGTTTGACGCAGTTTGGCTTGGCTGAGCGGTAATTTGCGCTGGTCTTGCGGGCCTCATCGCGGGCAAGCCCGCTCCCACCTTTGAATGGGTTCACAAATCAAAATGTGGGAGCGGGCTTGCCCGCGATGAGGCCAGTGATAACACCCTCAATCACAACCCCATCTGCTTACTGATGATCTCGTTCATCACCTCGCGAGTCCCGCCGCCAATCGACAAAATCCGGTTGTCCCGGTACAGCCGCTCCACCAGGCTGCCGCGCATATAACCCAGGCCACCGAGGATCTGCACCGCGTCATAGGTCACCCGGTCAGCCGTGTCGGTGGCGAGGTTCTTGGCCATGGAAATCTCCTTGATCACACTCTTGCCCGCCGCCATCTTCGCCGCCTGGCGGTAAGTGAACTCCCGGGAAACCTCGACCGCCGTGGCCATCTCCGCCAGGCGGTGCTTGAGCACCTGGAACTTGCCAATCGGCTTGCCAAAGGCCTCGCGCTGCGCGGCCCACTTCAGGCTCTCTTCCAGGGCCATCTGCGCCGTCATGTTGGCCATCAAGGCCAGGGCCAGGCGTTCGCTCTGGAAATTGCCCATGATGCAGGCAAAGCCCATGTTTTCGGCGCCGATCAGGTTGCCTACCGGCACCTGGCAATCGTCGAAGAACAGCTCGGCGGTGTCCGATGCCCACCAGCCCATTTTCTTCAGCGGCTGGCCGACGGTGAAGCCTGGCGTGTCCTTTTCGATCAACAGCAGGCTGATGCCGGCAAAACCCGGCCCGCCGGTACGCACGGCGACGGTGTAGTAGTCGGCGCGCACGCCGCTGGTGATAAAGGTCTTGCTGCCACTGACCCGATAACAGTCGCCATCACGCACCGCACGGGTTTGCAGGCTGGCCACATCGGAGCCGCCACCGGGCTCGGTGACGGCCAGGGCCATGATTTTCTCGCCGGACAAGACTTGCGGGGCCACGCGCTCGCGCACTTCGGGGCGCGCCCATTTGACGACGGGCGGCAAGCCGATATCCAGCGAACCCAGGCCCGCTACTACGCCACCAGAACCACAGCGCATCAGCTCTTCGCTGGCGGCAACCTTGGCAAACAGGTCGCCTTCATGACTGCCGCCCAGGGCTTCGGGGTAGCCAATGCCGAGAATCCCTGCCGCGCCGGCCTTGAGGTACAGCTCACGGGGGAAGTGTTCGGCCTCCTCCCATTGCTCGATGCCCGGCAGCATCTCGCGCTCGACAAAACGGCGCACACTGTCGCGGACCAATTGGTGACTGGGGTCGAAGTATTCCTGATAGGCAGACATCGGCAAGCTCCATGCAGAGATGGAGCGAACTTACCAAGCGCTTGCTTGGTTATCAAGCAGTACGCAAAAGCAATGTGTGTCGCTTATGTGGGAGCTGGCTTGCCTGCGATGCAGGCACTGCGGTGTATCAGGGGGACCGAGGCGATGCCATCGCAGGCAAGCCAGCTCCCACACAAGCCAGCGTGCTACAGGATATTAGGCTTAGAGGGCGATAGGTTTACGCCCGGCAAACGAGTGCGCCAGGGTGCCGCCGTCCACCAGCTCCAGTTCGCCCCCCAACGGCACGCCATGGGCGATGCGCGAGGTGATCAAGCCTTTGTTGGTCAGCAGTTGCGCGATGTAATGCGCCGTGGCTTCCCCCTCCACCGTCGGGTTGGTGGCCAGGATCACTTCGGCAAAAGTGCCCTGCTCTTCAATGCGCGCCACCAGTTGCGGGATACCAATGGCTTCCGGCCCCAGGCCGTCGAGCGGCGACAGGTGGCCCTTGAGCACGAAGTAGCGCCCGCGATAGCCGGTCTGCTCCACCGCGTACACGTCCATCGGTCCTTCGACGACACACAGCAGTGTGTCGTCGCGACGGGGATCGGCGCATTGCGGGCACAGTTCTTCTTCGGTCAGGGTGCGGCACTGGCGGCAATGGCCCACACCGTCCATGGCCTGGCTCAAGGCCTGGGCCAGCCGCGAGCCACCGCTGCGGTCACGCTCCAGCAGTTGCAGCGCCATGCGCTGGGCGGTTTTCTGGCCCACGCCCGGCAGGGTCCGCAGGGCATCGATCAGTTGACGAATCAGAGGGCTGAAGCTCATGGGGCAAAGGTCCGACAAAACAACGAGACGCGGTTTATACCCGCGCCTCGGATAAGCGTCAAATACGCACGACCAACTTGCCGAAGTTGCGCCCTTCCAACAGCCCGATAAAAGCCTCGGGTGCCTGCTCCAGGCCGTCGACCACGTCTTCGCGGAACTTGACCTTGCCGTCACGCACCCAGGGCGCCATGGCGCTGATAAATTCCGGGTGGCGGTCGCCATAGTCGTCGAACACGATAAAGCCCTGGATGCGCACGCGCTTGGTCAACAAGGTGCGTTGCAGCGCCGGCAGCCGATCGGGGCCGCTGGGGGCCTCATGGGCGTTGTAGCCAGCAATCAGGCCACACAGGGGGATCCGCGCCTTGGGATTGAGCAGAGGCAGTACGGCGTCGAAGACCTTGCCGCCGACGTTTTCATAATAGATGTCCACCCCGCTGGAACAGGCCTGGGCCAGTTCATCGGCAAAGTCCGCGCTTTTATGGTCGATGCACGCATCAAAACCCAGCTCCTCCACCACATAGCGGCACTTGTCTGCACCGCCCGCGATGCCGACCACGCGCAAGCCCTTGAGCTTGGCCACCTGACCGACCACCGAGCCCACCGCGCCCGAGGCTGCCGCGACCACCAGGGTTTCCCCGGCCTTGGGTTGGCCGATATCCATCAGGCCCATGTAGGCCGTCATGCCGGGCATGCCCAGCACGCCAAGGGCCATGGACGGGCTCGGCAGGCCCTTGGGCACCGGCATCAGGTTGCGCCCATCGCTGATGCTATGGCTTTGCCAACCGGTGGCGCCAACCACCAGGTCGCCCACCTCGAATTTGGGGTTGCGCGACTGTTCGATACGGCTGACAGCGCCGCCGGTCATTACCTCGCCGATTGCTACCGGCGCGGCGTAGGACGGCGCATCACTCATGCGCCCACGCATGTAGGGGTCCAGGGACAGGAACAGGGTCTTGAGCAGGACCTGGCCGTCCTCCAGGTCTGGCAGCGCCACGCGCTCCAGGCGAAAGTTCTCCGGCACGGGCGCGCCTTGCGGGCGGGAGACCAGGACGATGCGCTGGTTAAGGGTCATGGCTTGGGTCATCAGCAAGGCTCCTTTATATCGGTGATTGAATTCAGCGGTATAGGGTGCAGACAGCTGTTGCAAGGCTAACGTTCGATTGTGCCCGACACACACAAAAATGCCAGGCGCTAGGCCTGGCATTGTCAGTGTCGCGCTAGCCGATCAGAACGGCAGCTTCATGCCCGGCGGCAGTTGCATGCCCGCGGTCACGCCGGACATTTTGTCCTGGCTGTTGGCTTCGATCTTGCGCACGGCGTCGTTGACGGCCGCGGCGAACAGGGCTTCGAGCATTTCCAGGTCGTCTTCGCCAACGCCCGGCAATACGCTTGGGTCGATGCTCACACGCTTGATGTCGTGACGACCGGTCATCACCACGCTGACCATATCGCCACCGGCTTTACCGGTGACTTCGGCGTTGGCCAGCTCTTCCTGCATCTTGGCCATCTTTTCCTGCATCTGCTGCGCCTGCTTCATCAGGCCGGCCATGCCACCTTTCATCATGGGAATCACCTCAAAAGTACGTGGATCAATACGGCGCCGTGCCTTGGGGCACGGCGCCTGCAATTATCAGCCTGCTGCAACCTGGGCTTCGACAGGTTCAATAGTATCGTGTCGCACCACCGCGCCAAACTGCTCCATCATCTGCTGGATCAGCGGATCGGCCTGGATCGACTCCTCGGCCTCGCGCTGGCGGTTGAGCCGGCGACGGGTGGCAGCCTGGGCCGGGGTTTCCTGTTCGGGCTTGATCAGCTCGATGGTCACCGTCAAGGTGCGCTCGTGGAACTGGTTCAGGGCGTCGTTAAGCCGGCGCTGCTGGGTCGCGTTGAACAGGGCACTGTGGGCCGGGTCCAGGTGCAACAGCCAGTGATCGCCCTCGACCGCAATCAGCGTGCAGTTGGCGGCGATGCTGCCGGTCATGCCGGAGATCGGCAGTTTCGGGAACAGCTCCAGCCATTGCAGGGCCAGGCCGGTGGCCGGCATGGCGGCAGGTTCCGCCTCCGGCTCGGGCGCCGGCTCGGGCGCCGGCTCAGCGGCGTGCTCGCTGGCCAGGTCGTCCAGGTAGCTGTAGGCCGAATCCATGTCCGGCTCAATGTAGTCTTCATCCAGCGGCGGCTCATCATCGTCCAGGTCGATGCCCGGCGTGGCGGCGTCCACCTCGGCGATGGTCGGTTCAGGCACGGGAGCCGAGACCCATTCCGGCGCGTCCGGCACCACGCTGTCGGGAGTCGGCGTCGGCATCGGCGTGAGCTCAGGCTGCTCGCCGGTGGTTTCCAGTACGGGCTCGACGGCAGGTGCCTGCTCGACCACGACCTCTACCGGCTCGTTCCAGGGCAGATCGACCACGGGCGCGGGCGCAGGCTCGACAACCGGCTCCGGCGCCGCCACAGGCGCCACAGGCTCAACCGCAACCGGGGCTGGAGCGACGGCCACAGGTTGCGGCGCGATCACTGGCGCGACGACGGCCGCGCCAGCCACTGGTTTGGCGGAATCAACTGTGGCCTGGCTGATCCCCACTGGCTTTAGCGGCTGTCTCGGCGCATCGGCGGTGTCTGCGGGGCGGAATGCCAGCATGCGCAGCATGACCATTTCAAAACCGCCGCGCGGGTCTGGCGCCAACGGCAGGTCGCGGCGCCCGATCAGGCCCATCTGGTAGTAGAACTGCACATCTTCGGCCGGCAGCGCCTGGGCCAGGGCCAACACGCGATCGCGGTCGCCGTGACCGTTATCGACCCCTTCAGGCAGTGCCTGGGCGATGGCGACGCGGTGCAGCACGTTGAGAATTTCCGAAAGCACGCCATTCCAGTCCGGGCCCTGCTCCGACAAATGGCGTACGGCTTCGAGCAGCGCCTTGGCGTCGCCTTCGATCAGCGCATGCAGCACGTCAAACACTTGGCCGTGATCGAGGGTGCCGAGCATGGCGCGCACGTCGGCGGCCATCACCTTGCCTTCGCCGAAGGCTATCGCCTGGTCGGTCAGGCTCATGGCGTCACGCATCGAGCCATCAGCGGCGCGGCCGAGCAACCACAGCGCGTCATCTTCAAACGGCACGTTCTCCACACCCAACACATGGGTCAAGTGCTCGACCACCCGCTCGGGGGTCATGTTCTTGAGGGAGAACTGCAGGCATCGCGACAAAATCGTTGCAGGAAGTTTCTGCGGGTCGGTGGTGGCCAGGATGAATTTGACGTAGGGCGGCGGCTCCTCCAAGGTCTTCAACAGCGCGTTGAAGGAGTGGCTGGAGAGCATGTGCACTTCGTCGATCAGGTAGACCTTGAAGCGGCCACGGCTGGGGGCGTACTGCACGTTGTCCAGCAGTTCGCGGGTGTCCTCGACCTTGGTGCGGCTCGCGGCGTCGATCTCGATCAGGTCGACAAAGCGCCCCTCGTCGATCTCCCGGCACACCGAGCAGGTGCCGCAGGGCGTGGAGGTGATGCCGGTCTCGCAGTTCAGGCACTTGGCAATGATCCGCGCAATGGTGGTCTTGCCCACCCCGCGCGTGCCGGTGAACAGGTAGGCGTGGTGCAGCCGTTGGCTGTCCAAGGCATTGATCAGAGCCTTGAGCACATGGGTCTGGCCGACCATTTCGCGGAACGAGCGCGGGCGCCATTTACGTGCAAGAACCTGATAACTCATCGAAAACCGTCGCAACTGGGAAGCGGAAGCCGGTAATGCTAGCGGAGCAGGGGGGAAATTGCATCCGGCACGCTCGCCTAATCTGACTAAGCTGTCTTAGCACGCCCGTACCAGGGCGGATCCCGGAGAGTTTATGCGCGTAGTCCTGGGCGCTTTATGGATGATCAGCACACTGAGCCTGGCGGCGCCTGCGCCGTTGCGCTTCGCCATTTCCGACAGCTGGGCCATGCCTCTGGTGCAGATCGAGCGGGACCAACCGACCCAGGGCATTTTGTATGACCTGATGTTGAGCCTGGCGACCCAGGTCGGCCATCCGGCCCGGTTCCAGGTATTGGCCCGGGCCCGCATCGCCCCGGCCATGAAAAATGGCGAAGTCGACGTGCGCTGCTACGTCGCACAGGCGTGGCTCAATGACCTGTCCGGCGATTATGTGTGGAGCATCCCGTTGCTGGTACAGCGCAATGTGCTGGTCAGCGCCCACGTGCCGCCGCTGTCGGTCATTGTGGACAAGCTGTCGACACAGAATATCGGCACCGTGCTCAACTACAGCTACCCGACCCTTGAACCCTTCTTCGCCAAGGGCCAACTCAAGCGCGACGATGCCCGCAGCGAAGCGCAAGTGCTGCAAAAGCTGGTGGCCGGGCGTTTCAAGTACGCAGTCACCAACGAGTGGGCCCTGGAGCGCTTCAACCAGCAACTGCCGCTGGGCCGCCGCCTGCACGTGGTGGCCGTGGTCGAAGAGCAAAGCCTGGGCTGCTATGTGCGCAACGACCCGGCCCTGCCCGTCCAGCGGATTTTGCGCACCTTGCTGCGGATGAAGATGTCAGGGGAAATCGACGGCATCGTCCAGCTCTACACCGGCAACGGTGGGCGCCAGCCTCAATCTTCATCAACGCCATAGTTGAGCAGATCGAACCCCGCCGCCCAGGCCGGCACCTCGGCGGCGGGCATGGGCTGGGCAAAATAATAACCCTGGGCCACTTCACACCCCATGCGCAGCAGCAACTGGCCATGTTCCAGGGTTTCCAGGCCCTCGGCGATCACTTCGCGGCCAAAGGCCCGGGCCAGGCCGATCACCGCCTGGGTCAGCGCCAGGTCGTCCTTGTCATGCAGGATGTCGCGCACAAACGACTTGTCGATCTTGATGGTCTGGGTCGGCAGGCGCTTGAGGTAGCTGAGGGACGAATAGCCGGTGCCGAAATCATCCAGGGAGAACCGCACCCCCAGCGCCTGGCATGCCGCCAGGTGCTCGGTAACGCGCTGGATATGATCGATGGCCACCGATTCGGCGATCTCCAGGTCAAGCATGTGCGGCGCAACATCGGGATGCTGGGCCAGCAGCTGTTGCAGGCGCTCGACAAAATCCGCGCGCTGGAAATGCCGCGCCGCGATGTTCACGCTGACCGGCCAGCAATGCCCGGCCTCTTGCCACTGGCGTATCTGCGCCAGCACCTGGTCCATCACCCATTCGCCGACGTCGACGATCAGGTCGGTCTGCTCGATCAGCGATAGGAAATCCTTGGGCGACACCAACCCGCGTATCGGGTGCTGCCAGCGCAGCAACGCCTCAAACCCCACGACCTGGCCGTGGCGCAGGTTGATCTTGGGGTGGAAGTGCAGGCACAACTCCCCCGCCGCCAGGGCCTGGCGAATCTGCTGCACGGTCTGGTGGGTAGCCTTGACCTCCTGCTCCAGGGACACGTCAAACAGCTGGTAGCGGTTACGGCCACTTTGCTTGGCCACATACATCGCCTGGTCGGCATGGCGCAGCAAGGTGTCGGCATCCTCGTCATCCAACGGGAACAGCGTGACGCCAATGCTGGCAAACACGTTGATCTGCGCCCCCAGGATCGAGTACGGCTCGGAAATGGCCGTGAGGATGCGCCGCAAAGCGCGGTTCAACTCCTCGGCATCGCGTACGTAGCGCAGGATCAGCACAAACTCGTCACCGGCCAGCCTGGCGACCACGTCTTCGCCGCGGATGATGTCCCGCAGGCGGCTGGCGACCTCCACCAGCAACAAGTCGCCGGAGGCATGGCCGTAGCCGTCATTGACCGCCTTGAAGCCATCCAGGTCGAGCATGCACACCGCCAGGGGGATGTGCTCGCTGCGGGAAAACTCCAGGGATTGCACAAGCAATTCCGAAAGATAGGCGCGGTTGGGCAGCCCGGTCAGTACATCGTGGCCGACCCGCCATTGCAGGGTTTGCAGCAACTGGCGCTTTTCGCTGACATCAAACCGAATCGACACGTACTTCTGCACCTGGCCGGTACGCTCATCGACCAGCGGCACCATGGTGCTGTCGACCCAATACAGCGACCCATCCTTGGCGCGGTTGCAGATTTCCCCGCGCCAGACCTTGCCCTCGGTGATGGTGCGCCACATGCCCTGGAAAAACCCGACAGGGTGCAACCCGGAGCTGAGGATCCGGTGGTTGCGCCCCAGCAACTCGTCGCGGCTGTAGCCGGACATGCCGCAGAATTGGTCGTTTACATAGGTGATGCGGCCGGTGAGGTCGGTCTCGGAGAAAATGGCGGCGGCATCCACGGCCCTGCGGTATTTCTCATCCATGAATGAGGCTCTAGGTGGCTAGCGGTTGAACCGCTCGACCAGGGCACGCAACCCGGAAGAGATGCTTTCAAGTTCCCGGCCCCGGGTGACTGCAGCGTTGGCATTGCCCGCTGTCTTTTGTACCGTGGCCGCGACGTTATTGATCTGTTGTGAAACGTCCTCTGCGACGTGGGATTGTTCCTGTGAGGCAGCAGCCATTTGCTGGCTCATGCCGGTAATGCGCTCCACCGCCTGGCGAATGCCCAGCAGTGCCTGTTGCGCCTGCAATACCTGTTGCACGCCCTGCTCGGCTTCGTGAATGCCGGTGCTGGCAATTGCCACCGCTTCGTCGGCGCCTGCGCGCAGACTCTGGATAATGCCCTGGATCTGCTCGGTGGACTCGCGGGTCTTGCCCGCCAGCGCCCGCACTTCATCGGCCACCACGGCAAAACCGCGACCCTGCTCGCCGGCCCGCGCCGCTTCGATAGCGGCGTTGAGGGCCAGCAGGTTGGTCTGGTCGGCGATGGCCTGGATCATGCTCGCGGCCACGCGGATTTCCTGGGTCTGGCCGGCCAGATGGCCCACCGCCTGGTTGATCTGGGTGACGGTGCTCGCCAGCAACTGGATCGCCTCGCGGGTGCTGCCGACCACCTGGCTGCCGTGCCCGGCCAGGTCATTGGCGGTGCGGGCTTCGCTGGCGGTCTGCTGCACATGCGTCGCCACTTCGGCGATGGACGCGGCCATTTCGGTCATGGCGGCGGCGGTCATATCGGTCTCGGCGCGCTGCTCCAGCAGCGCCGACTCGGTCTTGCCCGACAACACACTGGAATCGGTCGCCGCCTCGGCCATCTGCGTGGCCAGGTCGCTGAGCCGCGTGAGGGCGGTTTTCAAGCGCGCCTCCTCGCTGATCAGGATCATTTCCAGCTGCGCCGCCGGGCCCAGTGCATCGCTGTAGGTCATGGCGCTGATGGGGTCGGAAAAGGTGTTGGGCGTGTGCTCGACAATCTGCTTGAGCTGCTGCCCCAGACGCCGGTGTGCCCAGGCCCCCAGGCCGAGAAACAGCAGCGCGGCCGATGCCTGCGCCCAGCCGGTGGGCAGCCATTGCACCGCGCCACCAGCGACCAGCGCCGCCAGGGCGGGCACGGCCAGGGCATTGCCGAGCTGGCCCAGGCGCTGTGGCAGCGACACCGCCGAGCGCCCGGCACGCAAGCGTGCGTAGAGCGCTTCGGCACGCCGCACCTGCTCGCGCGTCGGCTTGACCCGCACCGACTCGTAGCCCACCAAGCGGCCCTTTTCGAGGATCGGCGTGACATAGGCGCTGACCCAATAGAAGTTGCCATTCTTGCAGCGATTCTTGACCACGCCCATCCAGCTGTGGCCGGCCTTGAGGTAGCGCCACATCAGTTCAAACACCGCAGGCGGCATGTCCGGGTGGCGTACCAGGTTGTGGGTACTGCCGATCAGTTCGGCCTGGGTGAAGCCACTCATGGCCGCAAACTCGGCGTTGCAGTAGGTAATATGGCTATTGATGTCCGTCGCGGAAATGAGCCGTTGCTGCTCCCCGAAAGTCTGTTCAACTGTGGTGACCGGCAAATTGACGCGCACTTTAAAGCTCCATGGACAGCATTCGATCTACCGGCCCGGGATCGGGTAGATCCGGCAGGTAGAGGGGTATTTCCAGACGGGTAAACCGTCAATCGGCTGGCTGGCCCCATTCAGCGGGCAAACCAGGTTTTACCCAGCACCTGACCTTCGGTTCGACGAAGATCAACTAGGCTTTAATTCGAGCGTCTGGTACGAAAGACGGGTGCTGCAGGGCCGTGCTAGAGCGCCCCTGGCGCTGCGGCCAAGCAACTTTCAGCGGTCACCTTTATGAAAGTGAGGAGAAAGCGATGATTTCCTGTTTCATAAAGCTGCCCTGTGAAACAAGCCCGTCAAATACTTGTCCTAAACGCCGATTCTACGAATTACATCACACTTTGCAAGAAAAGGTGATGGTGCGTGCCGTTGCCTAATGCCAATATTTATCGTTAAGTTCTTGATTCTAAATGGGAATTGAGCGATGCAAATTTCAAGTTTGGGTCCAGCCATCAGACGCTACCGAAAGGTAGCGGGGCTTACTCAGGCTGAACTAGGTGAGAAAACCGGTTTTGACCCTAAAACCATCAGCCGCTTCGAAACCGGCACCTATACACCCAGCGTTGACGCTCTCTTCTTGTTTGCAGAGGCCCTGGGAGTGAAGCTGAAAGTCTTTTTTGCCGATCTGGGCGATGAGGAAGAACAGCGCGCTTATCTGTTCGGTGTCATTCATAAAGCCACCCCGAAGGATCTGGGAAAGCTGATAGCGGCGGTAGACCAGGCCTTGTCCAAGCCTTAGAGCTCGCACGACATAAAAAGAGCAGGCCGCTGATGTTGCCTGCCCTTTGCCTCCAGACATGATCCAACCGGACAGCCCCTCTTTTGGCAGGCGCTGGGCCACGCCTTTTGTCAACATGGTCGCGCGGCCCAGGTGGATTCGGTATCCTTTTGCGCAATTATTTCAAAATGTAAAGGACTACCATGAACTACCTCCGCCTACTGGTGGCGGCTGCCGTCTTGAGCCTGCCTGTCGCGCCGGTCCATGCCAGCACCGCCCCGGCGCCGGTCGAAACCAGCGCCCCCGCCGAAACCGCCGAACACTTCCTCGCCTCCCTCAAACAGCAAACCGGCACCATCACCCTGCCCGGCGGTATCGCCACGCTCAAGCTCAACGACGAGTTCTACTACCTTGACCCCAAGGACAGCGAACGCCTGCTCACCGACGGCTGGGGCAACCCGCCGGGCTTCAGCACCCTGGGCATGATCGTGCCCAAGGCCGTCAGCCCACTGTCGGCACGCGGCTGGGGCGTGATTGTCAGCTACAAGGACGACGGGCATATTTCCGACGAAGACGCGGCCAAAATCGACTACGCCGAACTGCTCAAGCAGATGCAGGAAGACGATGCCGAGGACAACCAGGAACGCCAGAAACAGGGCTACGCCGGCCTGCACCTGCTGGGCTGGGCCGAACCACCGCACTACGACCAGCAGTCCCACAAGATGTACTGGGCCCGTGAACTGAAAGCCGACGACGCCGAGCAGAACACCCTCAACTACAGCATCCGCGTGCTGGGCCGCGAGGGCGTGCTGGAACTCAATGCCGTCGCCGCCATGGCCGACCTGCCCACCATCAAGCAGGAACTGCCCAAGGTCCTGGCCTTCACCAACTTCACCGATGGCAACCTCTACACTGACTACAACCCGGGCACCGACAAGCTGGCGTCCTACGGCCTGGCCGCACTGGTCGCAGGCGGGATCGCCGGCAAGGCCGGGCTGTTCGCCAAGATCGGCATCTTCCTGCTGGCGGCGAAGAAGTTTCTGGTGATTGGTGTGATTGCCCTGCTGGCCGGCGCGCGCAAATTCTTCAACCGTCACAAAGGCTGATTGCCAGACACGCAAACGCCGCGGGAAACCGCGGCGCATGGATAGCTTCGCCCGCTGCACAGGAGTGCATGGCAAAGTAAAAATACGGATGAGTTGCAGAGTTGTTGCAAGGAGAGCGTTATGGAGGCAACCCCACCAGCCACACCCCGGCACACAATGTTCCCGCTGTGGCTGCTGCCTTCCGGCTCTGACCAGGTTCACGGGTAATCGTTGCGGGGGGACCGATGGGGTCACCATAACGACGCTGGCCTCTCGGCAAGCCGCGCCATTGTACCGATCTCATCGGAAGTTACAACCGTTGACGCAGGATTAAAAAGCCAAGAGGTTCAAGTACTTGCCATAGCCCTCAGGAACACCCGCCCCCACATTTCGATTATTGGGCGTTCAATGCCTCATCCTCCCGGCCACCCTCCTCCTGGATCACCAGGTGGATGAAGTGCAACTTGGCAATCACCGCCGGGGGCAGCACAAAAGGATAGAAATCCGGCTGCCCCATGCTGCGGGACAGTTCGTTGAGCATGCCGGCCAGCTCGATCCAGGCATTGACGAAGGACAGGAACGCCGTGCCGCCAGGGTGCTGCGGGTCATAGAGGGTGGTGAGGGGAAATGACGGGTAGTCCAGGTCCATCTCCCGCGCGCTCATGCCAAACCCCAGGGCGGTGTCGACCGCGTCCATCATGTGCAGGTAATGGGCCCAGGTTTCCGCCCAGTCTTCCCAGGGGTGCATGGTGGCATAGGCGCTGACGCTGGTTTGCTGCCAATCCGGGCGCGGGCCGTTCTGGTAGTGCTGGTCGAGGGCGTCGGCATAACTGGCGCGCTCATCGCCGAACAGGTTGCGAAACGGCTGCAGCCAATGACTGCCGGCGATCAGGCGATCCCAATAGTAGTGGCCGACCTCATGGCGGAAATGGCCAAGCAAGGTGCGGTACGGCTCGCGCATCTGCACGCGGATTTTCTCGCGATGCTCGTCGTCGGCTTCCTTGATATCGAGGGTGATCAAGCCGTTGGCGTGGCCCGTGGTGGGGGCCTTGCCTTCCAGGTCGATACCCACGAAGTCAAAAGCCAGGCCGTTGGTCTCGTCGACTGTTTTGGGAATCACCTGCAAACCCAGGCTGATCAATTGCGCCACCAGCCGGCGCTTGGCGGTTTCGACTTTGCGCCAGCGTTCGGGGTTTTCCGCGATCGACAGGTCGGGGATGGTGCGATTAAGGCTGCACGCCACGCACAACGGCGCAGTGCTGTAGGCCGGGATCAGCCAGTTGCAGGCGGCGGGAGTGTCGAGGTTGGCGCAACGGCGAAAGGCGCCGGCGTCGAGGTTATCGTCCTGCAGCCAGGTATCGACGACAGGCCCCGGTTGCAGGGATGACAGCCGGCTTTGCTGAGGCAGGTAGCCCAGCAACGCCGAACAGGCCAGGCACTGGCTGTTGCGAAAGAACAGGGATTGCCCGCAACGGCACTGCCACACCTTGCTGTTGCGCGCAGCCCCGGCCATGAACGGTGCGGCGATGCGCGAACTGAGCTGCTCGAAGAAGCGGTACATGGCGATCTCTCCAGGGGCGTGCCCAAGACTAGATCATTTACCACGCAAGATCGTTCCCACGCTCTGCGTGGGAATGCACCCCAGGACGCTCCGCACCCCAACAGCGGACGCAGAGCGTCCATGGCGGCGTTCCCACGCAGAGCGTGGGAACGATCAGCGGAGCGTGGGAACGATCATCAGAGGGGGATGTTATGGCTGGCCAGGAAGGCGACGAATGCCTCTTCGTCCAGCACCTTCAACCCCAGCTCGCTGGCCTTGGCCAACTTGGACCCGGCGCCCGGCCCTGCGACCACGCAATGGGTTTTCGCCGATACCGACCCCGCCACCTTGGCGCCCAGGCTTTCGAGCTTTGCCTTGGCCACGTCGCGGCTCATCAGCTCCAGCGAGCCGGTCAGCACCCAGGTATGCCCTGCTTCGGGCAAGCCCTCGACCACTTTCTTCTCGCTCTGCCAGTGCATGCCGAAGTCCTTGAGCTGCTGTTCGATGGCCAGGGCACGACGGGCATTGTCCTGATCATCAAAGAACTCGCGCACGGACTTGGCCTGCTTCTCCGGCAGCGCCTGGCGCATGTCCAGCCAGTCGGCCTGGATAACCCCCTCCAGGGAGCCAAACTTGTCCGCCAGCTTTTGCGCAGCCCCCGGGCCCACGGAAGGCACGTGCAACTTGTCGAGCAAACCGCCCAAGGTGGTGCTGGCGGCGAACTCGGCACTCAGCTCGCCCTGATCCTGCAAGACCAGTGCGCATTCGTCCGGCGACAACAGCGCGCCAATCACTTGCTGGTTGTGGCTGTCCTCAAAGAAGCTATGGATCTCGTGAGCCACTTCCAGGCCCACATCCGGCAAGTACGTCAACACTTCCGGCAACGCCTGCTGCACACGCTCAAGGGAGGCCAGCGAGCGCGCCAGCACCTTGGCGGTTTCCTCGCCCACATCGGGAATGCCCAGAGCGTAGATAAAGCGGGCCAGGGTCGGGGTCTTGCTGTTTTCGATGGCGGCGATCAGTTTTTTGCTGGAAACATCGGCGAAACCTTCCAGGTCAATGATCTGCTCGTACTTGAGCTTGTACAGGTCAGCCGGCGAGCCGATGAGCTTTTCGTCGACCAACTGCTCAATGGTCTTGTCGCCCAGGCCGTCGATATCCATGGCCCGGCGCGAGACAAAATGGATAATCGCCTGCTTGAGCTGCGCGCCACAGGCCAGGCGCCCGACACAGCGATACACCGCGCCTTCGCTGACGGTTTCCCGGCCCTTGCTGCGCTTGACCAGTTGCGTGCGCTCCACATGGGAACCGCACACCGGGCAGTTTTCCGGGATCTGTACGGCGCGGGCATGTTCCGGGCGGCGCTCGGTAACCACCGACACAACCTGTGGGATCACATCACCGGCACGGCGGATGATCACCGTGTCGCCGATCATCAGGCCCAGGCGCGCCACTTCGTCCATGTTGTGCAACGTCGCATTGGACACGGTAACGCCCGCCACCTTGACCGGCTTCAGGCGCGCCACCGGCGTCACGGCGCCGGTGCGGCCGACCTGGAATTCAACGTCGAGCAATTCGGTCAACTCTTCCATCGCCGGAAACTTATGGGCGATGGCCCAGCGCGGCTCGCGGGCGCGAAAGCCCAGTTCGCGCTGGTACGCGATACTGTTGACCTTGAACACCACACCGTCGATTTCATAGGCCAGGCTGTTACGCCGCTCTCCGATATCGCGGTAGTACGCCAGGCAATCCTCAATACCCCTGGCCAGCTTCAGCTCGTGACTGATGGGCATGCCCCACTGCTGCAGCTGCTGCAGGTTGCCGATATGGGTGTCGCTGATATCGGTGGTCACGCCGTAGCAGCAGAACTCCAGGGGGCGGCTGGCGGTGATCTTCGAGTCGAGCTGGCGCAGGCTGCCGGCGGCGGCGTTGCGCGGGTTGGCGAAGGTCTTGCCGCCGACTTCCAGTTGCGTGGCGTTCAAGCGCTCGAAACCGGCCTTGGACATAAAGACTTCGCCGCGCACCTCCAGGGTCGCCGGCCAGCCCGTGCCGTGAAGCTTCAAGGGGATATTGCGCACGGTGCGCACATTGACGCTGATGTCTTCGCCCGTGGTGCCGTCGCCACGGGTCGCGCCGCGTACCAACTCGCCATCCTGGTACAGCAGGCTGACCGCCAGGCCATCGAGCTTGGGCTCGCAGCTGTATTCCACCGCCACGCCAGCGCCAAACAGATCGCCCACCGGCAGGTCGAGGCCCTCGGTGACCCGGCGATCAAATTCCAGCAGGGTGGCTTCATCAAAGGCGTTGCCCAGGCTGAGCATGGGGATCTCGTGACGCACCTGGGTAAACGCCGACAACGCCGCGCTGCCGACCCGCTGCGTGGGTGAGTCGCGGGTCACCAGGTCCGGGTGCTCGGCTTCCAGCGCCTTGAGTTCGTGGAACAACCGATCGTACTCGGCGTCCGGGATGCTCGGCTCGTCGAGTACATGGTAACGGTAGTTGTGCTGATCCAGTTCAGCGCGCAGCTCGAGGATGCGGGTGTGGGCGGCGGTCATGGGTGTTCTCTCATAAAGCAAAAGAGCAGCCGAAGCTGCTCAATATGTAGTGCACGGATTCTACAGGCAACGCTTAGGATTAAACCTTAGCGCTTCTGTGTCAGGGCGCGACGCTCGAACTCGACGATGCGCTGACGGTAATGCTCGATGGTCTGGGCGGTCAGCACGCTGCGCTGGTCGTCCTTGAGCTCGCCGTTGAGTTCCTGGGACAGCTTGCGGGCTGCGGCCACCATGACGTCGAACGCCTGTTTCGGGTGACGCGGGCCTGGCAGGCCGAGGAAGAAGCTCACCGCCGGGGTGCTGAACAGGTCGATATCGTCCAGGTCGAAGGTGCCCGGCTTGACCGCATTGGCCATGGAGAACAGCACTTCACCATTGCCGGCCATGCTTTCGTGACGGTGGAAAATATCCATCTCGCCAAAACGCAGGCCGCTTTCCAGGATGTTCTGCAACAGCGCCGGGCCCTTGAAGCCGGCCGCGTCGCGGCAGATCACGCTGATCACCAGCACTTCTTCAGCCGCGGGTTGATCCTTGGCGGCCTCACGCGATGCGCTCTTGGCCGGGCGCTCATCGGGGAAGTCGCCGTCACGGCTGCTGAAGCTCGGGCCTTCATCCACGTCAAGGTTCAGGTCACCCTGATGCGGCTCGGCCACGGCAGCGCTGCCACGCTTGCCGCGCTTGGACGACGGCTCGCGGGCTTCACGCACCGGCGCGCTCATCGACGGCAGGTCGTGCTCGTCCAGTTGCGGTTCTTTATGGGTGTCCAGGACACGGGGCGGCCCCAGCAGCTCGGCGGCGCCGTCGTCGTCGGGCAAATTGGACAGGTTGCGGTCCAGACGGAATTTCAGCTTGCCCTTGCCGCCGCGCATCCGGCGCCAGCCATCAAAAAGAATACCGGCTATTACAATAATGCCGATGACGATCAGCCACTCGCGCAGACCGATTTCCATGTAATCCCTTGCCTCTATAAAAAATGCTGAAAAATAAGGGGTTTAGCACCGTGCAAACCGCTTTAAAACGTGGCGCCAACTCTATGTTCTGACTGACGTTTTGCCCACGCATACGAAAAATTGACATTAAACTAGCACGACCAAAGATAACTTTACACAGTTGGCGCAAAATGTGTCGGCTGACGCAGGAATTAAGCTACAAGCCATACGCTTCAAGCCGACACTCTTGCCGCTTGAAGCTAGCAACTTGCCGCTAACTTTCCACCATCGCCATCGCCTCTTCCACATCCACCGCCACCAGTCGCGAACAGCCCGGTTCATGCATGGTCACCCCCATCAATTGATCGGCCATTTCCATGGCGATCTTGTTGTGGGTGATATAGATGAACTGCACCGTCTGGGACATCTCTTTAACCAGGCGGGCATAGCGTCCAACGTTAGCGTCATCCAACGGCGCGTCAACTTCATCGAGCATGCAGAACGGCGCCGGGTTCAACTTGAAGATGGCAAATACCAGGGCCAATGCGGTCAGGGCCTTCTCGCCACCGGACAACAAATGGATGGTGCTGTTCTTCTTGCCCGGGGGCCGCGCCATGATCGTTACCCCTGTATCGAGTAGATCTTCGCCCGTCAGTTCCAAGTAAGCGCTGCCACCACCGAAAACTTTTGGAAATAAGGCCTGTAAACCGCCATTAATCTGATCAAAGGTATCTTTGAAGCGGTTACGGGTTTCCTTGTCGATCTTGCGAATGACATTTTCCAAGGTGTCCAGGGCTTCCACCAGATCGGCGTCCTGGGCATCCAGGTAACGTTTGCGCTCGGACTGCTGCTGGTATTCGTCGATGGCCGCAAGGTTGATCGCGCCAAGTCGTTGAATACGCGCAGCAATGCGCTCAAGTTCTTCCTCGGCGTCTTTCTCGTTGGCCTGGGCGGTCAGGGTGTTGAGTACGCCGTGCAGGTCGTAGCCATCTTCGAGCAACTGGTCCTGCAGGGTTTTGCGGCGCACCGTGAGGGCCTGCCATTCCATGCGTTGCTGTTCAAGCTGGCTGCGGATCAATTGGGATTGCTGCTCGGCCTGGGTCCGGCGCTTTTCTGCGTCGCGCAGTTCGCGGTCGGCGTCTTCCAGGGCGATTTGCGCGGTCTTGAGTTCTACGTCGACGCTCATGCGTTTATCGAGCAACTCTTCGAGCTTCAAGCGCAGCTCTTCCAGGGGCGCCTCGCCCTCCTCCAGGTTGAGGCTCAGTTGCTCGCGCTTTTCCGTCAGGCGCTCGGACTGCATCTCCAGGCGCTCCAAGGCCTGGCGCGTGGAATCGTGCTGGGCGCGCAACGAGCCCAGGCGCACCGCCAACTGGTGGGCGTGATCCTTGTGCTGGCGCGCTTCCTGGCGCACCCGGTCGAGGCGTTCGCGCAGGCTGTCACGCTGGGCCAGCAGCAGTTCGCGCTGTTCGGTGTCCAGAGCCATGCTGTCGAGGGCATCCTGCAACTGCAGGCGCGCTTCGCCGACTTGTTCGTGTTCGAGGGCGCGCTGCTCGCCCATCTCGGCCACTTCTTCATCGAGACGGGTACGGCGCAGGGTCAACTGCTCGGCCTTGGCCTTGCTGGCCGAGAGCTGGGCTTTCAGTTCGCCCTGCTGGCGCGCTTCGTCCTGCAACAGGCGGCGCAAATGTTCGCGACCGGTCTCTTGCTGGCGCTGGGTGGCGCGCAGGGTTTGCAGTTGGGTTTCCAGGGACTCCAGGGTCGCCTCGCGCTCTTCACGCTCGGCGCTCAGGTTGACGATTTCCTGGCCACGGGCCAATACGCCACTTTCGGCTTCACTGGCGCGGCGCACCCGCAAAAAGTGCCGGCCCACCCAATAGCCATCGCGGCTGATCAGGCTTTCGCCAGAGGCCAATTGGCCACGCAGCGCCAGGGCCTGTTCCAGCGAGTCCACCGGCTTGACCTGGCCCAGCCAGGGCGCCAGGTCAATCGGCGCCTCGACTTTATCCAGCAGGCTGCCCGGCACGCGGGTGCCATCGGCTGCCGGGCTGAGCAGGCGCAAGTCGCCCTGGGTAAAGCCCGCCAGGTCAAGGCCGCCAACATCGTCCACCAGCACCGCTTGCAGGTCTGCACCGAGCACGGTTTCCACAGCCAATTCCCAACCAGCTTCAACCTTCAAGCCTTCGGCCAGGCGCGGACGCTCGGCCAGGTGCTGGTCGCGCAGCCATTCGGCGGTGCCGGTGCCGGGGTCCAGTGCGGCTTGCTGCAAGGCCTCAAGGGAGGCCAGGCGCCCGTTGAGGCGCTGCAAATCGCCTTGGGCCTGCTGCTGCGCCTGGGTCGCCTGCTGCAGTTCCTGGCGCAATTGCTCCAGGCGCTCCACTTGTTGTTCTTCGCTGGCCTCCAGCTCTTCCAGGGTCATTTCGCTTTCAGCCAGTTGCTCGCTCAACGCCATGATCGCCGCGTCTTCCGGGGCAGCAGCCAGCAAGGCGCGCTCTTCCAGGACCCGGCGCTGGCGCTCGGCCAGGCGTTCCATGCTGGTTTCCAGTTGCTGGATGCGCGACTGCTGCACCTCAGCCTGGCGCCGCGGTTCGGCGGAACGCAGGTTGAACGCATCCCACTGCTCCTGCCAGCCGTGCATGGAGGTTTCCGATTCTTCCAGGGCCGCGGCGGCTTCTTCGGCGGCGGCGCTGGTGATTGCCTGCTCGGGGGTGAGCATGTCCAGCTCCTCCCCAAGGGTCAGCAGCAAGGTGCGGTCGTGACCCAGGTGCGACTCGGTTTCCAGCCGCGCCCGCTCCGCTTCCTTGAGGTCATCCTGCAACTGGCGCAAACGCTGCTGGCCGTGCTGGATGCTCTGTTCGACCCGCGCAATATCGCCGCCCACCGAATAGAAGCGGCCCTGCACCAGATTGAAGCGCTCGGACAGGTCATGGTGACCGTCACGCAGGCTCTCGATGCTGGCGTCGGCATTGCGCTGCTCGGCCACCAGGGCCTCGAAGCTGACTTCCTGGGTGCCGATGATCGCTTCGCGCTGGCCCACCTGGTCATTCAAGGCCTGCCAGCGCAGCGCCGAGAGTTGCGCCTTGAGCTGGCGTTCTTCGCCTTTGTATTCCTGGTACTTCTCGGCCGCCTGGGCCTGGCGGTGCAGGCGCTCCAACTGGCGCTCCAGCTCTTCACGCAGGTCGGTCAGGCGCGCGAGGTTTTCGTGGGTGCGGCGGATGCGGTTTTCAGTCTCGCGGCGGCGCTCCTTGTACTTGGAGATGCCGGCCGCTTCCTCGATAAAGTTGCGCAGGTCCTCGGGCTTGGCTTCGATCAGCTTGGAGATCATGCCCTGCTCGATGATCGAGTAGCTGCGCGGGCCCAGGCCGGTGCCGAGGAAGATATCGGTAATGTCCCGGCGCCGGCACTTGGTGCCGTTGAGGAAGTAACTGTTCTGGCTGTCGCGGGTCACTTTGCGGCGGATGGAGATTTCCGCGTAGGCGGCGTACTCCCCCACCAGGGTGCCGTCGGAGTTGTCGAACACCAGTTCGATGCTGGCCTGGCTGACCGGCTTGCGGCTGGTGGAGCCGTTGAAGATGACGTCGGTCATCGACTCGCCACGCAGGTTTTTCGCCGAGCTCTCGCCCATCACCCAGCGTACGGCGTCGATGATGTTCGACTTGCCGCAGCCATTGGGCCCGACCACTGCCGCCATATTACTGGGGAAGTTGACCGTGGTCGGGTCGACGAAGGATTTGAACCCCGCCAGTTTGATGCACTTGAGCCGCACGCTTAGGCGTCCGCCAGGGCTGCGATGACCAATGAGGCACTGCGCTGGCAGTAAGCCGAGAGCACCTGGCGGATCTGCGGCAGGTCTCGGGCGAGGACGGCGGCGAGCAGTTGCTCGAACAGCGCCAGGTACTCGCTCATGGAGGCCTTGCGCTGATCCAGGGCCAGGTAATAGGCGCGGTTCATCGCCGGTTGCAGGTTCTCGACGGTTTCCTGCAGGTACGGGTTATTGGCAAAGGGGTACGCGGCGCGCATGACATTGAAGCATTCTTCGACAAAGGCGCGGATGTCCTGGCGTTCAAAATTGCTCACCAGCCGTTGCTGGATCTGCACGAACGGCGCCATGTCGGCCTGGGTCTGCCAACCCTTGGCCACCGCATCCCCCAGCAGAATGTACAACTCGCTCATCAGCGTACACAGGCTCTGCACCTTGTGCGCGGTGAGTTCGGTAACGTGGGCGCCACGGCGCGGCAGGATGGCGATCAGGTGCCGGCGCTCAAGGATCAGCAAGGCTTCGCGCACGGAGCCACGGCTGACATTGAGTGCCAGCGTGACTTTCTGTTCCTGGATCCGTTCCCCAGGCTTGAGATCGCCGCGAATGATGCGTTCGGCGAGGTGGTGAGCGATTTGCTCGGCGAGACTGTCCGGCGCCTTGAACGTCATGTTTTCCCTTCAAAATCTGCTATCGGTACAAGGGCGGCAGTGTAGCGCAATCGCTGGGCCGACAACGCCGAATTTGGCATGAAATACGCAGACGATAAAGCCCAAGCGCCCCTGAAAACGGCGGTTACAGGGATCTGAACCATAATCAAAGGGGTTGCAACCGCACTTTCTTGACCTTTCGGTCAGAAAATCGTTGACCGAAAAGTCAGACATGACTAGATTCGGCGCAAAGCGGTTAACAACAATAATGAGTCTGCGAGGCCTTCCGTGATCCAGTTTTTACTCAACCAGGAGCTCCGTAGCGAGCATGCCCTGGACCCGAACCTGACAGTGCTCAACTACCTGCGTGAGCACCTGGGCAAATCCGGAACCAAGGAAGGCTGCGCCAGCGGCGACTGTGGTGCCTGCACCGTGGTGGTCGGCGAGTTGCAGACCGACGAGCAAGGCGCCGAGCAGATTCGCTATCGCAGCCTCAATTCGTGCCTGACGTTTGTCTCGTCCCTGCACGGCAAACAGCTGATCAGCGTCGAAGACCTCAAGCACCAGGGCCAACTGCACAGCGTGCAACAGGCCATGGTCGAGTGCCATGGCTCGCAGTGCGGTTTCTGCACCCCCGGTTTTGTGATGTCACTGTTCGCCCTGCAAAAGAACAGCGACGCCCCGGACAGCGCCAAGGCCCACGAAGCCCTGGCCGGCAACCTGTGCCGTTGCACCGGCTACCGGCCGATCCTCGCCGCTGCCGAACAAGCCTGCTGCAACAAGCCCCAGGACCAGTTCGACAGCCGTGAGGCGCAAACCATCGCCCGCCTCAAGGCCATCGCCCCGACGCAAACCGGTGAACTGAACAGCGGCGACAAACGCTGCCTGGTGCCCCTGACCGTCGCCGACCTGGCCGACCTTTACGACGCCTACCCCCAGGCCCGGTTGCTGGCCGGCGGCACCGACCTGGCGCTGGAGGTCACCCAGTTCCACCGCGTGCTACCCGTGATGATCTATGTCGGCAACATTGAAGCCATGAAGCGCATCGAGACCTTTGCCGACCGCCTGGAAATCGGCGCCGCCACCGCCCTCTCCGACTGCTACAGCGCACTGCACCACGAATACCCGGACTTCGGCGACCTGCTGCACCGCTTTGCCTCCCTGCAAATCCGCAACCAGGGCACCCTTGGCGGCAATATCGGCAACGCCTCGCCGATCGGTGATTCGCCGCCGCTGCTGATCGCCCTCGGCGCGCAGATTGTGCTGTGCAAAGGCAGCGTGCGCCGCACCCTGGCCCTGGAAGACTACTTTATCGACTACCGCGTCACCGCCCGCCAGGACAGCGAGTTCATCGAGAAAATCATCGTACCCAAGGGCCACACGCTGTTTCGCGCCTATAAGGTGTCCAAGCGCCTGGACGATGACATCTCGGCGGTCTGCGCGGCGTTCAACCTGAAGATCGACAACGGGGTGATCAGCGATGCCCGCGTCGCCTTCGGTGGCATGGCCGCCACGCCCAAGCGCGCGCAACATTGCGAGGCGGTGCTGATCGGCGCCACCTGGAACAGTGCCACCGTGGAGAAAGCCTGCGCGGCCCTGGCCGAGGACTTCACCCCGCTGTCGGACTTCCGGGCGAGCAAGGAATACCGCCTGCTCAGCGCACAGAACCTGCTGCGCAAATACTTTATCGAACTGCAAACGCCGCACATCGAGACTCGGGTGACCGCTTATGTCTAACCATCACGCCGTGGTAAAAACCCAAGCCGAAATGGCCGCGCTGTTTGCCCAGGACCTGACGTCCGGGGTCGGGCGTAGCGTCAAGCATGACAGCGCCGCCAAACATGTGTCGGGCGAGGCGCAGTACATCGATGACCGCCTGGAATTCCCCAACCAGTTGCACCTGTATGCGCGCCTGTCCGACCGCGCCCATGCCCGGATCCTCAGCATCGACACGGCGCCCTGCTACGCCTTCGACGGCGTGCGCATCGTCATTACCCACGAAGATGTGCCGGGCCTGAAAGATATCGGCCCGCTGATGCCCGGCGACCCGTTGCTGGCCATCGACACCGTGCAGTTCGTCGGCCAGGTGGTACTGGCCGTCGCCGCCCGCGACCTGGAGACCGCACGCAAGGCCGCCATGGCGGCGGTGATCGAATACGAAGACCTGGAGCCGGTGCTGGATGTGGTCGAGGCCTTTCGCAACAAGCATTTTGTGCTGGACAGCCACACCCACCAGCGCGGTGATTCGGCGCTCGCCCTGGCGAGCGCGAAACACCGCATCCAGGGCACCCTGCATATCGGCGGCCAGGAACACTTCTACCTGGAGACCCAGATCTCCTCGGTGATGCCCACCGAAGACGGCGGCATGATCGTCTACTGCTCCACCCAGAACCCCACCGAAGTGCAAAAGCTGGTGGCCGAAGTGCTCGACGTGTCAATGAACAAGATCGTGGTCGATATGCGGCGCATGGGCGGCGGTTTTGGTGGCAAGGAAACCCAGGCCGCCAGCCCGGCCTGCCTGTGCGCGGTGGTGGCGCGCCTGACCGGCCAGCCGACCAAGATGCGCCTGCCACGGGTCGAAGACATGCTGATGACCGGCAAGCGCCACCCGTTCTATATCGAATACGACGTGGGCTTCGACGACAACGGCCGCCTGCACGGGATCAATCTGGAGCTGGCGGGTAACTGCGGCTGCTCGCCGGACTTGTCGAACTCGATTGTCGACCGCGCGATGTTCCACTCCGACAACGCGTATTACCTGGGCGACGCCACCGTCAATGGCCATCGCTGCAAGACCAACACCGCCTCCAACACCGCCTACCGTGGCTTCGGCGGCCCGCAAGGCATGGTCGCCATCGAGGAAGTGATGGACGCCATCGCCCGCCACCTGGCGCTGGACCCGCTGGCGGTGCGCAAGGCCAATTACTATGGCAAGACCGAGCGCAACGTCACCCACTACTACCAGACCGTCGAGCACAACATGCTCGAAGAGATGACTGCCGAGCTTGAGGCCAGCAGCCAATATGCCGAGCGCCGCGCAGCGATCCGCCTGTACAACGCCCACAGCCCGATCCTGAAAAAGGGCCTGGCGCTGACCCCGGTCAAGTTCGGTATTTCGTTTACCGCCAGCTTCCTCAACCAGGCCGGCGCCCTGATCCATATCTACACCGACGGCAGCATCCACTTGAACCACGGCGGCACCGAGATGGGCCAGGGCCTGAACATCAAAGTCGCGCAAGTGGTGGCCGAGATCTTCCAGGTGGACATCGACCGGGTGCAGATCACCGCAACCAACACCGACAAGGTGCCCAACACCTCGCCAACCGCTGCCTCCAGCGGTGCCGACCTCAACGGCAAGGCCGCGCAGAATGCCGCCGAGACCATCAAGCAGCGCCTGGTGGAGTTTGCCGCGCGCAAATACGACGTCAGTGAGGCCGATGTTGAGTTCCACAACGGCCATGTGCGGGTGCGCGAGCAGATCCTGACGTTCGAGGAACTGATCCAGCAGGCGTATTTCGCCCAGGTGTCGTTGTCGAGTACCGGCTTCTACAAGACCCCGAAAATCTTCTACGACCGCAGCCAGGCGCGGGGCCGACCGTTCTACTACTTCGCCTTCGGCGCGGCCTGTTGCGAAGTGATCGTCGACACCCTGACTGGCGAGTACAAGATGCTGCGCACCGATATCCTCCACGATGTGGGCGCCTCGCTGAACCCGGCCATCGATATTGGCCAGGTGGAAGGCGGCTTTATCCAGGGCATGGGCTGGCTGACCATGGAAGAGCTGGTGTGGAACAACAAGGGCAAGCTGATGACCAATGGCCCGGCCAGCTACAAGATCCCGGCGGTGGCGGACATGCCCCTGGATTTGCGGGTCAAGCTGGTGGAAAACCGCAAGAACCAGGAAGACACGGTGTTCCACTCCAAGGCTGTGGGCGAGCCGCCATTTATGCTCGGGATTGCCTCGTGGTGCGCGATCAAGGATGCGGTGGCGAGCCTGGGTGACTATCGCCATCAACCGAAGATCGACGCACCGGCGACCCCGGAGCGGGTGTTGTGGGGCTGTGAGCAGATGCGCCAGTTGACCGCTGCGAAGGCTGTTAAAACCGAAACCGAGTTGGCTTCGCTCTAGACCGAGGCGCTGCTATCGCGGGCAAGCCCGCTCCCACAGGGGAATGCATTCCATATGTGGGAGCGGGCTTGCCCGCGATGACGGCCGAACTGACAACAGAAATGTTGAGGTAGACATGAACAACTGGATCAGCGCCCTCGCCGACCTGCAACACCAGGGTGAACCCTGCGTGTTGGTGACCATCATCGAAGAGCTCGGCTCCACGCCGCGCAACGCCGGTTCCAAGATGGTGATCAGCGCCGCCCGGACCTTCGACACCATCGGCGGCGGCCACCTGGAATACAAGGCCATGCAGATCGCCCGCGATATGCTCGCCAGCGGTCAGCACAACACCCATCTGGAGCGCTTCAGCCTCGGCGCCAGCCTCGGCCAGTGCTGCGGCGGCGTGACCGTGCTGCTGTTCGAGCCCATGGGCCAGGTACAGGCGCAGATTGCCGTGTTCGGCGCCGGCCATGTCGGCCGCGCGCTGGTGCCACTGCTGGCCAGCCTGCCGTGTCGGGTGCGCTGGATCGATTCGCGGGAACAGGAATTCCCGGAGCATATCCCCCAGGGCGTGCGTAAAATCGTCAGCGAAGAGCCGGTCGATGAAATTGCCGACCTGCCGGTGGGCAGTTACTGCATCGTCATGACCCACAATCACGCGCTGGACCTGGAACTCACCGCCGCCCTACTCAAGCGCAATGACTTTGCCTACTTCGGCCTGATCGGCTCGCAGACCAAGCGCGTCAAATTTGAACACCGCCTGCGTGAGCGCGGCTTTGACCCGGTGCAGCTGCAACGCATGCGCTGCCCCATGGGCCTCACCGAGGTGAAGGGCAAGCTGCCGGTGGAAATCGCCATTTCCATCGCCGGCGAGATCATCGCCACCTATAACGCCAACTTCGGCCAGCACACCGCGAGCGCCGAACCCATTGCCAAACTGCTGCCGGCCTCGCGCCGCAGCCAAGCTACCCATTGAGACGACCATGCCTTTGACTCGCAAAGCCTACCGTGCCGCCATCCTGCACAGCCTCGCCGACCCCGCCATCGTTGGGATCGAAGCCTCCTACGAGTATTTTGAAGACGGCCTGTTGGTCATCGATAACGGCCAGATCAGCGCCCTGGGGCATGCCAGCGACTTGCTGCCGACGCTGGCGGCCGACATCCAAGTCACCCATTACCAGGATGCGCTGATCACCCCCGGCCTGATCGACACCCATATCCACCTGCCGCAAACCGGCATGGTCGGTGCCTACGGCGAACAGTTGCTGGATTGGCTCAACACCTACACCTTCCCTTGCGAAAGCCAATTCGCCGACCAGGCCCACGCCGAAGAAGTGGCGGATATCTTTATCAAGGAACTGCTGCGCAACGGCACCACCACCGCCCTGGTGTTCGGCAGCGTGCACCCGCAATCGGTCAACTCATTCTTTGAAGCCGCCGAGAAGCTCGACCTGCGCATGATCGCCGGCAAGGTGATGATGGACCGCAATGCGCCGGACTACCTGACCGACACCGCCGAGTCCGGCTACCAGGAAAGCAAGGCGCTGATCGAGCGCTGGCACGGCAAGGGCCGTTTGCACTACGCCGTCACGCCGCGCTTCGCCCCCACCAGCACCCCGGAACAGTTGACCCTCGCCGGGCAATTGCTGGGGGAATACCCGGACCTGTACATGCAGACGCACATCAGCGAAAACCTGCAGGAAGTGCAATGGGTCAAGGAACTGTTCCCGGAGCGCAGCGGCTACCTGGATGTGTACGACCATTACAAACTGCTGGGTGAACGTTCGGTATTCGCCCATGGCGTGCACCTGTGCGACGACGAGTGCGCGCGGCTGGCCGAAGCCGGTTCGGCCGTGGCGTTCTGCCCAACGTCGAACTTCTTCCTCGGCAGCGGCCTGTTCAACCTGCCGATGGCCGAGAAGCACCAGCTCAATGTGGGCCTGGGCACGGACGTGGGCGGTGGCACCAGTTTCTCGCTGCTGCAAACGCTGAACGAAGCCTACAAGGTCATGCAATTGCAGGGCGCACGCCTGAGCCCGTTCAAGTCCCTGTACCTGGCGACCCTGGGCGGTGCCAGGGCGCTGCGCCTGGAAGACAAGATCGGCACCCTGCAGCCGGGCACCGACGCCGACTTCCTGGTCCTGGACTACAACGCCACGCCGCTGCTCAGCTATCGCCTGAAGCAGGCCAAGCACATTGCCGAGACGTTGTTTGTATTGATGACGCTGGGGGATGATCGAGCGGTGATGCAGACGTATGCAGCGGGCCAACTGGTGCATCAGCGCTGACTTTGAAGGGCACCCCAAACCAATGTAGGAGCTGGCTTGCCTGCTCCCACATTTTTGGTCGGGTTTACAGTTTTATAGAGGGGCGGCCCGGCTTCTTGGTCTGCAACAAATGCGAGAACACCGCATGCAAATCATCCGATGCGCTTTCCTCATCGAGGTTAAGCTTGCTGTCGATGTGATCCATGTGATGCATCATCAGGTTCACCGCCAATGCCGCATCCCGGGCTTCGATAGCGTCGATCAACTGGGTGTGCTCGTCGTAGGAACAGTGTGAGCGGTTGCCGCTTTCATACTGGGCGATGATCAGCGAAGTCTGGGATACCAGGCTGCGCTGGAAGCTGATCAGCGGGGCATTTTTTGCCGCCTCGGCCAGTTTGAGGTGGAACTCGCCGGACAGCCGGATACCCGCGCCGCGATCGCCACGGGAGAAACTGTCGCGCTCGTCGTTGACCATCTGGCGTAATTGGGCCAGTTCTTCGGCCGAGGCATGCTGCACTGCCAACTCGGTGATCGCCCGCTCGACCAGGCGCCGGGCCAGGAAGACCTGGCGGGCTTCCTCGACACTGGGGCTGGCCACCACCGCACCCCGATTGGGGCGCAACAACACCACGCCTTCATGGGCCAGGCGCGACAAGGCGCGACGGATGATGGTACGGCTGACGCCAAAGATCTCGCCCAGTGCTTCTTCACTCAATTTGGTGCCGGGCGCCAGGCGTTGTTCGAGGATGGCCTCGAAGATATGCGCGTAGACGATATCGTCCTGGGTTCCACTGCGACCGGCCTTACCGGCTCGCGGCTGTTTCTTGAGGGGCTGCAACTGTTCGTTCATGGGCACTCGGGTCGGGAGAACGGCGGCGAATTGACGTTGACTGTAATAAGCGTACAGCGGGTCGCTGGCAAGTATCGCGTAAAAACAGTGCACATTGTACACAACCCATTGCGCCAACACACTGTACGGCTGTTTGCGCGGCCGGCTGTATTGCAACAGTCAGTTACGTTTGAGTTTAGGCTTGCCTCCCCGATTTCCCAGGTACAAGGAATACCGCACCATGACCGACGCGCCCCTGACGCCACTGCGTCCACTGGCCGACACTTCGCCTTCGGCCATCGTCGCCGGCTTTATCGCCATGATGACCGGATACACCAGCTCCCTGGTGCTGATGTACCAGGCCGGCCAGTCTGCGGGCCTGACCACCGGGCAAATTTCCTCGTGGATCTGGGCGATCTCCATCGGCATGGCAGTGTGCAGCATCGGCCTGTCCCTGCGCTACCGCACGCCCATCACCATCGCCTGGTCGACCCCCGGCGCGGCGTTGTTGATTACCAGCCTGGGTGGGGTCAGCTACGGCGAGGCCATCGGCGCCTACATCACCTGCGCCGTACTGGTCACCCTCTGCGGCCTCACCGGCAGCTTTGAAAAACTGGTCAAGAAGATCCCCGCCTCGCTGGCCGCCGCGCTGCTGGCCGGGATCCTGTTCAAGATCGGCAGCGAGATCTTCGTCGCCGCACAGCACCGCACGGCCCTGGTACTGGGCATGTTCTTTACCTACCTGATCATCAAGCGCCTGTCGCCCCGGTATGCTGTGCTGGCCGCGCTGCTGATCGGCACGGCCTTGTCCGGGCTGATGGGGCTCCTGGACTTCAGCGGGTTTAGCCTGGAAGTGGCGACGCCGGTGTGGACCACGCCGCACTTCTCCCTGGCCGCGACCATCAGCATCGGTATTCCGCTGTTTGTGGTGGCAATGACCTCGCAAAACATGCCGGGGGTTGCGGTCTTGCGCGCCGACGGCTACGACGTGCCCGCCTCGCCGCTGATCACCGCCACCGGCCTGGCTTCGCTGGTGCTGGCGCCGTTCGGCTCCCACGGCATCAACCTGGCAGCGATCAGCGCGGCCATCTGCACCGGGCCCCATGCCCATGAAGACCGTAACAAGCGTTACACCGCAGCGATGTGGTGTGGGATTTTCTACGGGGTTGCCGGGGTATTTGGCGCGACCTTGGCGGCGTTGTTCGCTGCACTGCCCAAGGAACTGGTGCTGTCGATTGCCGCATTGGCCTTGTTTGGCTCGATCATCAATGGCCTGAGCATTGCCATGAATGAGCCCAGGGAACGGGAAGCAGCGCTGATCACCTTTATGGTCACGGCGTCGGGGTTGACGCTGTTTTCCATCGGCTCGGCATTCTGGGGGATTGTCGCGGGGGTGTTGACGCTGGCGATTCTGAACTGGCGCAAGGCCTGATTATTACCCTGAAACGAAAAAGCGACCCGGGCGGGTCGCTTCTTCATGACATCAGACAGCCGGGTTGATCGGCTTTTCTGGGTGCCAGGCGTCCAGCAATTCGCTGACTTCAACGCGGGTCAGCTCTGGGCGAGCCTTGAGCCACGCTTCAACGGCTGCACGCTGCTCAGCGGTCACCGAACCACGAGTGGCTTTGCAGACCAGACCGAAGTCGTCGCCGCCCACGTAGTCCAGGCCGTTGCCATCCATTGCTTCGGTCAGGAAGGCGTCGAGGAAAGCGTCAACCGCTTCGTCGTCCAAACCTTCTTTGAAATCCAGGTTCAGTTCGAAACCCAGCTCTTGAAATTCATCAACGCACAGTTTTTTGCGCAGACGCCGGGAACGGTTAGTCGCCATTGGAACAATCCTCTTAAGTATTAACGGCCGGCACTCTACCAGTTTAAGGCGATCATTGCCCGGCAATCCAAGACGGGTGGCACCATAGCGCGAAAAAAATCCGTCATTTGCAGCTATCGTTGAAGCACAAGTCGCCCTACCTTGGGCATAATGCCGACACTTTCATGACCACTGGGGGATTTTCTTACATAGCCCCCGCCACATTCACCCTCCTCTGCAGTAGGGTCTTACTTCTTATGATCAAATCCTTGCGTCCATTATTACTCGCCAGTTTCCTTTTGCCCCTGGCCCTCTCTGTCACCGCCGCCCCGATCAATACCACCCTGCCCCCCAAAGTCCAGGAAGCCCTGCAGAAAGCCAAACTGCAAAACAATGCGCTGTCCCTGGTGATGATCCCACTCAATGGCCCCGGCACCGCCACGGTGTTCAATGCAGACGTCTCGGTCAACCCGGCGTCGACCATGAAGCTGGTCACCACCTACGCGGCCCTGGAAATGCTCGGCCCCAACCATCAGTGGAAAACCGAGTTCTATACCGATGGCACCCTCAGTGGCGGCGTCCTGCGGGGCAACCTGTACCTCAAGGGCGGCGGCGATCCCAAGCTGAACATGGAGAAACTCTGGCTGCTGATGCGCGACCTGCGCGCCAATGGCGTACAGCAAGTCACCGGCGACCTGGTGCTGGACCGTGGCTTCTTTATCCAGCCGCAATTACCGGAATTCAACGACGACGGCAACGATGCCAACAAGCCGTTCCTGGTCAAGCCGGACGCCCTGCTGGTCAACCTCAAGGCCCTGCGCTTCGTGACCCGCAATGATTCAGGAAAGGTGTTGGTCTCGGTCGAACCGCCGATTGCCAGCATTCAGATCGACAATCAGGTCAAGGCCACCAACGCCAAGCAGTGCACCGGGGACGTGCGCTACAACCCGGTTACCGCCGCCGACGGCAGTGTCACTGTGACCGTCAGCGGCCAGTTGGGCGATGGCTGCAGCTCGCAGACGTATCTGTCGCTGCTCGACCATGCCACCTACACCGCAGGCGCCGTGCGCGCGATCTGGAAAGAGTTGGGCGGCACGATCCAGGGCCGCGACGTGCTGGCCCCGGTGCCGAAAACCGCCAAGGTCCTGGCCCGGACATTCTCCCCGGACCTGGCCGAGATCATCCGCGACATCAACAAATACAGTAACAACACCATGGCCCAGCAACTGTTCCTCAGCCTCGGCGCGCAATACCGCACCGATGCCGACGGCGACGATGCCAAGGCCGCGCAACGCGTGGTACGCCAGTGGCTGGCGAAAAAGGGCATCACCGCGCCGCACCTGGTGATGGAGAACGGTTCCGGCCTGTCCCGTGCCGAACGGGTAAGCGCCCGGGAAATGGCGACCATGCTGCAGGCCGCCTGGAGAAGCCCGTATGCGGCCGAGTTCATCAGCTCGATGCCGATTGCCGGCAGTGATGGCACCATGCGCAAGCGCCTGAAAACCACGGCCCTGCGCGGTGAAGCCCACGTCAAGACCGGCACCCTGAACACCGTGCGCGCGATTGCCGGCTTCAGCCGTGACAACAATGGCAATACCTGGGCGGTGGTGGCGATCCTCAACGATCCGAAGCCATGGGGCGCCTCGTCGGTGCTGGACCAGGTGCTGCTGGACCTGTATCGCCAGCCGAAGCTGGCGGCGGCCGCACCGGGCCTATAGATGCGGACTCAATGTGGGAGCGGGCTTGTGTGGGAGCGGGCTTGCCCGCGATGGCGGTGTATCAGGTGCCAAATGTGCTGACTGACCCACAGCTATCGCGGGCAAGCCCGCTCCCACACAAGCCCGCCCCCACATTCGGCATACGGTACTCAGGCAGGCAACCGCTGCGCCTCGACCCGATCCCGACCCGCCTGCTTGGCCGCATACACCGCCGAGTCCGCGCGCAGCAACAAGCTATCCACGCCCTCATCGACCCGCCAACTGGCCACGCCGAAACTGGCCGTTACCGTCCCAACGCCGTCCATCGGCGTACTGCGCAGCACTTCCCACAAGTCAACCGCCAGGCTGTAGGCCTGGACGCCATCGGTGTTCGGACACAGCACCATGAACTCCTCGCCCCCCAGGCGACAGAACACATCACTGCGGCGCACGCGCAGGCGGATACGCCGACACAGTTCCTGCAGCACGCCATCCCCCACCGCATGCCCATGCTGGTCATTGATGCGCTTGAAGTGATCGATATCCAGCATGATCAGCGCCAGTGCCCCCGATGTGCGTCGGACCCGGCTCATTTCGGCCTTCAAGCGGTCCTGGAAGTAGCGACGATTATGGATCCCCGTCAGCGAGTCGGTGATGGACAGTGCTCGCAGCTCTTCCTCCACCCGTTTGAGATCGGAGATATCCGACACATAGCCATGCCATAGCGTACCGCCGCCAGGTAACTCTTCCGGCGTCGCCTCGCCACGGATCCAACGCAAGCCCCGCCCCGGCAGTTGCACCCGGTACTCTTCGCGCCAGTGGCTCAATTGCAACGCTGACAGGCGGATGGACGCGCGGATGCGTTCAGCATCCTGGGGATGGATACGCTCAAAGACTTGCTTGGCATCCTGTTGCAGCAACCCCGGGTCGATTTCGTAGATATCGCGGATACCGTCGCTGGCGTAGATAAACCGCCAGTTGTCATTGGGTTCAAGGGTGAACTGGAAGATCCCGCCCGGCACATGGGCACTGAGTTTTTTCAGTAAGCGATCCCGCGCCGCCAGGGCCTCATAAGCGCGTTTCTGTTCGGTGACATCCAGGCAGATCGCCAGGTGGCCGACCCACAAACCATGATCGTCAAGCAAGGCCGTGGCCAGCATATTCACGGTCAACTGGCTACCGTCCTTGCGTACCAACGTCCACTCCCGCGCCTCATGCAGGCGGTCGATGCCCTCCACCAGCATCGCCTGGCCGGGCATGATCCGTTTGCCCAGCGCCAGGCTCAACTGCACCGCACGGGCTTCCAGTTCGGGCGCCAGGTGCAGGCTTTCGAGGGTCATGTGACCGAGTACCTGGTCAGCCTGATAACCCAGCATCTGCTCGGCCCCCGCATTGAAGGTGCTGATCACGCCACGCAAGTCCGTGGCAATGATCGCCACCTGGGTCGCGGCATTCAGCACACTGCGCAACTGACCATGGGCACCGCGCAACTCATACTCGCGCTGGTGCAATTGCCTGGTGCGCTGCTGTACCAGCCTCACTGCCCGCTGACGCTGGCTGACCAGTACGTAGAGCAAGGCGCTGAGCAACAGGCTGAGCAAACAGCCCATGACCAGGATACTGGTGAACGCGGAATGATTGGCCTGGGTGAAGACCTGGCTGGGGCGCAGGCTCAGGGCGTAGACATGATCGCCCAGGGTCAGCCGGCGGATCGCCTCCAGGCTGCTATCGCCCACGGCATTATCCGACTCATAGAGCACCCGCTGCTGGGTATCGGAAGTATCGACAATCTGCATCACCAGGTTATCGCGCGCGGGCTTGGGCAAACCATCGGCCATCAATTGGCGCATGCTGATCACCGCCATGACGAAACCGTAGGGTTCGTTGTAGGGCATTTGCGCGGTGAACGGTCGAATAACGGGCGCTACCAGCAACACCCCCATGGCATACGCCGGCTCCACCCCCACCAGCGACATGGGCTGGGACACGGCGATGGTCCCGGAACGGTACGCCCGCTCGATCGTCGAGCGGCGCAGTGGCTGGGCCAGCAGGTCGAACCCCAGGGGCGAGCCGAGCAGGCTTTGGGTCTGGCTGTACATCACCGGCACATATTCGTCACGCTCCCCCGCCGGCACCAGCGCCCCGGCCTCGTTCAGCTCGCGAATGGCGAAAGACGTACCGCGCTGACGTGACACCTGTTGTTCAAACGCCTGGCGCTGATCGCGAAATATACGTGGCGCCCAGGCATAGGCGCGCGCGCGCAACAGCAACGGCTGGGCGAACCCATCGAACTCTTCGCGGGACACATCATGGGAGTTGACGAAAAAGCGACGCAGGCTGCCCAGGCGCTGTTCCTGGTCTTCAAAACGCTCTTCCAGGCGGCTATAGCGTTCGTTGACCAATAGCTGAAAACGCTGGCGGACCTGCTGGCGATGCAGATCGGCCGTGGCCAGTGCCAGCACGACGGTGAGCGCCACACCCACCAGCACAACCACCAACGCCACCAGCCAAGCCGACGCCTGTTCGCTGATAAATCCCAGTATTTTCGGGCGGACGGCTTGCAACGGCATAGGTAAAACTCGCAACACCAGCGTGCAGGGGCGCCACTTTGGCTAAGAGGTTAGTTATAGCCATCGAGTCCACTTTTGACCAGCGCAAAAAAGCCGCGAACCCGGAAAAATCCAGGCCTGCGGCTTCAAGGCCGATCAACGCGCGGTGATTTTCCAGGCGCGGTGGATTTTCGCGTTACGGGCAAAATCCGGGTCGATGGTTTTATCGCTGATGTCCTCGACGGCATAACGCTCGCCCAGGTTGTCTTCCAACTGGAACTTGCGGAAGTTGTTGGAGAAGTACAGCACCCCGCCCGGTGCCAGGCGGGCCATGGCCAGGTCGAGCAATTGCACATGGTCACGCTGGACGTCGAACACACCTTCCATGCGCTTGGAGTTGGAGAAGGTCGGCGGGTCGATGAAGATCAGGTCGAACTCATCACGGCTGGCTTCCAGCCATGCCATCACATCCCCCTGCTCCAGGCGGTTCTTGTCGGAGAAGCCATTGAGTGACAGGTTGCGCCGTGCCCAGTCCAGGTAGGTTTTCGACAGATCGACGCTGGTGGTGCTGCGCGCACCGCCCTTGGCCGCGTGCACACTGGCGGTAGCGGTGTAGCAATACAGGTTGAGGAAGCGCTTGCCGGCGGCTTCTTTCTGGATGCGCATGCGCATCGGGCGGTGGTCGAGGAACAGGCCGGTGTCCAGGTAGTCGGTCAGGTTGACCAGCAGCTTCACCCCGCCTTCGCTGACCTCGGTGAACTTGCCCTGGGCGCTCTGGCGCTCGTACTGCTTGGTGCCGCTCTGACGCTCGCGGCGCTTGACCACCACCCGGCTCTTGTCGATGTTCAACGCCTGGGGAATCGCGGCCAGGGCATCGAACATGCGCGCCGAGGCTTTCTCCGGGTCGATGGATTTGGGCGCCACGTATTCCTGGACGTGCACCCAGTCGTGGTACAGGTCGATGGCCATGGAGTATTCCGGCATATCGGCATCGTACACGCGGTAGCAATCGACCCCCTCGCGCTTGGCCCACTTGCCCAGCAGTTTGAGGTTCTTTTGCAGGCGGTTGGCAAACATCTGCCCGCCTTCGCTCAAGCGCGCCTGCTCAACCACCGGAGCCGGGACCGGCGCGGGCTTGATCGGGTTGCCGTTCTTGTTGTACTGGCGCTCTTGCGGCTCGGTCGGGGCCTGGTCGTAGGCGGCCTGCTCACGTTCGGCCTGGCGCTGTTCCGGGGTGCGGCGCTCGCCGGTGACGAACTGGTCCGGGTTGACCTTGATCAGCAGCAGCTTGCACGGCAAGGCGCCGTTCCAGAACGAGTACTGTTTGTGGCTACGAATGCCCATGCGCTTGCCCAGGTCCGGGGCGCCGGTAAACACCGCCGCTTCCCAGCCCATGCACGCCTGGCGCAGACGCTCGCCAAGGTTCTGGTAGAGGTACAACAGGCTGGCTTCATCACCCAGGCGTTCGCCGTAGGGCGGGTTGCAGATCACCAGGCCTTTCTGGTTCTGGTCCGGGCGCGGCTCGAAGGTGCCGACTTCGCCCTGGTAGATCTTGATCCAGTGGCTCAGGCCAGCACGCTCGATGTTGTTGCGCGCGGGCTGGATCAGGCGCGGGTCGGCTTCGTAACCACGGATCCACAGGGGCGGCTTGTTCATGCCGATAGCCGCACGCTCGCTGGCCTCGGTATGGAGTTTTTTCCACAGGGCCGGCACATGGCCAAGCCAGGCGGTGAAGCCCCACTGTTCGCGATTGAGGTTGGGGGCCATGTCGGCGGCGATCATCGCGCCTTCGACCAGGAAGGTGCCGACGCCGCACATCGGGTCGGTCAGCGCGCCATTTTCCGCGGCAATGCGCGGCCAACCGGCACGGATCAGAATCGCCGCCGCGAGGTTTTCCTTCAACGGTGCCGCGCCCTGCTGCAGGCGGTAACCGCGCTGGTGCAGGCTGTGGCCGGACAGGTCGAGGGAGAGGATCGCTTCGCCACGGTCCAGGCGCAGGTGAATGCGCAGGTCGGGGTTGATCTTGTCGATGGACGGACGTTCGCCGGTCGGGGTGCGCAGCTTGTCGACAATCGCATCCTTGACCTTCAGCGCGCCGAAGTGGGTGTTGTCGATGCCCGAACCGTGGCCGCTGAACTCCACCGCCAGGGTGCCATCCGGGACCATATGGTCTTGCCATTCGATATCCAGTACGCCGTGGTACAGGTCTTCGGCATCCTTCATCGGGAAGCGCTTGAGCACCAGCAACACACGGTTGGCCAGGCGCGACCAGAGGCACAGGCGATAGGCGGTTTCCATGTCGGCCATGCCGCGCACGGCCGAGGTGTGCTCGCGCGCGTCTTCAAGGCCAAGCCCGACGGCTTCCTCGATCAGCAGGCCTTCGAGGCCCTTGGGGCAAGTGAGGAAGAGTTCGTAACGGTCCGACATGGGGATTCCAGGCTTTTCAGCAATAAGTGAACGGGCGACGCATCGCGCGTTCGGTTTTCAATCAAGCGCTTTTCTTGAAGAGCGCTCGCGTGGCACGAATGTGTGCCGTTCCACCCCGGTGTCCAGGCCTGTAGGCCTTGATTGCCGGGGCAGATCGAGAATGTTTGCAACAAAAGGAAATATTCCGACCCTTCGTCGAATAATAACCGACTGCAAGCAGCGGGTATTCTCACTGAAGGATTAAACCCATCCTCCTATACAGGGCACATCATAGCTGGCTTTGCCCAATAAATGGGGCGAAAAGCCCCACCAGCTTATGGCTATAGCATCATTATCGTTACGTGCTTATGACAAAACGATCATTGAAACCATGTGACCTATTGGTTAGAACTCAACACAGGTTAGCGCCGCAACGACGCTGACACATCGGCTCGCCACGCCGGCAGCGAGCCACACCAACGGCAGAAAAACTCTGCCCGACCTCGGACGAGGTCGAAGGATATCAAGACAGTCAACAAGTGAGGGAAACACCCTATGAGAAGACTTAAGCGTGATCCGTTGGAAAGAGCATTTTTACGCGGATATCAGTATGGCGTTCATGGCAAATCCCGTGAGCTTTGCCCATTTACTCTACCGTCAGTACGCCAAGCCTGGATCAACGGCTGGCGCGAAGGACGCGGCGACAACTGGGACGGTATGACCGGCACTGCGGGGATCCACAGACTCAACGAACTTCACGCCGTCGGCTAATCAGGGCACTTAAATTCCGACAAACACCTTGAAGAATGTAACAACTTAACCACGCACGCCCCATCCGGGCGGCGGGCTTCGGCCCAGGGGCTCCTTCGAGGAGCCCTTTTTTATGGGTTCAGGCTTTGGGTAACGCCGCGATGGCGTCCACCGCCTGGCGAATCAACGCCGGCCCCTTGTAGATAAACCCAGAATACAACTGCACCAGGCTGGCACCGGCGGCGATTTTCTCGGCCGCGTGTTTGCCTTCGGTGATCCCGCCCACGGCAATGATCGGTAAACGCCCGGCCAACTCGGCCGCCAGCACCTTGACGATATGGGTGCTCTGGTCACGCACCGGCGCACCGGACAGCCCACCGGCCTCGTCACCGTAGGCCAGGCCTTCGACGCCGGCACGGCTGAGGGTGGTGTTGGTCGCAATCACCGCGTCCATCCCCGAATCCACCAGGGCCTGGGCCACCAGCACGGTTTCTTCGTCGCTCATGTCCGGGGCGATCTTGATCGCCAACGGCACGCGCTTGCCATGGCGTACCGCCAGGTCTTCCTGGCGCTGGCGCAGGGCTTCAAGCAGTTGCTTGAGGGAATCGCCAAACTGCAGGCTGCGCAGGCCCGGGGTGTTGGGCGAGCTGACGTTGACCGTCACATAGCTGGCGTGGGCGTAGACCTTGTCCAGGCAGATCAGGTAGTCATCCACCGCACGTTCCACGGGGGTATCGAAGTTCTTGCCGATATTGATCCCCAGGATGCCCTTGTATTTGGCGGCCTGCACCCGCGACAGCAAGTGATCGACCCCCAGGTTGTTGAAGCCCATGCGATTGATGATCGCCTCGGCCTCCGGCAGGCGGAAAATGCGCGGTTTGGGATTGCCTGGCTGTGGGCGCGGCGTAACCGTGCCGATCTCGACAAAGCCAAACCCCAACTGCGCAAAGCCGTCGATGGCCGCGCCGTTCTTGTCCAGGCCAGCCGCCAGGCCAACCGGGTTGGGGAAGTCGAGCCCCATCACCGACACCGGCATCTTCGCCGGCGCCTTGCACACCAGGCCATTGAGCCCCAGGCGGCCACCCGCGCCGATCAGGTCCAGGGACAGATCGTGGGAAGTTTCCGGGGAGAGTTTGAACAACAGCTGGCGGGCCAGGGTATACATGGGCGGGCTTGACTCGGATGGCGGCGAAAGGTGGCGGCGATTATAGCCGGGGTGGCGGGTACGTGCGAGGCATGGCACACCCGACGCTCGTTCATCCTTTGCGGTGGGCCATCAATTCTTCGTAGCGCGCCCAGATCTTCTGCGCATAACGCAGACGCAGCGCGTCACGCTCGGGCCCAGCGCCTGGCCCGACGTTGTAGGCCCCCACGGCGGTCCAGTTGTAGCCAAACTGCTTGATGAAGTCGGCCAGGATCGAGGCTCCCACCTCCACCGACAGGCACGGCTCATCCAGCAGTCGCTGCTCGGTAATCCCCAGCTTGAGCAGGCGCGGCAGATGGATGCTGTTGATTTGCATCAGGCCAATGTCGCGGGTGCCGTTGTTATTGCTGTAGTTCATGGCTTCGGCGCGATAGCCAGACTCCACGGCGGCAATGGCCTGCAGCAACTCCGGCTCGATATCGTACTGGCGGGCGACCTCGGCCCAACAATAAGCCCTGGCCTCACTCGCCCCACCCAGGATAAACAGCAGCAACCCCAGCCTGGCGGCTCGCCTCATACCCGCTCGACACCCAGTTCGGCGCACCATCCACAGGCCGGGCAAATACGGGGTGGGGCACTTACCGTCGGCGCCGCCTGGTCAGGCCGTTCGATCACCCGCACCCGGCCATTGAAGCGATAGCCGCGGCCATACACCGTCGCAATCAATCGCCTGTCGCCCTGCATTTGCTTGCGCAACGCGTAGATGCAACGGGTCAGGGATTCCTCGGCAATATCGGCATGGGGCCAGACCTGCTCCAACAGATAGTCTTTGGTGACCAGTACGCCGGGCGTGGCCAGCAACAGGCGCAAGACATGAAACTCCTTGGGCGGTAACTGAATGTCGCGACCGTCGGCGGTCAACCTGCCATCACCCTGCAACTTCCAACTACCAAAGGCCAGGGAGACCATGGCCAGGCCATCAATTGCAGCAACCATTCAAACCTCTGTTCCTGTCTGACATTCACGGCGCCTTGACTTTGGAGATCGCAACGCCTGGGAGATATCACGACTATAGAAACCCGCCGCCAATTTCACGCTAGGAAAAAGCCCGCTGCATCAAAGTTTTCCGGGAGTGTTTCGTAGGAACTTTCAAGACCATCGCCCCCCGTTCGGGGCTGGCCATGCTGGGGTTCATTGCTCGGCGATGCGCGCAAATGCACGCCGCACACGCTCGTATTGATCGACGCTCAGGGGGGTCGAAACGGGGGGAGCCGAAACGCCATTAACCCCCGCCAGGGTCTTCTGCGACGCAGGCCCATCCGAAGCCACCTCCACCGCGAGCGTGGGTATATCCAGCTCGGCCACCAGTTTCTTGATAAGCCATAATTGCTGCTCGCTTCCCTTGATCAACAGGCTGTTGGTCTGCGGGTAGGCGATAATCGTTGCGCCAAGGCCTGCCTTCAGCCCCAGATCGGCAAGCCGTCGTTCGAGCAGCGTCGCCATGCCGGGCACGGTAACGTGTTGCGCCCCCGTGCCGGACTGATGGTCCGCGACGTCGACATTGAACACCTGGACGACCCCCACTCGCGGCAAGCCCTGGTGCCGTGCCGGACGCGGGCGGTCCATAAGCTGGGCCAGGCGCAAAACGTGATCGACGTAATTGGCGGGGCCTGACACATAAAACAATCGCGGACCGGCCTTGCGCAGGGGGTAGCGCGTCTCATCCAGCCCCGAGCGCGCCATGACCTGGCGCAACCTGTCGACCGTCAGATGCCGCAGGATCACCCCGGAACTCTTGGCCTCGCTCGCGTCATACAGATGCAGCACCTGGCCGTCGCTGTACCAGATCAGTTCGTGCTGCAACGCCACCGCCTCCAATACCGCTTGCGCATTGGCAAAATCAAACTGCCCGGTAATGCGCTTGCCCGCCGCCTGCCTGCTGACCACGATGGGCTGGCCCAAGGGCAACGCGAGCCGACTGAAAAAGCCTTGCAGGCTTTCGTCCCACACCAGGGAGGTCTCGCCCACGGCAGGCAGGGCATTGAATATCAACAACCCGCCCAGCAGCCCGCGCTGCAGAAAGGCACGGCAGGTGGCTGCGGTCAGTCGATCAAGGAGCACGCTGGGTTTCCTGGGTGGCGTTGCATGAAGGAGCGCCATAGTGAAAGGCCACTGCGCGGCAATCTTGATGAAAACCTGATCGGCCACCGCTCCCCCACACGCCGTGGCATGTGCCTTGCTTTGGTTGCATATCGCGGCCCGCGCCAACGACGCAACGGGCTCAAGGACAAAGGTGTCGTGACCGGCCGGGGGCTGGAGCGGCGCCTTTTTTTCACACAGAAGGTAGGTGTTGATGATTGATCAGGTCGGCAACAGCCAGGCCAATAACCCCCTGGCCTGGGTCAACGGCAGCGATGCCCCGGAAAAGAGCAGCCTCGACCTGGGCTTCATGGCCTTGAGCGATTGCGCCTCGCTGGTGGTCGCGGCGACCCAGGGGTTTGCCCAGCCCTATGGCCTGACCTTGAACCTCAAGCGCCAGTCATCCTGGGCCGGCCTGCGCGACAAGCTGGTCAGTGGCGAACTGGACGCCGCCCATAGCCTGTACGGCCTGATCTATGCCGTGCACCTGGGCATCGGCGGCGTTGCGCCGACCGACATGGCAGTGCTCATGGGCCTGAACCAGAACGGCCAAGGCATCAACCTGTCCCAGGGCCTACAGCAGCAGGGCGTGACCCGCCCTGAGGCGCTGGCGCGCAAGGTGCACCAAAGCCGCACAAAACTCACCTTCGCCCAGACGTTTCCCACCGGCACCCACGCCATGTGGCTGTATTACTGGCTGGCCAGCCAGGGCATTCATCCACTGCGCGATGTCGACAGTGTGGTGGTGCCGCCGCCGCAGATGGTCGCGCACCTGCAAGCCGGGCGAATCGACGGCCTGTGCGTCGGCGAACCCTGGTGCGCCAGTGCGGTGCAGCAGAACCAGGGCTTTACCCTCGCCACCAGCCAGGCGATCTGGCCGGATCACCCGGAAAAAGTCCTGGGCTGCACCCAGGCGTTTGTCGAGCAATACCCCAACACCGCCCGCGTGCTAGTGATGGCGATCCTGGAGGCCAGCCGCTTTATCGACGACAGCCTGGAGAACCGGCGCTCCACCGCGCAACTGCTCAGTGCCAGGGATTACCTGGACGCGCCCCTCGACTGCATCGAGCCGCGCCTGCTGGGGGCTTATGACGATGGCCTGGGCAACCACTGGCAAGACGGGCACGCGCTGCGCTTCCATGGCGGTGGCGAGGTCAACCTGCCTTACCTGTCCGACGGCATGTGGTTCATGACCCAGTTCCGCCGCTGGGGGCTTTTGCGTGAAGACCCCGATTACCTCGCGGTTGCCCGGCAGGTGCAGCAACTGGCGCTCTATCGCCAGGCCGCAAGCGCGGTGGGTGTAGCGGCCAGGGGCGAGGACATGCGCAGCAGCCAATTGATCGATGGCAAGGTCTGGGACGGCTCGGACCCGGCCGGCTACGCCCGCAGTTTCCGCCTGCATGCCCTGGCCGACGATGTTGTCCGCCACGCCCTGCGCTGAAGGGAGGCCACCCATGCTGCGAATCCTGCTGATCAATGACACCCCGCGCAAAGTCGGGCGCCTCAGGAGCGCGCTGACCGAGGCCGGCTTTGAGGTGATCGACGAATCCGGCCTGACCATCGACCTGCCGGCGCGCGTCGAAACGGTGCGCCCGGATGTGATTCTGATCGATACCGAGTCACCCGGGCGCGATGTGATGGAGCAAGTGGTGCTGGTGAGCCGCGACCAACCGCGGCCCATCGTGATGTTTACCGACGAACATGACCCCGGGGTGATGCGTCAGGCGATCAAATCCGGGGTCAGCGCCTACATCGTCGAAGGGATCCAGGCCCAGCGCCTGCAACCGATCCTCGACGTGGCCATGGCGCGCTTCGAGAGCGACCAGGCCCTGCGTGCACAACTGCAGGCCCGCGACCAGCAACTGGCGGAACGCAAGCGCATCGAGCTGGCCAAGGGCTTGCTGATGAAAATGAAGGACTGCAACGAGGAACAGGCCTACACCCTGATGCGCCGCCAGGCCATGAGCCGCCAGCAGAAGCTGATCCAGGTGGCGGAGCAGATTATTGCCATGAGTGAGTTGTTGGGTTGAGACAGCGGCATCTACAAAACCGCCATCGCGGGCAAGCCCGCTCCCACATTGGAATGCATTTTAAATGTGGGAGCGGGCTTGCCCGCGATGGCGGCGTCACGGTTGGCGCAAGACTTGCTATGTAAACATCACAGGTAACCAACGGCGGTTGCCCCTCCACGACAAAGACGTCGCACATCCGGTTGGCCCAGGCGAACCCGGTGGCGGCGTTTTTTCGTTTCGGTGGGGCGGCCCTGGCCGGCCGTTCCATCACCAGGCCTTCTACAAGATCCCCCATCTGAGGTGCGTGATGAAATCAAGCTTCTGGAAATCCGGGCACACCCCGACCTTGTTTGCCGCGTTCCTGTATTTCGACCTGAGTTTCATGGTCTGGTATCTATTGGGCCCGCTGGCGGTACAGATCGCCGCCGACCTGCAACTGACCACCCAGCAACGCGGGCTGATGGTTGCCACACCGATCCTGGCGGGGGCGATCCTGCGCTTCTTGATGGGCATGCTGGCGGACAAGCTGTCGCCCAAGACCGCCGGCCTGATTGGCCAGGTGATCGTGATTGTGGCGCTGTTCTGTGCCTGGAAGCTGGGGATCCACAGCTATGAACAGGCGCTGCTGCTGGGGCTGTTCCTCGGCATGGCCGGGGCCTCGTTTGCCGTGGCCCTGCCACTGGCGTCCCAGTGGTACCCCGCCGAACACCAGGGCAAGGCCATGGGCATCGCCGGCGCCGGCAACTCCGGCACCGTGTTCGCCGCCCTGCTGGCGCCGTTGATCGCCGCCGCCTTTGGCTGGAGCAACGTGTTTGGCTTTGCCCTGATCCCGCTGATCCTGACCCTGCTGGTCTTCGCCTGGCTGGCGCGCAATGCGCCAGAGCGACCGAAAGCCAAATCCATGGCCGACTATTTCAAGGCCCTGGGCGACCGCGACAGTTGGTGGTTCATGTTCTTCTACAGCGTGACCTTCGGTGGTTTTATCGGCCTGGCCAGCGCCCTGCCCGGCTACTTCAACGACCAATATGGCTTGAGCCCGGTCACTGCCGGCTACTACACCGCCGCCTGCGTGTTCGGCGGCAGCCTGATGCGGCCCCTGGGCGGTGCCCTGGCCGACCGTTTCGGCGGGATCCGCACCTTGCTGGGCATGTACGGCGTGGCGGCCGTGTGCATCGCTGCCGTGGGTTTCAACCTGCCCAGCTCCTACGCCGCACTGGCCCTGTTCGTGTGCACCATGCTCGGCCTGGGTGCCGGTAACGGCGCGGTGTTCCAACTGGTGCCCCAGCGCTTTCGCCGGGAGATTGGCGTGATGACCGGGCTGATCGGCATGGCCGGCGGCATCGGCGGTTTCGCCCTGGCGGCAGGCATGGGCGCAATCAAGCAAAGCACCGGCAGCTACCAGTTGGCGCTGTGGCTGTTCGCCAGCTTGGGCGTGCTGGCGTGGTTCGGCCTGTACGGCGTGAAGCGGCGCTGGAGGACCACCTGGGGTTCGGCAGCCGTCACCGCAGCGCGAGTCTGATGAGCCTGCAACTGAGCGTGGCTCAGGCCAGCGCCATCGGGCCACGGGCGGAAAACCAGGACGCCCTGCGCCTGGTCACCCCGGCCCCGGAACTGGCCGCGAGCAAGGGCTATCTGTGTGCCATCGCCGATGGTGTCAGCCAATGTGCCGACGGCGGCCTGGCCGCGCGTTCGACCTTGCAGGCCCTGGCCCTGGACTACTATGCCACGCCGCAGACCTGGGGCGTGGCCCAGGCCCTGGACCGCTTGTTGCTGGCACAGAATCGCTGGTTACAGGCCAATGGCGGCGGCCAGCCGTTGCTGACCACCCTCAGCGCCCTGGTGTTTCGCGGGCAGCGCTTTACCCTGGCGCATGTCGGTGACTGCCGGGTGTATCGCTGGTTCGATGGCGAACTGCTGCGCATCACTCAAGAGCATGTCTGGGAGCAACCGGGCATGCAGCATGTGCTCAAGCGTGCCCTGGGCCTGGACCAGCATCTGGTGGTGGACTTTCTCGACGGTGAACTGCGCCAGGGCGAATGCTTCCTGCTGCTCAGCGACGGTGTGTGGTCGACCCTGGCCGATCACAGCATCCGCGCGATCCTGCGCGAACAGGCCGACCTGGACCTGGCCGTCACTACGCTGGTCAACGCCGCGCACCTGGCAGGCAGCCAGGACAACGCCAGCGCCCTGCTGGTGCGCATCGACCAGCTCGGCGCCGCGACCCTGGGCGATGCACTGGCGCAGTTGCAGCAATGGCCGTTGCCGCCACCGCTGAAGGCCGGGCAAGCCTTTGAAGGCTGGCAGGTAGAACGCGTGCTGGCGCACAGTCGCCAGTCGTTGCTGTACCGGGTGCGCGATGCCCTGCAGCAACCCTGGCTGCTGAAAACCCTACCCCCTGGCCACGATGATGATCATGACGCCGGCCAGGCCTTGCTCGCAGAAGAATGGTTTCTGCGCCGGGTGGCCGGGCGGGCCTTTCCTGAAGTCCACCCGGCCGGCGGGCGTCAGCATTTGTACTACGTGATGCGTGAATACAGCGGGCAGACCCTGGCCCAACTGTTCCAGCAGCAAGGCCCGTTGCCGCTGGCGCAATGGCAGTCCATCGCCGAGCGTTTGCTGCGCGCGGTGGGCATGCTGCATCGCCGGCAAATCCTGCACCGCGACATCAAGCCGGAAAACCTGCTGCTGGGCGATGACGGCGAACTGCGGGTATTGGATTTTGGCCTGGCCTATTGCCCCGGGTTATCCGAAGACCGTGCCCACCTGCTGCCGGGCACCCCCAGCTTTATCGCTCCCGAAGCCTTCGGCGGCGAACGTCCGACTCCGCAGCAGGATTTGTACAGCGTCGGCGTGAGCCTGTATTACCTGCTGACCGGGCACTATCCCTACGGTGAAATCGAAGCTTTCCAGCGGCCCCGGTTCAACACGCCCGTCAGCGCCAGTCGTTATCGCCCGGACCTGCCCGACTGGTTGCAGCAGAGCCTGGAGCGCTCGGTGGCCGCGCAAGCCGATCAACGTTACGAAACCGCCGAGGAGTGGCTGCTGGTCCTGGAGCAGGCCGAGCGCCGCGAACTGAGCCTGCGCCCGCGGCCGCTGCTGCAACGCGAGCCGCTGAAGGTCTGGCAAACCCTGGCATTGGTGTCGGTGCTGATCAACCTGGTGTTGCTGTATCTGCTGTCCTTGTAACCCGATGGCCCAATTCTGGGCAGCGCGCCTTCAAATGGTGCGCAAAAGCCTTGCCGCACCGACCCAAACCCCAATAACCCCGGCTTTTCACGACTTGGCACAAGCGCTGCATTAGCTACCCCAATACCCCCACATACAGCCCACCCTTCAACGACGAAGGTGGGGCTTTCCCGAGAGAACGGGACCAGGACAAAGGCGTCCTCGCTAGGTAACTAGCGGGACGCCTTTTTTGTTTGCGCGTGATTGGTCGAACCACTGCGGAGAACGACATGAAAAAACTCAAACTGGTGATGATCGGCAACGGCATGGCCGGGGTTCGCACCCTTGAAGAGCTGCTGAAACTGAGCAGCGAGCTGTACGACATCACGGTCTTTGGCGCCGAGCCCCACACCAACTACAACCGCATCCTGCTCTCGCCGGTGCTGGCCGGCGAGCAGACGTTTGAAGAGATCGTGCTCAACGACCTGGACTGGTACCTGCAACACAACATCAAACTGCTGCTCAACCGCAAAGTGGTGCAGATCGACCGGGTCAAGCGCAAAGTCATCGCCGAAGATGGCAGCGAGGCCGAGTACGATCGCCTGCTGATCGCCACCGGCTCGACCCCGTTTATCCTGCCGATCCCCGGTAACACCTTGCAGGGCGTGATCGGCTACCGCGACATTGCCGACACCCAGGCCATGATCGACACCGCCAAGACCCACAAGCACGCCGTGGTCATCGGTGGCGGCCTGCTCGGCCTGGAAGCCGCCAATGGCCTGATGCTGCGCGGCATGCACGTGACCGTGGTGCATATCGGCGAATGGCTGCTGGAACGGCAACTGGACAAGACCAGCGGCCAGTTGCTGCAAACCGAGCTGGAAAGCCGTGGCCTGGTGTTCCGCCTGTGCGAACAGACCCAGGCCCTGCATGACGCCGGCAACGGCCGCGTAGGCTCGGTGCAGTTTAAAAATGGCGAGGTGATCCCGGCCGACCTGGTGGTGATGGCCGCCGGTATCCGCCCCAACACCGAGCTGGCGGAACAGTCCGGCATCCCGTGCAACCGTGGGATTCTGGTCAACGACACCATGCAAACCTACGACCCACGCATCTATGCCATCGGCGAATGCGCCAGCCATCGCGGGATTGCCTATGGCCTGGTGGCACCGCTGTTCGAGCAGGCCAAGGTCTGCGCCAACCATCTGGCGCAGCTGGGGTTCGCCACTTATAAAGGCTCGGTGACCTCGACCAAGCTCAAAGTCACCGGCATCGACCTGTTTTCTGCCGGCGACTTCATGGGCGGCGAAGGCACCGAGACCATCACCTTGTCCGACCCCATCGGTGGCATCTATAAAAAGCTGGTGATCAAGGACGACATTCTGGTCGGCGCCTGTCTGTACGGCGACACCGCCGATGGCGGTTGGTATTTCCGGCAGATCCGTGAGAACCATGGCATTGGCGAGATCCGCGATCACCTGATGTTCGGCGAAAACGCCCTGGGTGATGTGGGCCACCAGGGCCAGGACAAAGCCATGAGCATGGCCGACAACGCCGAAGTCTGCGGCTGCAACGGGGTGTGCAAGGGCACTATCGTCAAGGCGATCCAGGAACAGGGCCTGTTCAGCGTCGATGAAGTAAAAAAGCACACCAAGGCTGCCAGCTCCTGTGGCTCCTGCGCCGGCTTGGTGGAGCAGATCCTGATCAATACCGTGGGCGGCGCCGCCGACGTCAAGCCCAAAAGCGAAAAAGCCATTTGTGGCTGCAGCGACCTCAACCACGGGCAAATCCGCCAGGCCATCCGCGACCAGCACCTGCTGACCATCGCCGGCACCATGAGCTACCTGAACTGGCGCACGCCCAATGGCTGCGCCACCTGCCGCCCGGCCTTGAACTATTACCTGATCTCCACCTGGCCAGGCGAAGCCCGGGACGACCCGCAGTCGCGCCTGATCAACGAACGGGCCCACGCCAATATCCAGAAAGACGGCACCTATTCGGTGGTCCCGCGGATGTGGGGCGGTGTGACCAACCCTTCCGAACTGCGGCGGATTGCCGATGTGGCCGACAAGTACAACGTACCGATGGTCAAGGTCACCGGCGGCCAGCGCATCGACTTGCTGGGCATCAAGAAACAGGACCTGCCCGGGGTGTGGAAAGACCTCGACATGCCATCCGGGCATGCCTACGGCAAATCCATCCGTACCGTGAAGACCTGTGTCGGCAGCGAGTTCTGTCGCTTCGGCACGCAGAACTCCACGCAACTGGGCATTGAGCTGGAGCATGACCTGTTCAATATGTGGTCGCCCCACAAGGTCAAGCTGGCGGTCTCCGGGTGCCCGCGCAACTGCTCGGAAGCCGGGATCAAGGATGTGGGAATAATCGGCGTCGACTCGGGGTGGGAGATGTATATCGGCGGCAACGGAGGGATCAAGACCGAGGTCGCGGAGTTTTTCGTCAAGCTCAAGACCGCCGAGGAAGTACGTGAGTACAACGGCGCTTTCCTACAGCTGTACCGCGAAGAAGCCTTCTACCTGGAACGCACGGTGCACTACCTGCAACGGGTGGGCATGGACCATATCAAGAAGGCCGTGCTGGAAGACCCGGCGCGGCGCCAGGCCCTCAACGAGCGCCTGCAATTTTCCCTGTCGTTTGAACAAGATCCGTGGAAAGAGCGCCTGGAGCAACCATTGCTGAAAAAGGAATTCGACACCATCGCCGTCAAACAGCTGGAGGTAGTGCTATGAACTGGCTGGATATCTGCGCCCTCGAAGAAATCAATGCCCTGGGTTCGCGCATCGTCAGCGGCCCGAAAGGGCAAATCGCGATTTTTCGTACCAGTGACAATGAAGTCTTCGCCCTCGACGACCGCTGCCCGCACAAGGGCGGGCCGCTGTCCCAGGGGCTGATCTATGGCAAACGCGTGGCCTGCCCGCTGCATAACTGGCAGATCGACCTGGTATCCGGTGAAGCCCAGGCCCCGGATATCGGCTGCGCCCATCACCACCACGCCCGGGTGGAAAACGGCCGGGTGATGCTGGCCCTGCGGGACGCCGGTTGATGAGCCGCCAGGTCACGGCATCGACCTGCTGCTACTGCGGGGTCGGCTGCGGCGTGTTGATCGAGCATGATGGCACGCAGATACTCGGGGTCAGCGGCGATCCGACGCACCCGGCCAACTTCGGCAAACTGTGCAGCAAAGGGGCCAGCCTGCACCTGACCGGCGATCTGACGGCACGGGCGCTGTACCCGCAGTTGCGCCTGGGCAAAGACCTGGCCCGCAGCCGCACCGACTGGGACACCGCCCTGGAACACGCGGCCAATGTATTCGCCGACACCCTCGCCGAACATGGCCCGGACAGCGTGGCGTTCTATATCTCCGGGCAACTGTTGACCGAGGACTACTACAGCTTCAACAAACTCGCGCGGGCCCTGGTGGGCACCAACAATATCGACAGCAATTCCCGGCTGTGCATGTCCTCGGCGGTGGTCGGCTACAAGCGCAGCCTGGGTGCCGATGCGCCGCCGTGCAGCTATGAGGACCTGGAGGTCAGCGATTGCGTGATGATCGTCGGCAGTAACATGGCCTACGCCCACCCGGTACTGTTTCGCCGGCTGGAAGAAGCCAAGGCGCGCCGACCGGCCATGAAAGTGCTGGTCATCGACCCCCGGCGCACCGACACCTGTGACTTGGCGGATCTGCACCTGGCGATCCTGCCGGGGACTGATGTGGCGTTGTTCCATGGGATTTTGCATCTGTTGCTGTGGGAAGGCTGGATCGACCGCGACTTTATCCAGGCCCACACCGAGGGTTTGGTCGAGTTGAAGCGGATGGTCCACGACTACACGCCGCAGATGGTCACGCAAGTGTGCGGGATCAGCGTTGAGCAACTGCGCCAGTGTGCAGAGTGGCTCGGGACTTCGCCGAGTTTTCTGTCGTTGTGGTGCATGGGGCTGAACCAGTCCACCGCCGGCAGCGCGAAAAACAGTGCGCTGATCAACCTGCACCTGGCCACCGGCACCCTTGGCCGCCCGGGTTGCGGGCCCTTTTCCCTGACCGGCCAACCCAACGCCATGGGTGGCCGGGAAACCGGTAGCCTGTCAAACCTGCTGCCGGGCCATCGCGAGGCCAGCAACGCCGAGCACCGTGCCCAAGTAGCCACCTACTGGGGGGTTGAACAACTGCCGTCCAGCGTCGGTTTGACCGCTATCGAACTGTTCGAGCAGGTAAACGCCGGCAAGATCAAGGCACTGTGGATCGCCTGCACCAACCCGGCGCAATCACTGCCAGACCAGAACAACGTGCGCCAGGCCCTGGCCGCGTGCCCGTTCGTGGTGTTGCAGGAAGCCTTCCGCACCACAGAAACCGCCGCCTTTGCCGATCTGTTGTTGCCGGCGGCCAGTTGGGGCGAAAAAGACGGCACGGTGACCAACTCCGAACGGCGTATTTCCCACGTGCGCCAGGCCATTGCCCCACCGGGTGAAGCGCGGCCGGACTGGGCGATTACCGTGGATTTCGCCCAACGCCTGGAGCGGCGCTTGCGACCTGGCCTGCCCAGCCTGTTTGCCTTTGAGCAACCTGCGCAGGTTTTTGACGAGTTCAAGATGTTGACTCGTGGTCGGGACCTGGACCTGTCGGGCATCAGCCACGCCCTGCTCGACCGAATCGGCCCGCAGCAATGGCCGTTTCCCACAGAGGCGCAGGCTGGCACGCCACGGCTGTACATCGACGGCCGCTTCCCGACTGCCAGTGGCCGTGCGCAGTTTGTCGCCGAGCCATATCGCGCCGCCAAGGAGCAACGTGATGCGCGCTTTCCCCTGACCCTGATCACCGGCCGCCTGCGTGACCAATGGCACGGCATGAGCCGTACCGGCACGGCGGCGCAGCTCTTCGGCCATGCCAGCGAAGCCTTGCTCAGCCTGCACCCGGACGAGTTGCGCCGGCACCGTTTCAAGGAGGGCGATCTGATCAACCTCAAGAGCCGTCGCGGCCAGGTGATTGTGGCAGTGACCCGCGATGACAGCGTACGACCCGGCCAGGCATTCCTGCCCATGCATTGGGGCGATCGCTTTCTCAAGGGTGGCGTCAACACACTGACCCAGCCGGCGTTCGACCCCTTGTCGAAACAACCGGAGCTCAAGCACAGCGGTGTGCGCCTGGAAGCCGTGCAATTGCCCTGGCACTTGTTCGCGCTGATCGAGGGCGATGTGCAACAACACTTTGAAGCGTTGCGCCCCCTGTGCGAGGGTTTTGCCTATGTCAGCCTTAGCCTGGCGGGGCGCGAGCGGCCTGCCCTGCTGGTGCGGGCGGCACATAGCGAAGCGCCGGATCTGCAACGGCTCCAGAACATCGACCAATTGCTGGGGCTCAATGACGGCCCGGTCATGGCCTATGACGACCCACGGCGCTCCATCGGTAAACGGGTAAAGATCGAAAAAGGCCGGATTACCGCAATCCGCCTGGCCGGCGAAACCCTCGCCCGCCACTGGCTGCAAAGCCTGTGGCTGGAAGGCCGGGCCGACGAGCAATTACGCCGTTGGCTGCTGGCACCGCTAAGCGCGCCGCCCGGTGGTGGAGCGACCCGTAACAGAATTCTCTGCAACTGCAAAAACGTCAGTGAAAGCGCGATAGGCGCCGGCATTGACCGTGGCTTGGACCTGGACGGGCTGAAACAAGCATTGGGCTGCGGCACGCAATGTGGTTCCTGTGTGCCCGAAATCAAACGGCTATTGGCGAGCACTTCACAACCAATCGCCATCAGTGTGCGAGGGCAATACCGATGAACGCAAAAGTCTGGCTGGTGGGCGCAGGCCCAGGTGACCCGGAGTTGTTGACCCTCAAGGCGGTACGCGCCCTGCACGAGGCCGATGTGGTGCTGATTGATGATTTGGTCAACCCGGCGGTACTTGAGCATTGCCCCGGGACACGGGTGATTACCGTCGGCAAGCGCGGGGGGTGCCGTTCCACGCCTCAGGATTTCATTCATCGCTTGATGCTGCGTTATGCACGCCAGGGTAAATGCGTGGTGCGCCTGAAGGGCGGCGATCCATGCATTTTTGGGCGAGGTGGCGAAGAGGCCAACTGGCTGCGGGCTCGTGGGGTGAGCGTGGAATTGGTCAATGGCATCACGGCTGGCCTCGCGGGTGCAACCCACTGCGACATACCGCTGACGTTGCGTGGAGTCAGTCGTGGCGTAACGCTTGTCACCGCCCATACCCAGGACGACAGTAGCCTGAATTGGCGAGCACTGGCCGAGGGTGGCACGACACTGGTGGTCTACATGGGTGTGGCGAAGCTTTCAGAGATTGCCCAGCAGTTACTGGAAGGTGGGATGGCCGCAGATATGCCAGTGGCCATGATCGAGAACGCCTCGCTGCCCCAGCAGCGCGAATGCCGCAGCTCCCTGACGCGCATGCAGGAGGACGCCAAGGCGTTTGCCTTGAAGAGCCCTGCCATCCTGGTGATCGGCGCGGTAGCGGCCACGGCCGTGGAGGCAGCCTTGCTGGCCAGCGCCTGAGGCAAATGGCAGGCGAAAAAAAGCCCGGCCTAAGCCGGGCTTTTTTCTAGCACTCAGTAATTACTGAGCTTGAGCTTCAACCGACGCTTCTACACGACGGTTAACAGCACGACCAGCTTCAGTTGCGTTGTCAGCAACTGGGCGGGATTCGCCGTAACCAACCGAAGTGATACGGCTAGGAGCTACGCCATCTTTAACCAGGACTTGCTTAACAGCGTCAGCACGACGCTGGGACAGCTTCTGGTTGTAGGCGTCTGGACCGACGGAGTCAGTGTGACCAGCAACTTCTACGTTGGTAGCTGGGTACTGAGCCATGAAGTCGGCCAGGTTTTTCACGTCGCCGTAGCTGTTAGGCTTAACAGTGGCCTTGTCGAAGTCGAACTTCACGTCCAGCTCAACACGAACAACCTGAGCAACCGGAGCTTCTGGCTCTGGAACTGGCTCTGGAGCTGGTGCTGGGGTAGGAGCTGGAGCTGCTGCGCCAGCGTTACCGCCGAAGTTTACGCCCAGGCCGACCAGTGCGGAGTAATCCCACTTGCCGTTGTCCAGACCGTAGTCAGCTTCAACACCGGCACGAGCGTACAGGTTGTTGGTGAAGTAGTACTTAACACCGGTGCCGATGATGGCTTGAGTGGTCTGATCGCGACCGCTGTGACCGTCAGCCAGTACGTTGGTACGGCTCTGGTGACCGAAACCGCCTTCTACGTATGGACGCAGGCTGTCAACGCCAGCCTGACCGAAGTGGTACTGAGCAGTCAGGCTGCCGGTATCACCTTTGATCTTCTGGTTGCCAGTACCGTCGTTCGAACGGGTGTGGTTGGTCTTGTCGTAGGACAGGTTCAAGGACAGGTCGTCGGTCAGGAAGTAACCGATGCGAGCGCCAGGATTGAAGCCGTCTTCGATGTGCTTGACGCTATCGTTGTACTGCTTCTTGTAGAACAGCTCGCCTTCAACTGCGCCTTGGCCTTGTGCCAGAACGCCGAAAGAAGTAGCGGCAATAAGAGAACCAATGGCCAAGCCCAAGGTGTTTTTCAGTTTCATCCGTTAAATCCCCATCTGGTGATTGTAAAGCAGTCCCACATACCGGGGGACAACTCGGCGACAAGTCTAACAGAACTTGCCTACACGTAAGAGATATTTGCACCGAACTAAGTTTCAGTACTGTCCGCAAATTTCTCACGTAATTTATCAAGAGCACGCTTGTAACGCATTTTTGTAGCACTCAAACCCATATGCATAATGTCAGCAATTTCCTGAAATTCCAGTTCTGCGACAAATCGTAGCACCAAAATTTCCCGGTCAATTGGATTCACATGCACCAACCAGCGATCAAGCCCGCCCTTCTCCTCGGGTGCCGGCGTCTTTTCTTCAGACGCCTCCTCAAGGGGGTCGAGGCTCAAGGCGTCCATCAAGCGACGCTTTCGCCGTTCCTTACGATACTGCGTGATGCACTCGTTGTACGTGATGCTGTACAGCCAGGTTTTGAACTTCGATTTGCCCTCGAAGTTCTTCAGGCCATACAACACCTTGAGCATCACTTCCTGACAGACATCATCCGCATCACGATCGTTCCCTAAATACCTTGAACAAACGTTGAACAGAGTGCGTTGATACCTGCGCATCAATTCTTCGTACGCGCGTGTTACGTGAAACAGCTCCGTGTGCGAGCGCGCGACCAACTCCTCATCAGAGAGCTCACGGGGGTCATAGCGCGTGGACAGCGTTTGGGCTTTATTCAAAACAAGTCGTGCCGACAGTCAGGTCAATGTCCGCCACTGCCTGGGTACCCAGGTTTGCGGCGGCGTACATTAGCAGGATTTACCGGGTTAGCGGCTATTGACCTGCTGTTCCAGCAGAACCCGATTGGACAGCGACACTAGTTCGCCATCATCGGTCAGCACCGTAGTTTTCACCGTGCCGATCTCTTCAATCTGCCCTTCGACCTCGCCAACACGCACGTATTGCCCAACCTGATACAACTCACGCACATAGATTCCCGCAAGAATCTGCCCCGCAATTCCCCGACTTCCCAGCCCCATCGCCAACGCAACGGCCAGACCAACGGTAATCAAAACGATCACAATCACATGGTTGAGCAGGTCAGTCTTGACCTCCAACTGGCTGATCGCCACCGAAATACTGATGATGATCACCAGCCCCTGGGCGATTCGCCCCAGGCCGCTGGCATAATCCAGGCCCACCCCTTCGGCAGCGCCGCGCACCAGCCCATTGGCCAGTTGCGCCAGCAAAACCCCCACCAGCAACACCAGCGCGCCGCCGAATACTTTCGGCAAATACAGCGCCAGCATGTCGAGCGTAGCTGAAACTCGCTCAAGTCCAAGGGATTGAGCCGCAGAAACCAGGAAAATCAGCAAAACAAACCAATAGACGATCTTGCCGATCAGGGTCGAGATCGGTACTTGCAGCCCGACGCGCCCCAGCAGCTTGGTCAATCCGGTGCCCGCCATCAAGCGATCGAGGCCCAGCTTGGCGAGTAATTTGGAGAGCAGGGTGTCGAGCAGCTTGGCCACGACAAAACCCAGCAACACCAGCACCAGCGCACCAAACAGGTTGGGAATGAAATTCGCCACCTTGGTCCACAACGCCGTCATTGCAGTGACCAGACTCTGCGTCCAGAGATCAAGTTCCATATTCAATCAGCCTTATCAGCAGTGCGAGCAATAGGTTTACGACGAGAAACAGGTGATACATGGGCCGAACCATTGTTCAGCGCCATCATCAGTGCCGGCACCCAGCGGCCGAGCAGACCAAACAGGTCGCCCGCGCCTACCTGGCGGTTGGCAGTTTTCAGTACGCGGCCCAGGCAGGCATCGTCGTCCCGGTTGGACGGCGAAGCATTAAGCATGTCACGCAGAGACTGTTCAAACGGATCGTGCATAGGGACCTCTCGCAAGTGATTTAAAAGACGAGGGCAAAATTCGTCGGGTCACATGACCTCTCCCACCATTCAGGTCACGTTCAGGTCAAACCCAGCGTAAACGTCGGAATAACCACCACTGCCCAAGGGCCACCGAGATCATCAACAGGCAGGCCACCGCGAAGCCATAGGGGCTCTCGGAGAACGGAATGCCACCCACGTTGATCCCCAGCAACCCTGTCAGAAAACTCATTGGCAAAAAGATCCCGGTGATGATCCCGAAGCGGTACATGGTGCGGTTCATGCGCACGCTTAAACGCCGATCCTCGGCCTCCAGCACCAGCCCCACGCGCTCCCGGCTCAGTTCCAGCTCTTCCAGGTAACGGGTCAGGCTGTTATTCAATTCATTCCAGTAGTCGGCATCGTCATCGACGAACCATGGCAGTTTTATGCGTGTCAGTTGCGCGAAGATATCGCGCTGCGGTGCCAGGAAACGCTTGAGCGCGGCGGCACGCCGACGGATCTGCAGGACACTGCCATGTTCCGGGGTATACCGTTCGTCGGCATCCAGTTTTTCTTCTTCGATATCGACAATTTCAGACAGGTCGCTGACCAGATCCTGCACTTTATGGGTCAGGTACTGCGCCATGTACAGGATCAGCTCGGAAGCGCTCCTGGGGCCTTTTCCATCCGCCAACTGCACCAGCAACTCGTCGGTGGCGCGCAAGGGCCGCAGGCGCAGGGAGATCACCCGGTCAGCCGAGGCAAAGATACGCACCGACACCATGTCTTCCGGCTCAGCCCCAGGGTTGAGGTTGATCCCGCGCAAAAACAGCAACAACTCGTCGTCCGGCAACGGCAATAGCCGTGGGCGGGTGTTCTCCTCCAGCAGCAGATCACAGGCAAACTCGCTCAGGCCACTGGCTTGGCGCAACCAGGTCTGGGTCTGGGGGTGACTGCGATCCCAGTGCAGCCACAGGCTTTCCTGGGGCTGCAGTTGCAGGTCGTCAAGCTCAGTCCGGGCAATCGAACGCGCACCGCCTTTACCGTCCAGCACCAGGGCATGCACCAGCCCCCACTGCGCGTTTTCTTCCTCGAACATCCTCACCCCTGTCGGCTACTGCAATTATTCAGGCATTTTCAGCGGACTGGGCGAAACAATCACGCCATTGTTATCGGCGTAGACATATTCACCGGGACGGAATGTCACGCCGGCAAAGGTCACGGCCCCACCCAGGTCGCCCACGCCCTGGCGATGACTCTTCTTCGGGTGGCTGGCCAGGGCCTGCACGCCCAGGTCGGTCTGGGCGAGAACATCGACATCGCGCACACAACCGTAGATCACCAAGCCTTCCCAGCCATTTTTCGCGGCTCTTTCGGCGATCATGTCGCCCAGCAAGGCGCAGCGCAGCGAACCACCACCGTCAACCACCAGCACTTTGCCAGTGCCCTCCAGCTCGGCCTGTTCCTTGACCCGGGAGTTGTCTTCAAAACACTTGACGGTCACGATCTGGCCACCGAAGGAGTCCCGGCCACCAAAGTTGGCGAACATCGGCTCCAGCACCTGTACCAGGTCTGGGTAGGCGTCACACAGGTCGGGGGTAACGTAATGGTTCATCGAAAAACTCCTGTCGGTGAAAGAAGGTGTCGAACATCCACAGCTACATCAGGAAAACGCATCGCAAGGGGCATTCTTTAAGACCTGCCGCCTCACGGGCCGCCATGATCAGACCCACCCGGCTGTAACGCAATAGCCACTGCGCGACTGAATATGACCAAAACATCCCGGAGCGTCATATCTTAGCCGCAAGCCATCTCGAGTGAAACGCCCTTGTTAGAGCCCTTGCTCAGACGCTCGCGAGCTCTTGCGCCTGCGCCCCCGCCAAAGGTGTCAGCGGATCTTTCAGCCAACGTTGCACCAGTGGCCACACTTCGGCCTGCGCCGCTTTACTGACCAGCATCTCCACATGCCCGAAATCACCGCTGAACCCTTGCTTGCGTCCCAGGCACAGGTATTGACGGTGCGCGCTGCCCACTTGGTCAAACAGCTTGCGGCAGGCCCAGTCCGGGTCTTGATGATCACCAGCGGCACTCACAGCCAAAAGCGGCACATCGACCTCGGCCAGGCCTTTCCACCAGTCGCGCTCGGCATCGCCAAAACGCCCGAACAAACCGTGCCAGCGCATGCTTTCCAGGGCCAGGCCGATGGGCTCGTCTTCCGGGCCACGCTTGAGCCGCGAACCGGAGAGCAGGGCAAAGCGCTTGAGGATCAAGCGCCCGCCCCACTCCACCGGCGGAATTTTCAACGGCCAGTAAGTGCGACTGACCTGGCAGCCAAACAGCGCCACCGACGCCACTGCCGGCGCGCCCAGATACTGGCCACCCAAGGCTGCCGCCAGGGTCGTGCCGCCCAGCGAGTGGCCGATCCAGTGCGGGATCTGCGCGCTTTGCTCACGCACAAAGGCGGCAATGGCGGGCAAGTCGTAACGAGCATAGTCGGCGACACGATTTTTGGCATAGTCCTGGTTGCGTCGGGAAAGCCCATGGCCGCGCATCTCCGGGATCCATACATCAAAGCCCTGGCGCGCCAGGTACGCCCCCAGGCCAATGCCCTTGGGCGAATACCAGAAGCGCCGATTGGAAAAGCTGCCATGCACCAGCACCACCGGTATGCCACGGCTTTGCGCGACATCGGCCAGGCCCAGGCGCGTCACCGCCAGTTCTACGGTGCCGTCGGGGCTGTTGCCAGGCTTGAGGCGATAGACATCTTCACTCAGGTCGCCACGACGCTCAGCGCTGATCAAGGCGACGGGAAACAGGTTGCTGCTGCTTTGCATAATCTTCTTGCACAAAAAAGGGCGGCGTCCGGAGGGAGTTCCGCCCTGTACAGAATGAGAAATGCCGGCCCGCCACACTGGCTGGCCGGCAGATGGCAATTACGCCGAGGCTTGGCCTTCAGCCAGGAAGAACCAGGTTTCCAGCACAGAATCGGGGTTCAGCGAGACGCTTTCGATACCCTGTTCCATCAGCCATTTGGCCAGGTCCGGGTGATCGGAAGGGCCCTGGCCGCAGATACCGATGTACTTGCCGGCCTTGTTACAGGCCTGGATGGCGTTGGCCAGCAGCTTCTTGACCGCAGGGTTACGCTCGTCAAACAGGTGCGCGATGATCCCGGAGTCACGGTCCAGGCCCAGGGTCAACTGGGTCAGGTCGTTGGAACCGATGGAGAATCCATCGAAGAACTCCAGGAACTCTTCGGCGAGGATGGCGTTTGACGGCAGCTCGCACATCATGATCACGCGCAGGCCGTTTTCGCCACGGGTCAGGCCGTTCTCGGCCAGCAGGTCCACGACCTGGCTCGCTTCGCCCAGGGTGCGCACAAACGGCACCATGATCTCGACGTTGGTCAGGCCCATCTCGTTGCGCACACGCTTGAGGGCACGGCATTCGAGCTCGAAGCAGTCACGGAACGCTTCGCTGATATAACGCGAGGCGCCACGGAAGCCCAGCATCGGGTTCTCTTCTTCCGGCTCGTAGAGCTTGCCGCCGATCAGGTTCGCGTATTCGTTGGACTTGAAGTCCGAGAGGCGCACGATGACTTTCTTCGGCCAGAAGGCCGCCGCCAGAGTGCTGATGCCTTCCACCAGCTTCTCGACGTAGAAGCCCACCGGGTCGTTATAGCCGGCGATGCGCTTGTCGACGCTGTCCTTGATCTCTACCGGCAGGCCGTCGTAGTTCAACAGGGCCTTGGGGTGCACGCCGATCATGCGGTTGATGATGAATTCCAGGCGGGCCAGGCCTACGCCGGCGTTCGGCAATTGCGCGAAGTCGAAGGCACGGTCGGGGTTGCCGACGTTCATCATGATCTTGAACGGCAGGTCCGGCATGGCATCGATGGAGTTCTGCTTGATATCGAAGCCCAGCTCACCTTCAAAAATGAAGCCGGTATCGCCTTCGGCGCAGGACACGGTCACGCCCTGGCCATCCTTGAGCAGTTGGGTGGCGTTGCCGCAACCGACCACTGCCGGGATCCCCAGCTCACGGGCGATGATCGCCGCGTGACAGGTACGCCCGCCACGGTTGGTGACGATGGCGCTGGCGCGCTTCATCACCGGTTCCCAATCCGGGTCGGTCATGTCGGAGACCAGCACGTCACCCGGCTGGACCTTGTCCATCTCGGACACGTCCTTGATGATCCGCACCTTGCCGGCGCCGATGCGCTGGCCGATGGCACGGCCTTCGACCAGTACGGTACCGGTTTCTTTCAGCAGGTAGCGCTCCATGACATTGGCCGAGGTGCGGCTCTTCACGGTTTCCGGGCGGGCCTGGACGATGTACAGCTTGCCATCGTCGCCGTCCTTGGCCCATTCGATGTCCATCGGGCACTTGTAGTGCTTCTCGATGATCATCGCCTGTTTGGCCAATTCGCTGACTTCGGCGTCGCTGAGGCAGAAGCGCGCGCGCTCGGCCTTGTCGACATCAACGGTTTTCACCGAGCGACCGGCCTTGGCCTCGTCGCCGTAGATCATCTTGATGGCCTTGCTGCCCAGGTTGCGGCGCAGGATCGCCGGGCGACCGGCTTCAAGGGTGTGCTTGTGCACGTAGAACTCGTCTGGGTTGACCGCGCCTTGTACGACGGTTTCACCCAGGCCGTAGGCGCCGGTGATAAACACCACGTCACGAAAGCCCGATTCAGTGTCCAGGGTGAACATCACGCCGGCAGTACCGGTTTCCGAACGCACCATGCGCTGCACGCCGGCAGACAGGGCCACCAGCTTGTGATCGAAACCCTGGTGTACACGGTAGGAAATGGCGCGGTCGTTGAACAGCGAGGCAAAGACTTCCTTGGCCGCGCGGATGACGTTTTCCACGCCACGGATGTTCAGGAAGGTTTCCTGCTGGCCGGCGAAAGAGGCGTCGGGCAAGTCTTCGGCGGTGGCCGAGGAACGCACGGCGACGGCCATGTCCGGGTTGCCGGCCGACAGGGTGGCGAAGGCGGTGCGGATTTCGGCGTTGAGCTTCTCGGGGAACTCGGCTTCCATGATCCACTGACGGATCTGCGCGCCGGTCTTGGCCAGGGCGTTGACATCATCCACGTCCAGGGCGTCCAGGGCAGCGTGGATCTGGTCGTTGAGGCCGCTCAGTTCGAGGAAGTCGCGGTATGCCTGGGCCGTGGTGGCGAAACCACCGGGCACCGAGACACCAGCGCCCGCAAGATTACTGATCATCTCGCCGAGGGATGCGTTCTTGCCCCCCACATGCTCTACATCATGGACGCCGAGCTTATCGAGGGAAACTACGTACTCTACCAAGGTGATCTCTCCACTAACTGTGTTGGAAAAGCTCAGGGCGCCGGCGGCTCAATAGGAGCATTTACCGGCGTTTGTGGCCTGGACCTGGAAAATAAGTGAGAATGCGGCCCACTGTGGGACGGCAAAATCGCGCCTATCATATCCAAGATTCGTCATCAGCTTAAGGCCCAAGGCTCAAATGAAACGATCTGCTTTCTTTATCTCCGATGGCACCGGCATTACCGCCGAAACCCTGGGTCAGAGCCTGCTGGCACAGTTTGAAAGCATTACCTTCGCCAAATTCACCCGGCCTTATATCGATAACGTGGATAAAGCGCGGGCCATGGTACAACAAATCAATCTGGCCGCCGAAAAAGACGGTGTGCGCCCGATCATTTTCGACACCATCGTCAATCAGGACATCCGTGAGATCCTCGCGACCTCCAATGGTTTCATGATCGACATCTTCTCGACCTTCCTCGCGCCCCTGGAACAAGAGCTGAGTGAACATTCCTCATACTCCGTGGGCAAGTCCCATTCCATTGGCCATAACTCCAACTACATGGAGCGGATCGAGGCGGTCAACTTCGCCCTGGACAACGACGACGGCGCCCGCACCCACTACTACGACAAGGCCGACCTGATCCTGGTCGGTGTGTCGCGCTGCGGCAAGACCCCGACCTGCCTGTATATGGCCATGCAATTCGGCATCCGTGCGGCCAACTACCCGCTGACCGAGGACGACATGGAGCGCCTGCAACTGCCAGCGGTGCTGCGTACCCATCAGCACAAGCTGTTCGGCCTGACCATTGACCCGGACCGGCTGACGGCGATCCGTAACGAACGCAAGCCCAACAGCCGCTATTCGAGCTATGCCCAGTGCGAGTTCGAGGTGCGGGAAGTGGAAAACCTGTTCCGCCGGGAAAATATTGCGCACATCAACTCCACCCATTTTTCGGTGGAAGAGATTTCGGCGAAGATCCTCGTGGAAAAGGGGGTTGAGCGGCGTTTCAAATAACCTGTGGGAGCGGGCTTGCTCGCGAAAGCAGTGGGTCAGTCAAACATCAATGTTTGCTGGGCCGACGTCTTCGCGGCGATGCGGCGATCCGACAAGCCCGCTCCCACAGGGGATGTTCACTGCCTTGAGCATTGCGTTCGCTTGACTGAACGGCATTGGGGTTTGCCGCAACAAGCCTGCTCAGTTTATAGATGAAACCGGCCCCCTCCCTGCCCCAGCGCCGTGGCCAGCGCATCAAACCCCGCCCTCAGCAACTGATCATCCCCCGACGTATTGCAGATACTCGCCCGGATAAACTGCGGCACCGCCGTCTGCCCCACGGCAAAGGCTTCTGCGGTGGCGATCAGGTAATTGTTCTGCTTGAGTTCCGCCTCGATTTCCGACGCCCGCCAAGGCTCCGGGACTTCAATCCAGAAGTGCGGGCTGTTGGGGTGCGTACGGTATTCCAGGCCGCTCAGCAGGTCTTCGACCAACGCCTTGCGGCGGCTGATTTCGCTGATCTGCTGATGCAACAGATACTCTGCCGTACCGTTTTCAATCCATTGCGTGGCCAACTCCAGGGTCACCGGCGTGGCCATCCAGCAGGTTGAGCGCAAAGCCGCAGAAATACGGCTGACCAGCGCCGGTGGCTCATGCACATACCCCACCCGCAGGCCTGCCGACACTGCCTTGCTCAGGCTACTGATCAGAATCGTACGCTCCGGGGCAAAATGACTCAGGGGCGGCGGACGGTCTTCCACCAGGACACCATGGGCCTCGTCTTCCAAAATCAGCAGGTTGTGCTCACGGCAGACCCTGACCAGCACCTCGCGACGGGCAACCGACAAGACCGCCGTCGTCGGGTTCTGGATGGTTGGCGTGCAATACAGGGCCGAGACCCGGTGATTGCGGCAGACTTCCTCCAGGGCCGCCGGCAACACGCCCTCCTCATCCATTTCCAGGCCGATCAGGCGGATGCCAAGCATCCGTGCGGCAGTAATCAGCCCAGGGTAGGTCAACTGCTCGGTCACCACCGTATCGCCAGCGCGCACCAACGCCATCAAGGCGCACAGCAACCCATGCTGGCCGCCATTGACACAGATGACCTGCTCGGGAATCGGATGAAAGTCGCGCTGCACCAACCATTGCGCGCCCGCCGAGCGGTAGCGGGGCAAACCGGCGTCCGGGGTGTAGGCACTGATGTCCTGCAGGAACTTGGCATTGGTGGCCAGGGTTTCAAAGCCCTGGGCCAGGAACGCGGTCTCCTGCCCCGGGATATGCATATTGCGACTCATATCGAAGTACTGGCGCGGCTCCTCGCTGAAATTGCGAAAGCCTTCATCGCGCTGGCGCTCCATCCCACGCTTGCGTACGAACGTGCCGTCACCCACCCGCGCCACCACCAGGCCCAGGCGTTCCAGTTCACCGTAGGCGCGGCTGATGGTGCCGATGGTCACCCCCAAGTTATCGGAAAGCACCCGGTGAGGCGGCAGTTTGCGCCCCGGTTCGATCAAGCCCTCGAGGATGCCCCGCTCCATGACGTCGGACAGGCGTTTGTACTTCACGCCCTGCCCATTGGACAGGCCCTCTCGCATAATTGACACCATGTCAATATTTGTTTTGACAGCCATCATTCGCCCTAATAGTGTGCTTTACGGGTTCAATCACCGGATGAAACCTCTAATTACAAGTTCAATATAGAGTTCAATTCCGGCTCAGGGAAGCAATAAACGATGCCAATGTCCGCCGTTCTCGAAAATGCCGAAAAAAACAAATCACACAAGCAATGGCTGGCAGGCCTGATCACCAGCGTGATGTTCCTGATTGTCTGCCTGAGCTGGGGCACTACCTGGCTGGGGATCAAGATCGCGGTGGAAAGCGTGCCGCCATTGACCTCGGCGGGCTTGCGCTTTTTGATCGCCTTTCCGCTGTTCCTGTGTTTTGCCCTGGTGCGTCGCGAACCTATCCTGTTCCCCCGGGAAAGCCGCTGGTTCTTCGTCTTCGTGACCCTTTCCTACTTCAGCATCCCTTACTACCTGCTCAACTACGGCGAGATGCACGTCTCGTCCGGCCTCACCGCCCTGCTGTTCAGCTGCATGCCGGTGTTTATCCTGATCTTCTCGGCGCTGTTCCTGCGCGAACGCATCTACTTCTCCCAAGTGGTGGGGATCGGCATCGGCTTCGCCAGCCTGTACATGATCATCAAGAGCCAGGGCCTGCACCTTGACCATGCCGAGTTCTTTGGCGTCCTGGCGATTCTGAGCGCCGCGATCATGCATGCCTTGTGCTATGTCATCACCAAGCAAAAAGGCAGCGCCATCAGCGTGATCACCTACAACACCCTGCCCATCGGGATTGCCGGGCTGATGCTGTTCGTCGCCGGGCTGTGGTTTGAATCGCCGACCTTCGAGGCCATCACCCTGCGCTCCTGGAGCGCCCTGTTCTACCTGGGGCTGGTGGCCTCGGTCGGTGGTTTTATCGTGTACTTCATGCTGCTCAAGCGCCTGAGCCCGATCATCCTGTCGTTCGTCTTCATTATTTTCCCGGTATTCGCCGTGATCATCGGCGCCTGGTACGAAGGCCTGGAACTGTCCCGGGACCTGATGCTGTACTCGGCGATCCTGCTGGCCGGCTTTGCCATCACCAAGTTGCCCATCGAAAAGCTACTGGCCAAGCCCAATTGACCTTTCCCCCACCACGCGAGAGAAACATGGACGTCCTCCGCCAAACCGCCCTGGAACAGATCTACGCCCACGCCAGCCGCACCTACCCCGAAGAGTGCTGCGGCTTTGTCTTCGCCGATGGCAGCGTGTACCTGGGCAGCAATATCCAGAACGAGTTGCACCGCAAGAACCCCGAGGCCTACCCACGCAGCGCGGCCAACGGCTACACCTTCTCGGTGACCGACACGCTGCTGATGAACAAGGCCTTTCGCACGGACAACCCGGTGGTGGTGATCTACCACTCCCACCCGGATGTCGGTGCCTATTTCAGCGACGAGGATCAGGACAAGGCCCTCTACATGGGGGAACCGATCTACCCCGTCAGCTACCTGGTGGTGGATGTCCGCCAGGGCAAGGCCCTTGGGTCGAAGCTGTTTGCCTGGGATGGCACGCACTTCGCCCTCAACCCCTTCAACGACCTGCAAACGGAGTTGTACATGAACGCTGTCTCTTTCCCCGACATCCTGGCCCGCGTGGCCAAGTTGCCAGAATCGACCCTCGAGGGTGCCGGATCGACATTGCGCGAAGTCATTGAAGACACCTGCACCCGCTACCCACAACTGCGGGCGCACCTGTTCCACGACAACAACGGCCAGCTCAAGGAACACTTCCTGTTCACGGCCGGGGAAGCGCTGATCGGCCCCGACGAGCCGCTGCCCGAAAAAGCAAAAATCGAAGTGCTGCTCGCCACCTCCGGCGGCATGGACATCGAGCCCCTGAGCAATGAGGAAGTACAGCGCTATGTGCGCCATATCACCCTGCCCGGCGTGGGCCGCGAAGGGCAACTGAACCTGAAGAAAGCCAGGGTGCTGATCATTGGCACCGGCGGCCTGGGTTCGCCCATCAGCCTGTACCTGGCCGCTGCCGGCATCGGCACCCTGGGGCTGGTGGACTTCGATGTGGTGGAAAGCAGCAACCTGCAACGCCAGGTCGTGCATGGCAACAGCACCCTGGGCCTGCCCAAGGTCGAATCCGCCAAGCGCCGGCTGCAGGACCTCAACGCGCATATCCAGATCAACACCTACGACACCGCGCTGAATGCCGACAACGCCCTGGAGCTGGTCGGCGCCTACGATCTGGTGATCGACGGCACCGACAACTTCGAGACCCGCTACCTCGTCAATGATGCCTGCGTGCAGTTGGGCAAGCCGCTGGTGTACGGCGCGATCTACCGCTTCGACGGCCAGATCAGCGTGTTCAATTATCAGGGCGGGCCCTGCTATCGCTGCCTGTACCCCCACGCGCCACCGGCGGAACTGGCACCCAATTGCAGTGCCGGCGGGGTGATCGGCGTACTGCCCGGCGTGATCGGGATGATCCAGGCCACCGAGGCGATCAAGCTGCTGATCGGCCTGGGCGAATCCTTGTCCGGCCGGTTGATGCGCTTTGATGCCCTGGCCATGAAGTTCAGTGAAATCCGCTTCAAGCGTCGCGCCGACTGCCCGTGCTGCTCCGAGCTGCGTGAAGAACACCCGCCGGCGGCCACCGTGTGTGCCGATGCCATCCGCAGCGCCCCCAGCCTGGCCGCAGAGCACTACATCAAGCCCCAGGTGCTCAAGCAGTTGCTGGAGCAGCGCAGCAGCGCCGATATCCTGCTGGATGTGCGCGACGCCAGCGAGCTGGAGGTATGCCAACTGCCCGGCGTGGTCCATATCCCTCTGGCCCAGCTCGACGAACAACTCGACACCCTCAGCCGCGACCACACCCATTACCTGATCTGCTACGCCGGCATCCGCGCCGAGCAAGCCGCCAGTACCCTGCTGGCCGCGGGCTTTGCCAACACCCGGGTGCTTGAAGGCGGCATGAAACACTGGGTGCGCGACGTCGAACCCGACATGCCTTTGTACTGATCACAGGCCTTGGGGGGACTTATCCAATGCTGCATAACTCCATACTCGACGCCATTGGCCAGACACCCATCGTGCGCCTGGCCCAATTCTCCGAAGACCTCGGCATCGAAGTCTTCGCCAAGCTTGAATCCCTGAACCCGGGCGGTAGCCACAAGGCGCGGATCGCCCTGGGCATGATCCTCGACGCCGAGCGCCGGGGCATCCTGATTCGTGATTCGGGGCAAACCATCATCGAGCCCAGCGGTGGCAACACCGGCATCGGCCTGGTCATGGCCGGCAACGTGCTGGGCTACAAAGTGGTGCTGGTGATTCCCGACAACTACAGCCCCGACAAGCAAAAGCTGCTGCGCCTGTATGGCGCCAAGGTGGTGCTGTCGGACAGCCGCCTGGGCAACAACTCCCATGGCGAAAAGTGCATGGAGTTGCAGCTGGAGAACCCCAGCTTCGTCATGCTCAACCAGCAGCGCAACGGCGCCAATCCCCAGACCCACCGCGACACTACCGCCCCGGAAATCCTCCGCGCCTTTGGCGAGCGCCAGGTCGACTACTTTGTCAGCGGTATCGGTACCGGGGGCCATATCACCGGGATCGGTGAAACCCTCAAGGCCGCCTGGCCACGGATCCGCGTGATGGGGGTGGAGCCCGAGGAATGCGACCTGCTCAGCGACCGCCATGCGCCCCACCATATCCAGGGCCTGTCCATCGGCCTGATCCCGAGCATTCTCAACCTGGACGTGCTCGACGGCATGCTCAAGGTTTCGCGCCTCGACTGCCTGGAAATGATGAAACGCATCATGCGTACCGATGCCATCAGCCTGGGGCTGTCGTCGGCCGCCAATATGGTAGCCATCGCCAGGCTCGCCCCGGAACTGCCCACCGACACCGTCGTCCTGACCATGGTGTACGACAGCGCCGACAGTTATCTGCCCTGTTTCGAATAACGACAATTTACGGGGGTGCCTTCCATGGGAGGCTTTATCGACATGCAACAACTGCACGATGAGTTGCTGACCCACCTCATCAAGACCCTCTCGCCGGCGCAGATGGCACAGTTGCAGCCACACCTGGCGGCGCTGATCCAGCCGGCGGCGCAGGAAGTGGCCGAGGACCTGATCGCCTATGCCTGGCGCGATCCGGCGTCCAGGGGCCGGGGCGAGCTGATCCTGGAGTCCTATGCCTCATTCAAGGCCGTGCTGTATTACCGGCTGGCGCATCGGGTATGGCATTTTTCCGACCCGCTCCACGGCCAGTTCTGCGCCATCGCGCTGACCTTGAGCAACCAGGGCAAGATCCTGTCCGGCGCCGAAATTCACCCGGCCGCCCGCATTGGCCGGCGCTTTGTCCTGGATCATGGCTTCGGCACGGTGATCGGCGAAACCTGCGAGATCGGCAATGACTGCTACATCCTGTGTGGTGTGACCCTCGGCGCCCGGGGCATCGCCAACAACCCGGACGGCAAGCGCCACCCACGGCTGGGCAACAACGTGGAGGTCGGCGCGGGCGCCAGGGTGCTGGGCTATGTGCTGATTGGCGACAACGTGTTTATCAGCCCCTCCTGTGTCATTACCCAGGATGTGCCCGCAGGAACCAAGGTCAAGGTGGTCAACCAGATCCAGTTGCAGAAAAACGACGAGGCAGACGCCAGCCATTACCTTGGGGCGTTTGCCCTCGACGAACGCCTGCATGTGGTCGGCGAAGTCAACACCAGCCACCGGGTCACGGTGCTGGATGCGGACTTCCATCCGTTGTCCAGCCTGGTGCTGGAGCCCACGGTCAAGGAGCGTCATCACCTGCAATTCCGCCTGCGCACCCTGCAGGCCCCCAGCTATCCCCCGCGCCTGCCCCTGAACCTGAAAGTGTGCGGGCCGAAGTTCGAGGTCACCCTGCTTTCCCCGCCCGGGTTGAGCGCAATGGTGCGACGCCTGCTGCAAACCAGCCCACTGATCGTTGGAGGATGAACATGTCCGTACACACCATGGAAACCCTGGCGCTGTTCGACAGCGCGCCTTACCAGAACGCCTTCAGCGCCCGGGTGATCGCCGTCAGCGAACAGGGCGTGGCCCTGGAACACACCCTGTTCTACCCCACAGGCGGTGGCCAACCGGGCGACACTGGCTACTTCACCCTGCCGGACGGCAGCCGGGTCAGCGTGACCGGGACCGTGCGCGATCCGGTGCTGCGCTCGATCATCTGGCATCAAGTGGAACACTGCCCCGAATCATTGCGCGCTGGCATACAGGTAGACGCCGGCCTGGACTGGGAACGGCGCTACCAGCACATGAAGATGCACACCTGCCTGCACCTGCTGTGCTCGATCATCGATGCACCGGTGACCGGCTGCAGCATCAGCGCCGACAAGGGCCGCCTGGATTTCGACCTGCCGGAAATGACCCTCGACAAAGAAAGCATCACCCGCGACCTCAATGCCTTGATCGAGCAGGCCCATGAGGTCAAGTCGCTGTCGATGCCAGCGTCCGAATATTCCACCCTGCTACAGATCACCCGCACCCAAGCGGTCGCGCCCCCAGTGATCCAGGGCGCGGTACGGGTGATTGAAATTGCCGGCATCGATATCCAGCCGTGTGGCGGCACCCATGTGGTCAATACCGAGGAAATCGGCCGGGTGTTCTGCGAGAAAATCGAGAAAAAGAGCAAGCATAACCGGCGGGTGATCTTGCGGTTTGAATGATGCCACCAGCAGTCGATAGACCGCTTATGGTGTCCATCACTTCGCCATCGCACTGATCTGCTTACTCAATTGCGCGATTTGCTGTTGCAGTTGGGTAATCACCTGAGTGAATTCACTCATCATTTGATCAATGCGAGTACGCAGCTGCTCGTTCTCGCGCAGAAGATCGTCAACGCTGCGGGTCGCCGCCGTTGGCTCAGTGGGCTGAGCCGATGGCGTGGAATCCCGGGTGCTGGATGCTTGCTCAGTTGACCCAGTGTCCGACGGGGCATCGCTACCCGTCTTTGAAGCCGAGGTAGCGCTATCAGCCCTCGAAGCCGGGGTATCGCTATCAGTCTTCGACGCCGGGGTATCGGCAGGCGTCTGACTTGCAGAGGTATCCGCCCCTCCCATTTTCTGAGTCAACCCCTGAATCTGCTCTTGCAGCTTGCCAACCACCGCAGTGAACTGGGTTTGCAGCCGCCCAACCGTCTCGCGCAATTGATCGTTTTCGGCAGTCAATTGCTCCAGATTACGAGGCGTATCTTGCCCGGACACCGGTGTACTGCCTTCTGAACGGGCAGGCGCTTCAGATGACACACGGCTCTGTTGCGCCTCTGGACTGTCACTGACACTTTGATTCGATGGGGAACCCGATTTTTCCGAGGCCTTCATAGTATTGAATTGTTGAGTCAGATCAGCCACTTGCTTCTGAAGCTGCCTGATTACGGGCGAGAACTGAGCAACCAACTGGCTAAGTTTTTCGCTCAGTTGATTGTTTTCCTTGGACAATTGTGCAAGCCGCGCCGGGTCAGTATTGACCGGGGATGACGGTGAGTTGACCAGGGCTTTATGTGCCGCGAACTGCCCGCGCTGCTGGGCAGTCATTGGCTGACGAGGTGAGGCTGAATCTGCCTGGGCCTGCGAGGACATAGGCGCTTCAGCGCTCGTGCTGAGCGGGCGCTGGCTTGGGGGGCATTTCATAGGGATGGCGGGCCGCGTACGGCTGATAATTTACGCTAGTCATGAAGAACCTCTCAGATTCCGGTGTTTGGCTCACAGGTCTTGCTGGCCAGACGACTCTGTATTACAGGTCATCTGGCTATCTGATTGGCATTTATCGGAATACGGTTCCTAAGAGAGGTAGGCCGTACGCATAGCAAGATATGTCAATTTCAACGTCATCCTTCTCCGCCGGGCCTTCAGATCACCCAAAGCGCCACAAATCGGCTCACCGACGTCGCCTCAAGCCGTGCCTGGTCCTTGCACAACGCAAAGATCTCGGCACTGCGCTGGGCGGTAAACCGCGTGGCCAGGTTGGCCTTGAACTTGTCTTCCAGCAAGGGAATGCCATCTGCCCGGCGCCGACGATGGCCAATCGGGTATTGCACCGCAACCTGCTCGGTGCTCGATCCATCGGTGAAGAACACCTGCACCGCGTTGGCAATGGAGCGCTTGTCAGCTTCCAGGTACTCGCGGCTGTAGCGTGGGTCTTCGACGATCTGCATTTTGCCGCGCAGTTCATCGATGATCGGGTGCGCGGCATGGAACTCATCTTCGTACTGTTCGGCCACCAGGTTGCCAAACGCCAGGGGCACGGCGGTCATGTATTGCAGGCAATGATCGCGGTCGGCGGCATTGGCCAATGGGCCGACCTTGGAAATGATGCGAATGGCCGACTCGTGGGTGGTGATCACGATCCGCTCGATCTCGTGCAAGCGGTGCCTGACCTGCGGGTGCAAGGTCACGGCAGCTTCACAGGCGGTCTGGGCGTGGAATTCGGCGGGAAAGCTGATCTTGAACAGCACGTTTTCCATCACATAGGTGCCATAGGGCTGGGGCAGGCTGAACGTGCGCTTGGCCTCAGGTTTGAGGGCCAGGTCCTGGTTGGTATGGCTGAACAGCACGTCGTAGAACCCCCACTGCGGCGCACTTAGCACGCCGGGGATGCCCATCTCACCACGCATGGCCATGTCCGCCAGGCGTACGCCACGGCTCGACGCATCCCCCGCCGCCCAGGACTTGCGCGACCCGGCATTCGGCGCATGGCGGTAGGTGCGCAGCGCCTGCCCATCGACAAACGCCTGGGACAATGCCGCCAGCAGTTGCTCGCGGTTGGCCCCCATCAACTTGGCGCAGACCGCCGTGGAGGCGACTTTGACCAGCAACACATGGTCGAGGCCGACACGGTTGAAGGCGTTTTCCAGGGCAATCACGCCCTGGATTTCGTGGGCCATGATCATCGCTTCCAGCACGGCCCGCATCGTCAACGGTGCATCGCCATTGGCCACACGCTTTTGCGCAAGGTGATCGGCGACGGCAAGGATGCCGCCGAGGTTATCCGAAGGATGGCCCCATTCGGCGGCGAGCCAGGTGTCGTTGTAATCGAGCCAACGCACGATACAGCCGATGTCCCACGCGGCCTTGACCGGGTCCAGGCGATAGGCCGTACCCGGCACCCGCGCCCCGAACGGCACTACCGTGCCTTCGACAATCGGCCCCAGGTGCTTGGTGCACTCAGGGAAACGCAGGGCCAGCAGGCCACAACCGAGGGTGTCCATCAGGCAGTTGCGGGCGGTGTCCAGGGCATCCGGGGAATCGATGCGGTAGTTGAGGACGTAATCGGCGATGTCCTGCAACACCTGGTCGTAGTCGGGGCGGTTATTCTGGTCGACGTTGGCGCTCATGGCAGTACTCCAAAATAGGTGGGGTGGGTTCCTTCCTCAGGCTCAGGGTTGGTCGTTTGTGGCAGGTCTTACGCCTGCTCTAACTTGATCGTTCCCACGCTCTGCGTGGGAATGCCGCTTGGGACGCTCTGCGTCCAATGGTGACGCAGAGCGTCACCGGATGCGTTACCACGCGGAGCGTGGGAACGATCAGTCGCCGGGGACGCGCACGTAGCCTTCCATCAAGACCCGCGCACTGCGGCTCATGATGGCCTTTTTCACTACCCATTCGCCGTTGACCTGGCTGGCTTCAGCGCCCACACGCAAGGTGCCGGACGGATGCCCGAACCGCACGGCATTGCGTTGCACGCCGCCCGCCGCGAGGTTGACCAAAGTCCCGGAAATCGCCGCCGCCGTGCCAATCGCCACCGCCGCCGTGCCCATCATCGCGTGGTGCAGCTTGCCCATGGACAGCGCCCGCACCAGCAGGTCAACATCACCGGCCTTGATCGCCTTGCCGCTGGAAGCCAGGTAATCCGCAGGCTTGGCCACGAACGCCAGCTTCGGTGTGTGCTGGCGCTGGGCCGCTTCGTCCAGGTGTTTGATCAGGCCCATGCGCAATGCGCCATGGGCGCGCACGGTCTCGAACATCGCCAGGGCTTTGGGATCGCCATTGATCGCGCCTTGCAGCTCGGTGCCGGTGTAGCCGAGGTCTTGCGCGTTGATAAAAATCGTCGGGATCCCCGCGTTGATCAGCGTTGCCTTGAAGGTGCCGACACCCGGCACTTGCAGGTCGTCGATCAGGTTGCCGGTGGGGAACATCGAACCACCGCCGCCCTCTTCTTCGGCTGCCGGGTCGAGGAACTCCAGTTGCACTTCGGCCGCCGGGAAGGTCACGCCATCCAGCTCGAAGTCGCCGGTTTCCTGCACCGCGCCGTCGGTGATCGGCACATGGGCGATGATGGTCTTGCCGATATTCGCCTGCCACACCCGCACTACGGCCACGCCGTTCTGGGGGATGCGGCCGGGATCCACCAGGCCGGCGCTGATGGCGAACGCGCCGACCGCCGCCGACAGGTTGCCGCAGTTGCCACTCCAGTCGACAAAGGGCTTGTCGATGGACACCTGGCCAAACAGGTAGTCCACATCGTGATCCGCGCGGGTGCTCTTGGCGAGGATCACGGTCTTGCTGGTGCTGGACGTGGCGCCGCCCATGCCATCGATCTGTTTGTCATAGGGGTCGGGGCTGCCGATCACCCGCAACAGCAAGGCATCGCGGGCAGCACCCGGCACCTGCGCCGCTTCGGGCAGGTCCTTGAGGCTGAAAAACACGCCCTTGCTGGTGCCGCCACGCATGTACGTGGCAGGGATTTTGATTTGCGCTGCATGTGCCATGGTTTACCTCTTCAGGCGGTCGTCGCCGATTCCAGGAAGTCCTGGGCAAAACGTTGCAATACGCCGCCCGCCTCGTAGATCGACACTTCTTCGGCGGTGTCCAGGCGGCAGGTCACCGGCACTTCGACACGTTCGCCAGTCTTGCGGTTGATCACCAGGGTCAACTGCGCACGCGGGGTACGCTCGCCGAGCACGTCATAGGTTTCGCTGCCATCGATCTGCAGGGTCTTGCGGTCGGTGCCCGGCAAAAACTCCAGGGGCAACACGCCCATGCCGACCAGGTTGGTGCGATGGATGCGCTCGAAGCCTTCGGCGGCAATCGCTTCCACACCGGCCAGGCGTACGCCCTTGGCCGCCCAGTCGCGGGACGAACCCTGGCCATAGTCGGCGCCGGCAATGATGATCAGCGGCTGCTTGCGCTCCATGTAGGTTTCGATGGCTTCCCACATCCGCGTGACCTGGCCTTCCGGCTCGATGCGCGCCAGGGAGCCCTGCTTGACCTTGCCGTTTTCCTGGACCATTTCATTGAACAGCTTGGGGTTGGCAAAGGTCGCACGCTGGGCGGTCAAGTGGTCGCCGCGGTGGGTTGCATAGGAGTTGAAGTCGACTTCCGGCAAGCCCATTTTCGCCAGGTATTCGCCGGCGGCGCTATCGAGCATGATGGCGTTGGACGGCGACAGGTGGTCGGTGGTGATGTTGTCCGGCAGCACCGCCAGCGGGCGCATGCCCTTGAGCGGACGCGCGCCGGCCAGGGCGCCTTCCCAGTACGGCGGGCGGCGGATGTAGGTGCTCTGCGGGCGCCAGTCGTACAGCGGCGCGACTTTCGGACCGGTGTCTTCATGGATGGCGAACATTGGGATATAGACCTGGCGGAACTGCTCAGGCTTGACCGACGCCTTGACCACCGCGTCGATTTCCTCGTCGCTCGGCCAGATGTCCTTCAAGCGGATTTCCTTGCCGGTCGCGTCCAGGCCCAGCACATCCTTTTCGATATCGAAACGGATAGTGCCGGCAATCGCGTAGGCCACCACCAGCGGTGGCGAGGCCAGGAACGCTTGCTTGGCGTACGGGTGGATGCGCCCGTCGAAGTTACGGTTACCCGAGAGCACGGCGGTGGCGTACAGGTCGCGGTCGATGATTTCCTGCTGGATCACCGGGTCGAGTGCACCGGACATGCCGTTGCAGGTGGTGCAGGCAAAGGCGACAACGCCAAAGCCCAACTGCTCCAGTTCGCTGGTCAGCCCGGCTTCGTCGAGGTACATGGCCACGGTTTTCGAGCCCGGGGCCAGGGACGACTTGACCCACGGCTTGCGGGCCAGCCCGAGCTGGTTGGCATTGCGCGCCAGCAGGCCGGCAGCGATCACGTTGCGCGGGTTGCTGGTGTTGGTGCAGCTGGTAATGGCGGCGATGATCACCGCGCCATCAGGCATTTGCCCCGGTACGTTGTCCCATTGCCCGGAAATGCCCTTGGCCGCTAGGTCGCTGGTGGCCACACGGGCGTGCGGGTTGCTGGGGCCGGCCATATTGCGCACGACGCTGGACAGGTTGAAGCTCAAGCCACGCTCGTATTGCGCACCCTTGAGGTCATCGGCCCACAGGCCGGTGTGCCGGGCGTACTGCTCGACCAGGGCAACTTGTGCGTCTTCGCGCCCGGTGAGCTTGAGGTAGGCAATGGTCTGTGCGTCGATATAGAACATCGCCGCCGTGGCGCCATATTCCGGGGCCATGTTGGAGATGGTGGCGCGGTCGCCCAGGGTCAGGGCCGAGGCGCCCTCGCCGAAGAACTCCAGCCAGGCACCGACGACTTTCTGCTGGCGCAGGAACTCGGTCAGGGCCAGCACCATATCGGTGGCGGTGATGCCCGGCTGCAGCTTGCCCGTCAGCTCGACACCCACGCTTTCCGGCAGGCGCATCCACGACGCGCGGCCAAGCATCACGCTCTCGGCTTCCAGGCCGCCGACGCCGATGGCGATCACGCCCAGGGCGTCGACGTGGGGGGTGTGGCTGTCGGTGCCGACGCAGGTATCCGGGAAGGCCACGCCGTCACGCACCTGGATCACCGGGGACATTTTCTCCAGGTTGATCTGGTGCATGATGCCGTTGCCCGGCGGGATCACATCGACGTTTTTGAAAGCCTTTTTGGTCCACTCGATAAAGTGGAAACGGTCTTCGTTGCGGCGGTCTTCGATGGCGCGGTTTTTCTCGAAGGCCTGTGGGTCGAAACCACCGGCCTCGACGGCCAGGGAGTGGTCGACGATCAGTTGGGTCGGCACCACCGGGTTGACCTGGGCCGGGTCGCCGCCTTGCAGGGCGATGGCGTCACGCAGGCCGGCGAGGTCTACCAGGGCGGTCTGGCCAAGGATGTCATGGCACACCACACGGGCCGGGAACCACGGGAAATCGAGGTCGCGCTTGCGTTCGATCAACTGGCTCAGGGAAGCGTTGAGGGTCGCCGGATCGCAGCGACGCACCAGGTTCTCGGCGAGCACGCGGGAGGTGTAAGGCAGCGTGGCGTAGGCACCGGGGGTGATGGCCTCGACCGCCGCACGGGCGTCGAAGTAATCCAGGCGGCTGCCGGGGAGCGGTTTGCGAAATTCAGTGTTCATCGTCAGGACTCGGTCACGGTAGGTTCACAGGGCGAACTGTCGACACTGGCCTGGCTTTTTTGTGGGAGCGGGCTTGCCCGCGATAGCGGTATGTCAGCCGACAGGGATGCTGGCTGACAGTCAGTCATCGCGGGCAAGCCCGCTCCCACAGAGAAGCACAATCGCCAGTGTGCTCGGCTCATCCCACTCAGCGACGTTCGATTGGCACGAACTTGCGCTGTTCGACGCCGATGTACTCGGCGCTTGGACGGATGATGCGGTTGTTGGCACGCTGCTCAAACACATGCGCCGCCCAGCCGGTGAGGCGCGAGCAGACGAAGATCGGGGTGAACAGTTTGGTCGGGATGCCCATGAAGTGGTACGCCGAGGCATGGTAGAAGTCAGCGTTGGGGAACAGTTTCTTCTGTTCCCACATGGTCTTGTCGATGGCTTCGGAGACCGGGAACAGCACCTTGTCGCCCACTTCATCAGCGAGTTTTTTCGACCAGCCCTTGATCACTTCATTGCGCGGGTCGTTGTCTTTATAGATCGCGTGGCCAAAGCCCATGATCTTGTCCTTGCGCGCCAGCATGCCAAGGGTGCCTTTTACGGCCTCTTCGGCCGAGGAGAAACGCTCGATCATTTCCATCGCCGCTTCGTTGGCGCCGCCATGCAGCGGGCCGCGCAGCGAACCGATGGCGGCGGTGACGCAGGAATACAGGTCGGACAGGGTCGAGGCACACACACGAGCGGTGAAGGTCGAGGCGTTGAATTCGTGCTCGGCGTAGAGGATCAGCGACACGTTCATGACTTTTTCATGCAGCTGGCTCGGCTTCTTGCCATGCAGCAGGTGCAGGAAATGCCCACCGATGCTCGGCTCGTCGGTCACGCAGTCGATGCGCTGGCCGTCATGGCTGAAGCGATACCAGTAGCACATGATCGCCGGGAAGGCGGCCAGCAGGCGGTCGGTGACATCGCGTTGCACGCTGAAGTCTTGTTCCGGCTCGATATTGCCCAGGAACGAGCAACCGGTGCGCATCACGTCCATCGGGTGGGCGTCGGCGGGGATGCGCTCCAGCACTTCCTTGAGCGCCTGGGGCAGGTCACGCAGCTTGCTCAGCTTGGCGCTATAGGCCGCCAGCTCGGCCTTGCTCGGCAATTCGCCGTACAACAGCAGGTAGGCGACTTCTTCAAACTGCGCATCGGCAGCCAGTTCACGCACGTCGTAGCCGCGATAGGTCAGGCCGGCACCGGCCTGGCCCACGGTGGACAATTCTGTCTGCCCGGCCACCTGGCCACGCAGGCCGGCGCCACTCAGTACTTTTGCTTCAGCCATGGTTCTTCTCCAATTTTGTAGTTATCTGGGAGGCGCTGCGCTTATTTCTTGGCGGCGAACAGCGCGTCGAGCTTCTGCTCGAAGGTGTGGTAGTCGATGCGATCGTAAAGCTCCATGCGGGTTTGCATGGTGTCGATCACGTTCTGTTGGGTGCCGTCGCGACGGATCGCGGTGTAGACATTCTCGGCGGCCTTGTTCATGGCGCGGAACGCCGACAGCGGGTACAGCACGATGGAAACATCGGCAGATTTCAACTGTTCGGTGGTGTACAGCGGGGTCGCGCCGAATTCCGTGATATTGGCCAAGATCGGGGCTTTGACTCGTGAAGCGAACAGCTTGTACATCTCAAGCTCGGTGATGGCTTCCGGGAACACCATGTCGGCGCCCGCCTCGATGCACGCGGCGGCACGTTCCAGGGCCGACTCCAGGCCTTCCACGGCCAGGGCGTCGGTGCGCGCCATGATCACGAAGCTGTCATCGGTGCGGGCATCCACGGCGGCCTTGATGCGGTCGACCATTTCCTGCTGGGACACAATCTCTTTGTTCGGACGATGGCCGCAGCGCTTGGCGCCCACCTGGTCCTCGATATGGATCGCGGCGGCGCCGAACTTGATCATCGACTTGACGGTGCGCGCCACGTTGAACGCCGAGGAGCCGAAACCGGTGTCCACGTCCACCAGCAGCGGCAGGTCGCACACATCGGTGATACGGCGCACATCGGTCAGCACATCATCCAGGCCGGTGATGCCCAGGTCCGGCACGCCCAGGGAGCCCGCGGCGACCCCGCCACCAGACAGGTAAATCGCCTTGAAACCGGCGCGCTTGGCCAGCAGCGCGTGGTTGGCGTTGATCGCGCCGACCACTTGCAGGGGGTGTTCGCTGGCGACCGCATCACGGAAACGCTGGCCTGGGGTGCTGTTTTTATAGGAACTCATGACTCACCTCTCGAGGGGGCGCCGTCGGGGAAGTGACGGGCGATATTGCGTTTGGACGCGCCGATATGGCGGCGCATCAACAGCTCGGCCAGTTCACCGTCGCGATCGGCAATCGCGTCCAGAATGCGGTGATGCTCGGCAAATGCCTGGCGTGGACGATTGGGGGTGGCGGAGAACTGGATGCGGTACATGCGCACCAGTTGATACAGCTCGCCACACAACATCTGGGTCAAGGTGCGGTTACGCGCGCCCTGGATGATCCGGTAATGAAAGTCGAAGTCGCCTTCCTGCTGGTAGTAGCCAACACCGGCCTGGAACGCGGCATCGCGCTCATGGGTGTGCAGGACCTGGCGTAGTTCCTCGATTTCTTCGTCAGTCATGCGCTCGGCGGCCAGGCGGCAGGCCATGCCTTCGAGGGACTCGCGGATTTCGTAGAGTTCCACCAGCTCAGCTTCGCTCAGGGACACCACCCGCGCGCCGACATGGGGCACGCGCACCAGCAGGCGCTGGCCTTCCAGGCGGTGGATCGCCTCGCGCAACGGGCCACGGCTGATGCCGTAGGTGCGCGCCAGCTCCGGCTCCGAAATCTTGCTGCCGGGGGCAATCTCGCCCTTGACGATGGCGGCCTGGATACGACGGAAAACGTTCTCGGACATCGTTTGGGAATCGTCCTGCCCTGCTACCGGAATTTCCAGCTGATCCAGCATGATTGTCGACACCTTTAAAAGCAATGCCGCAAAAACTAGCCAATACGCCCAGGATAGTCAAAGAATAAATGCACATTGTCGACAATCGTCTAATAACCCAGCTTATGCCTATTAGGGCATGGCCGGCTGCCAGCGCTGGCGCCAGATAACCTTCATGTTAGAATGCCCGCCGCATTTGCCTGACATCTCTTGATGAAAAGGCGCACGAGGGAGCTTGCGCAGTAATGCCAGTCGCCTTGAATCAAACATCGCACTGCACCGCCTCAGGATTTATGAGACTCAAGCCCTTCCCCCTATTGTTCTGCCTACTGTTGCTTCCGGGCCTTGGCCTCGCTGCCGAGAAGACCGTGTATGGCCTCAATGAATACGCCAAGCTGGCGGGCATTGACCTGGAAGTCGCCGCCAAGCTCGACACCGGCGCCAAGACCGCGTCCCTGAGCGCCCGGGATATCAAGCGCTTCAAGCGCAATGGTGAATCCTGGGTGCGTTTCTACCTGGCCATCGATACCGCCCATTCGCACCCCATCGAGCGCCCCCTGGCCCGCGTCAGCAAGATCAAGCGCCGCGCCGGTGACTACGACCCCGATGAGGACAAGAACTACACCGCCCGTCCGGTGATCGCCCTGGAGATCTGCATGGGCACCGCTTTACGCAGCATCGAAGTGAACTTGACTGACCGCAGCGCCTTCCAATACCCGCTGCTGATCGGCTCCGAAGCCTTGAAACGCTTTGATGCGCTGGTCGACCCCAGTCTTAAATACGCAGCGGGCAAACCTGCCTGCGCCACCGACGCTCATACCGCCGAGTAATTCCAATGCGCTCTCTTACTATGCACCTGAAGATTTTGATCGCCGTCCTGGTGGTACTGGGCATTTCGGTCACGGCCTATCAGATCCTCGTCCTCGGCATCCCGGTGACCGAAGACGCCACTGACGACCTGTGGAACATCGACGCCAAGGTCGAGTTCGTGGCCAACGCCAAGGACCCGGTGAAAGTCCAGATGTTCGTGCCGCCCCTGAGCCGCGACTTTGTCAGCCTCAATGAGAGCTTTATCTCCAATAACTACGGGGTGAGCGTCAACCGCATCGACGGCAACCGCAAGGTCACCTGGTCGGCCCGCCGCGCCAAGGGCAACCAGACCCTCTACTACCGCCTGGTGCTGACCAAGCGCTACAGCGGCGAAAAGCTCAAGGTCAAGGGCCCGACCTTCCGCGACAGCATCGCCGTGGAAGGCCCGGAAAAAGTCGCCGCCGAGGCCCTGCTGGCGCCGATCCGCCAGCACTCGGCCGACGTCGAGACCTTTATCAGCGAAGCCATCAAGCGCACCAACAACCTCAACGACGACAACGTCAAGCTGCTGCTGGCGGGCGACCCGTCCACGCCGCACAAGGCCAAGATCGTCGAACTGCTGCTGTCCATTGCCCATGTGCCGGTAGAAAAAGTCCACACCCTGCGCCTGGTGGCCGACCAGCCGCAAACCCCGGAGCTGTGGCTGCGTAGCTTCAATGGCAACGACTGGCTGTACTTCAACCCGGAAACCGGCGAACAGGGCCTACCCTCCGACCGCCTGCTGTGGTGGACCGGCGATGAAAACCTGATCACCGTCGATGGCGGCAAGAAAGCCGCCGTGACCTTCAGCCTGAACAACAGCGAGATGAACGCGATCCGCCTGGCCAAGCTGACGGACGAGAACACCGACGCCAACTTCCTCGAATACTCGCTCTACGGCCTGCCGCTGCAAACCCAGCAGACCTTCATGATCATGGTGATGATCCCGATTGGCGTGCTGGTGATCCTGATCCTGCGCAACCTGATCGGCCTGCAGACCCTGGGCACGTTCACCCCGGTGTTGATCGCCCTGGCATTTCGCGAGACCCAACTGGGCTTTGGCATTGTGCTGTTCACGGTGATTACGGCGCTCGGGCTGTCCCTTAGGTCCTACCTGGAGCACTTGAAGCTGCAGATGCTGCCGCGGTTGTCGGTGGTGCTGACCTTCGTCGTGGTGCTGATCGCCGCCATCAGCCTGTTCAGCCACAAGCTGGGCCTGGAACGCGGCCTGTCGGTGGCGCTGTTCCCGATGGTGATCCTGACCATGACCATCGAACGCCTGTCCATTACCTGGGAAGAACGCGGTGGCGGCCATGCGATGAAAGTCGCGATCGGCACCTTGTTCGCCGCGTCCCTGGCCCACATCATCATGAGCGTGCCGGAGCTGATCTACTTCGTGTTCACCTTCCCGGCGATCCTGTTGATCCTGGTGGGCTTTATGCTGGCCATGGGGCGCTATCGTGGCTACCGCCTGACCGAGCTGGTGCGTTTCAAGGCCTTCCTCAAGGCTGATTCGTAATGTTCGGGTTCTGGAAGACCTGGAAAGCCCTCCAAGCGCGGGGCATCATGGGCATCAACCGGCGTAATGCCGACTACGTGCTCAAGTACAACAAGCGCAGCCTGTATCCGATTGTCGATGACAAAATCATCACCAAGGAGCGGGCAATTGCGGCCGGGATCCATGTGCCGGAGATGTACGGGATCATTTCCACCGAGAAAGAAATCGACAAGCTCGACGAAATCATCGGTGGCCGCAGCGACTTCGTGATCAAGCCGGCCCAGGGCGCCGGCGGCGACGGCATCCTGGTGATCGCCGACCGCTTTGAAGGGCGCTATCGCACGGTGTCCGGCAAAATCATCAGCCATGAGGAAATCGAGCACCAGATCTCCAGCATCCTCACCGGCCTGTATTCCCTGGGCGGCCACCGTGACCGCGCACTGATCGAGTACCGGGTGGTGCCCGACCAGATCTTCAAGAGCATCAGCTACGAAGGCGTGCCGGATATCCGCATCATCGTGCTGATGGGCTACCCGGTGATGGCCATGCTGCGCTTGCCGACCCGCCAGTCCGGCGGCAAGGCCAACCTGCACCAGGGCGCGATTGGCGTGGGCGTGGACCTGGCCACCGGCCTGACCCTGCGCGGCACCTGGCTGAACAACATCATCACCAAGCACCCCGACACCACCAACGCGGTGGACGGCGTGCAACTGCCCAACTGGGACGGCTTCATGAAACTCGCCGCCGGCTGCTATGAGCTGTGCGGGCTGGGGTATATCGGCGTGGACATGGTGCTGGACCAGGAAAAGGGCCCGCTGATCCTGGAGCTCAATGCCCGGCCCGGGCTGAACATCCAGATCGCCAACGACTGCGGCCTGACCTTGCGCACCCATGCGGTGGAGGCGCGTCTTGAAGCACTGAAGGCGGCGGGCGTGACGGAAACGGCCGAAGAACGGGTGAAATTTGCCCAGGAAATGTTTGGGCATATTCCGCCGGTGGCAGGCTGAACCCCACACCCGGTCCCGTCCTCCATCCAGCAATCCCCGACATCCCCTCTAGGAGCAAATCCTTGAGGGGACTACAATCCCCTCCCCCGCGCCCATGGCTGATCCACCCTCGCATGTCGACCTGCTCCGTACACCCGCTGCCCTACCATGCCAACCCCGCCGAGTATTTTGCGGCGATTCGCCATGCCCCTGGCGCCGTGCTGCTGGACAGTGGCCGACCGACAGCCAAGCGTGGCCGTTATGACCTGCTCAGCGCCTGGCCGGAAGCAACGCTGGCGGTGTGGCCGGACGAAAGCGGTAGCGACTTTTTGCAACGACTGCGGGAAAACCTGACGCTGCTGGGCGAGGCCAACCTGCCCGCGCCTTATGAACTGCCATTTGCCGGCGGCTTGATCGGCTACCTGAGCTACGATTTTGGCCGTCACCTGGAACGACTGCCCCATCAGGCCATCGACGACATCGGCCTGCCCGATGCACGCTTTGGCCTGTACGCCTGGGCACTGATCAGCGATCACCAGGCACACACCAGCCAATTGGTGTTCCACCCCAAACTGCCGGAAAGCGAACGCCAGCGACTGCTGGCCCTGTTCAGCCAACCTGCCGCTCACCCCACGGCCAGCTTCAAGCTGCACAGCCGGATGACCCCGGACCTGAGCGCCGCCGCCTATGAACAAGCCCTGGCCCGGATCCAGGACTACATCCAGGCCGGTGACTGCTACCAGGTCAACTTCGCCCAACGCTTTCGCGCGGCCTGCAACGGCGATCCCTGGGTCGCCTATTGCGCCCTGCGCGCCGCCTGCCCGACGCCGTTCTCGGGCTTTCAGAGCCTGCCGGATGACGGCGCAGTCGTCAGCCTGTCGCCAGAACGTTTCGTGCGGATCAGCCAGCGCCAGGTGGAAACCCGCCCGATCAAGGGCACCCGCCCTCGCGGGCTGACACCTGAAGAAGATGCAGCCAACGCCGCCGAACTCCTGGCCAGCCCCAAGGATCGCGCGGAGAACCTGATGATCGTCGATCTGCTGCGCAATGACCTGGGCCGCACCTGCCGCACCGGCTCGGTCAAGGTGCCGGAGCTGTTCAGCCTGGAAAGCTACCCCAACGTGCATCACCTGGTCAGCAGCGTCACCGGCGAACTGGCCGACGACAAAGACGCCCTGGACCTGATCGCCGGCAGCTTCCCCGGCGGCTCGATCACCGGCGCACCGAAGATCCGCGCCATGCAGATCATCGACGAACTGGAACCGACCCGGCGCGGGCTGTACTGCGGCTCGCTGCTATACCTTGACGTGCGCGGCGAGATGGACAGCTCCATCGCCATTCGCAGCCTGCTGGTCAAGGACGGCCAGGTCTGTTGCTGGGGTGGCGGCGGGATTGTCGCGGACTCCGAGTGGCAGGCGGAGTATCAGGAGTCGATGACCAAGGTGCGGGTGTTGCTGGAGACACTGGAAAGACTGTAAACGGACCTCCCAGGGAAAGAACCTGAATCAGAACGGCCATGGACAGTATTGGGGCGCAGGGATAGCGTCTGGCTCCAGTATTCCACTAGGCCGTCTGTGAGGGATCACATGGATCGACTGCTTGTTGCCTTTATCGTTTTATCGCTTGCGCCGTTGAAACAAAGTCCATTTCCTACACATCGCACTCCCTGTCAGGGGTTGCAAACCCAGGAAGCGACACCTAATATCTCCCAAATTGGGAGGCCTGATTGATGCGACTGATCGCAAGAGCCGCCTTAAGGGAGTTCTGGGAAAGTCGTCCGGCTTACACCGACTCCAAAACACCACTGGTTGAATGGTATCGCCATATGGAGAAGTCCACCTTTTACACCCCCCAAGACCTGAAGGCGGAGCTTCGCACCGCGAGCATCCTCAAAGGTGGAAGGGTAGTGTTCAATATCGGTGGCAATAAATATCGAGTGATCATGGCGATCGACTACCCGCGGCAACTGGGTTTCATACGGTTTGTTGGCACCCATGCCCAGTACGACCAGATCAACGCGGAGACTGTGTAATGAACATCAAACCTATTCGTACCCCCGAAGACCTGGCCGCCGCACTGGCGCGCGTGGCTCAACTGTGGGGGGCAGAAGTCGGCTCGCCGCAAGGCGATGAGCTGGAAATCCTCGCGCTGCTGATCGAAAAATACGAAGACGAACACTTTCCCATGCCGCCTTCCGATCCGGTGGAAGCAATCAAGTTTCGCATGGACCAACTGGGCCTGACGGCCCGTGACCTGGAACCCTTTATCGGTTCCAGCGGACGTGTATCCGAAGTGCTGAACCACAAGCGCAAGCTGAGCCTGGCCATGATCAAGCGCCTGCACGAGGGTTTGCGCATTCCTTATGAGCGGTTGTTTGAGGGGGCTTGAAGGCCTCATCGCGGGGCCCGCTCCCACATTTTTGACTGTGTTTGCAGAACAAAAATGTGGGAGCGAGCTTGCTCGCGATAAGGCAATCAGCCTCGCTAAATCACTTACAGGCTCAAGGAACGATTTGAAGCCTTGATGAACTCCCGCTTCAAATCCTCAAAGGTATGCACCGCCGGGAATTGCGGGAACTCGCGAATCACGTTTTCCGGCGCATGGAACAGAATCCCACGATCCGCCTCCCCCAGCATGGTGGTGTCGTTGTAGGAATCGCCTGCAGCGATTACCCGGTAGTACAAGGTCTTGAAGGCCAGCACCGACTGGCGCTTGGGGTCTTTCTGGCGCAGTTGATAGCTCACCACCCGGTCATTTTCATCGGTAATCAGGCGGTGGCAAAGCAGGGTCGGAAAGCCCAGCTGGCGCATCAACGGCTGGGAGAACTCATAGAAAGTGTCGGACAGGATCACCACCTGGAAGCGCTCGCGCAGCCAGTCGACGAACTCGATGGCGCCCTCCAGCGGCTTGAGCGTGGCAATCACTTCCTGGATATCCGACAGTTTCAAGCCGTGCTCGTCGAGAATCCGCAGGCGCTGCTTCATCAGTACGTCGTAGTCGGGAATGTCCCGGGTGGTGGCCCGCAAGGATTCAATACCGGTTTTTTCAGCGAAGGCGATCCAGATTTCTGGAACCAGCACCCCTTCCAGGTCGAGACAGGCAATTTCCACAAGACACTCCCATTTGGATTTTTTTTCAGTTGAGCGAGCAAAAGGACTGCCGAACTCTAGCGATTCACGCTGACCGCCGCAACGCAGAGTAGATTTTGTTAACATCGCCCTCCTATAGAGCGCTCAGCGCCACTGACCTGTAGGAACCGTCCTGATGAACCAAGCCTTCGATGTCGCTGAACTCGCCGCGACCTATGCCAACAAGTCCGCCCAGGACATTCTCAAGCTGGCATTCAGCCAGTTCGGCGATGACCTGTGGATTTCCTTCAGCGGTGCCGAGGACGTGGTGCTGGTAGATATGGCCTGGAAGCTCAACAAGAACGTCAAGGTCTTCAGCCTCGACACGGGCCGCCTGCACCCGGAGACCTACCGGTTTATCGAGCAGGTGCGCGACTTCTACAAGATCGATATCGAGCTGATCTCGCCAGACCAGAGCAAGCTGGAACCGTTCGTCAAGGAAAAGGGCCTGTTCAGCTTCTACAAGGACGGCCATGGCGAATGCTGCGGTGTGCGCAAGATCGAACCGCTGCGCCGCAAACTCTCCGGTGTACGCGCCTGGGCCACCGGCCAGCGCCGCGACCAGAGCCCCGGCACCCGCAGCCAGGTGGCGGTCCTGGAAGTCGATAGTGCCTTCTCTACGCCCGAGCGCACCCTCTACAAGTTCAACCCCCTGGCGCAAATGACCAGCGAAGAGATCTGGGGTTATATCCGCATGCTTGAGCTGCCGTACAACAGCCTGCACGAGCGCGGTTTTATCAGCATCGGCTGCGAGCCTTGCACCCGTCCGGTGCTGCCGAACCAGCATGAGCGCGAAGGCCGCTGGTGGTGGGAAGAGGCAACGCAGAAAGAATGCGGGCTGCATGCGGGCAATATCATCAGCAAGGCCTGACCTGGCGACACGGGCTTGTGTGGGGGCGGGCTTGCTCGCGATTGTGGTGTCAGATTAGATGTATTTAACTGATCCACCGCCATCGCGGGCAAGCCCGCTCCCACACAAGCCCGCGCCCACATTTGTTTGCGGCGCATCATGATTTTGTACACACAAACGTAACCAACAGTGCCATTTTTGTGTGCACTTTAAAAATTTCGCACCGAAAAGTTACACCCCTCCTCTGCTAACTTCCTACATCTTCCATTCCTATATTCCCGCAAAAAAATAAATACCTGTTCAAACGGTCAATTTATAGTTGTTTAAATTCAGTCAATTATTAATCAAGCCTGCAAAAACGAAATTAGCCAAATTTTTGATAGATAAAAACCTGGCACACAAGTGGCTAAGGGAGTTGAAGTCTTTGTATACAACTTCAACAACAACCTTCATACACTTTGTATCCGCATGCCAGGCGCCCTTGAACCACGCGCCCGCTGCAGATGCCAGGAGCCTGCCGGAATGCGTACAAGTCTCTCCAACAACATCGCACTGGATTTGCCCTCCTCCACCTCCATACCTACGGCCCCCCTCCCTGGCCCGCTGGTGCTCAGCCCCCGCCTGCATAACAAGGACCTGGCCCCCACCAAGGTCGAAGGCCGGCGCTGGGGTGGCTACAGCATCTTTGCCCTGTGGACCAACGATGTGCACAACATCGCCAACTACTCTTTCGCCATCGGCTTGTACGCCCTGGGTCTGGGTGCCTGGCAGATCCTGTTATCCCTGGGGATCGGCGCGGCGCTGGTGTATTTCTTTATGAACTTGTCGGGCTATATGGGCCAGAAAACCGGCGTGCCGTTTCCGGTGATCAGCCGGATAAGTTTCGGCATATATGGCGCGCAAATTCCCGCGCTGATCAGGGCTGTGATCGCAATCGCCTGGTTCGGGATTCAAACCTACCTCGCATCCGTGGTCTTCCGCGTGCTGTTGGTGGCGATTCACCCTGGGTTTGCCGACTACGACAACAACGCGATCCTCGGCCTCTCCACCTTGGGCTGGGCATGTTTTGTGATCATCTGGTTTGTGCAACTGGTGATCCTGGCCTACGGCATGGAAATGGTCCGCCGCTACGAAGGCTTTGCTGGCCCGGTGATTCTGCTGACTGTTGCGGCGCTGGCCGGCTGGATGTATTACCAGGCCAGCGGCACTATTGCCTGGTCGATCCGCGAGCCCCTGAGCGGTGGCGAGATGTGGCGCAATATCTTTGCCGGCGGCGCCTTGTGGCTGGCGATCTACGGCACCCTGATCCTCAACTTCTGCGACTTCGCCCGTTCGTCGCCGTGCCGCAAGACTATCAAGGTCGGCAACTTCTGGGGCCTGCCGGTGAATATCCTGCTGTTCGCGATCATCACCGTGCTGTTGTGCGGCGGGCAGTTCCAACTCAATGGCCAGGTGATCGAAAGCCCCACGCAAATCATTGCGGCCATCCCCAATACCTTCTTCCTGGTGCTGGGCTGCCTGGCGTTCCTGATTGTCACCGTGGCGGTGAATATCATGGCCAACTTCGTTGCCCCGGCCTTTGTACTGAGCAACCTGGCGCCCAGGCTCCTGAACTTCCGGCGCGCTGGGCTGATCAGCGCGTTCCTCGCAGTGCTGATCCTGCCCTGGAACCTCTACAACAGCCCGCTGGTGATTGTGTACTTCCTCTCCGGCCTGGGCGCACTGCTGGGCCCGCTGTATGGCGTGATCATGGTGGATTACTGGCTGATCCGTAAGGGCCGGATCGACGTGCCGCAGCTGTATAGCGAAGACCCCAACGGCGCTTATTACTACAGCCGCGGGGTCAACCTGCGGGCGGTGGCGGCGTTTGTCCCGGCGGCGGTGATTGCCATTTTGCTCGCGCTGTTGCCGGGGTTTGCCAGCGTCTCGCCGTTCTCCTGGCTGTTTGGCGCCGCCATTGCCGGGGTGTTGTATCGGTTGCTCGCCAGGCGCCAGCCGTTCTATGCCGACGTAAGTGGCGAAGCCATTGCCGTCGACAACGTCAGTCATTGAGCCGGGAGCACTTCATGCGCATTCTTATCGTCAACGTCAACACCACCGAATCCATCACCGAGGCCATCGCCCAGCAGGCCCGCAGCGTTGCAGCAGCGGGCACTGAAATTGTCGGGCTGACCCCGTTTTTCGGCGCCGAATCGGTGGAGGGCAATTTTGAAAGCTACCTGGCGGCCATTGCGGTGATGGATCGGGTAATGGCCTATGACCAGCCGTTCGACGCAGTGATCCAGGCCGGTTATGGCGAACATGGCCGCGAAGGCCTGCAGGAACTCTTGAACGTGCCGGTGGTGGACATTACCGACGCCGCCGCCAGCACGGCGATGTTCCTTGGCCACGCGTACTCAGTGGTCACTACCCTGGATCGCACGGTGCCGCTGATCGAAGACCGGCTCAAGCTCTCCGGGCTGTATGAGCGCTGCGCCTCGGTGCGGGCCAGTGGCATGGCGGTACTGGAGCTCGAAGAGCACCCGCTGCGAGCCATGGAAGCCATTGTGCACCAGGCCGAACTGGCCATCCGCGAAGACAAGGCCGAGGTGATCTGCCTGGGTTGTGGCGGCATGGCCGGGCTGGATGAACAGATCCGCCAACGCACCGGCGTGCCGGTGGTGGATGGCGTAACCACCGCCGTGACCCTGGCCGAATCATTGGTGAGGCTGGGGTTGTCGACCTCGAAGGTACGCACCTATGCGGCCCCCCGGCCAAAGACCATCATCGGTTGGCCGGGCAGGTTCGCACGCTGAATCGCCGATCTCGATCAGTTCAATACGTCATTGAGCACTTCATAAATGATCCCGGTGGCAATCGTCACCAGAATCAGGTCCGTGCCCGCCTGCTGCCATTCGTAGCCATCGTAATGGGGCAGGCGCCCCAACAGGCGCCCATCGAGTTTCTTGGCAATCCCCGGTGGCAGGGGTTTGCCACGGGCCAGGTTTTTCTGGATACCCGGCGGCAGGGACGAACCGCCGCGCCAGTAGTCGCGGTTGTCGCCAAGGATCACCCGCACGCCGCCGACATCAATTTGCGGGCTATTGTAAGAGGCCCCTGCGCCTTTCTTGCCGCCCCCCTGCCCCTGGTTACCCTGGCCGCCCTTATTGCCATGGGCACTGCCTTTGTCCTTGCCATTGCCGTTACCGGGGTCGGCCAGCAGCGCCGGAGAACCGATGATCAACGCCAAGCTGGTAAATACAAGTAAAGCGCGTGATTTAGACATGATCCGTCTCGACAGTGGCAAGCCCCGTTGGCTCGTATCAGCTTAGAACAGCCGCAGGCAACAAGTTCAGCCTTAATTTGACCTGCCCCTGGCTATCAACGTGCGCAGTGTATTTAGCGCATCGGCGGCAGACCGTACGCAGCCAGGTCGAAGTCCGCGAGTGTGCGGATGATCTGGTCGGCGTGGGCGTACTTGCTGTCGGCCATGGCTTCATCGGGCACTGCAATGGCGGTCATGTTCGCGGCCTTGGCAGCAGTCACGCCAAACGGTGAGTCTTCAAACACCAGGCAGTCCTCGGGTGCAACGCCCAGGCGACGGGCAGCGGTGAGGAAGATGTCCGGCGCAGGCTTGGCCGCGCCCACCTCCGGGTCGTCGGCAGTGACAATGGTACCGAACAGGCCAAACCATTCACGGTGCAGCGTGGTCTTGTGGCCAAACGAATGGCGCGACGAACTGGTGCCCACGGCTATCGGGATACCGTGGGCACTTAAATGCCGCACCAACGCCTCGGCGCCCGGCATGCCCAGGGCCTTGGGAAAACGCTCGCTCATCAACGGCTCGCGGATCCGCAGGAACTCCTGGGGGGTGATCGGCAAGTCCAGCGCCTTGACCAGATACTCGGCCAGGTCCTGGGCGCCACGACCAATGATGTGCTGCTTGATACCCCAGTCATACGTGCGGCCATAACGTTCGGCGATGATCTGCGTGACTTCGGTGTAGATACCTTCGGTATCCAGCAACAACCCGTCCATATCGAAAATCACGGCCTTGATCGGGCCAACAGCAGTACGCGGTGCATTCATCACAACAGATCCGTGGCAGATGACTAAAAGGATTCAGCACAATAACGGTGGCCCGGCCCTACAAGCAACCGCAACCCGCCCACCTCTGGTTTCAGACGGCCTCATCCAGCACACTTGACAGCCTCACCCGACGCGATCGCTCCTATGCTCTTTCGACTTGCCGCCGACACCCTGGTGTTGTTCCACCTAGGCTTTATCCTGTTCGTGTTGTTCGGGGGCCTGCTTGCCCTCAAGTGGCGGCCGGTCATGTGGCTGCACCTGCCCGCTGCGGCCTGGGGCGTTGCCGTTGAAGTGTTCCACCTGCCCTGCCCCCTGACCCGCTGGGAAAACCTGCTGCGCCACCTCGCCGGGCAAGAAGGTTATGGCGCGGGTTTTATCGAGCACTACATCCTTGCCCTGATCTATCCGGCGGGGCTGACGCCACAGATCCAACTGGGCCTGGGCGCCCTGGTCCTGCTGATCAATAGTGCGGTGTATACGCGCCTGGTCAGGCGCTCGTAGCCTGGATCGCGGAGGCCTCTTCGCTGCTAGACATAACGCTCAGCCTTTCAGCGCATTCCAAGCAGTAAAGGACGGCGAGCGGGCTTGCCCTTTTGTGGATCAATCATCTGCATCAGGGTTTTGATCGCCTGGCGGTCAGGCGGCCGCGACAGGTTTTTGATCACCTTCGAGCCTGGTGTAACGATCAACACCTGCTCATCAATCGGTGGGGTTTCATAGACCAGGGTGTGGCGGATAACCGGGCAATGGCGGAAAAAATCATCCAGGTTGAGCGTCGTACCCGCGGCCAGGGCACGGTTGATGACCAATAGATCAAACGGCTCTACAGCGCTTTCGACCATGGCCAACAACTCATTGAAGCAGGCCACCGGCGCGATTCGATGATAGCCCTGCTGGTTGAGCATCTTTTCGATACTCGGCGGGAAAGGGGACAGATTTATTTTCTGTAAAACGCCCACCCTTGACCGAGTTCAGGCAAAGCGGCGAGCGCGGAGGGGGCATTTCGGCAGACGAGCCCCCCGATCTGTCCCACATGGCCATTTTTCAGACACCAAAAACCACAAACCCCCGACTTTCTCTAGGAAAATCAGGGGTTTGCGTTTTCAAAATGTGGCGGTGAAGGAGAGATTCGAACTCTCGATACAGTTTCCTGTATACACACTTTCCAGGCGTGCTCCTTAAGCCACTCGGACACTTCACCGTATCTCGTCAAACTGATTCAGTCTGTCGAGGCGCGCTAATGTAGTCGAAAGCTTTTCCGATGGCAAAGGTTTTTTTCAGAATTTTCATGCGCTTAGACGGTTATCTCGGCCCACATCCCTCTGGTAGGGGGTGAAGGGTGGCGATTGTGCCATTCTCAAGGCTTGTCGGTAGGCGTGCAGAGTGGCTGGCAAGTACTGTTGTAGGCTGCTCCAGGCCGGCGGGTTGGGAAAAGGCTGACTGGCCAGTCAGTCATGGCGCTTTACCGGGGCGGTCATGCTGGGTAACGTCTGCGGCCTGCCCTTCTATTAAACGTATTACAAGGAATCGCGTCATGAGTGAGTTGATTGCCTACCACCTCGAAGACGGTATCGCGACCCTGACCTTGAGCAACGGTAAGGTCAATGCCATTTCACCGGCTGTGGTCAGTGCGTTTAATGAAGCGCTGGACCAGGCCGAGAAGGATCGGGCGGTGGTGATTATCACCGGTACGCCGGGGATTCTGTCGGGGGGTTATGACTTGAAGGTGATGACGGCCGGCCCGAAAGAGGCGGTCAGCCTGGTGACATCGGGCTCGACCCTGGCGCGCCGTCTGTTGTCGCACCCGTTCCCGGTGGTTGTGGCGTGCCCTGGGCATGCAGTGGCCAAAGGGGCGTTCCTGTTGCTGTCGGCCGATTACCGGATTGGTGTCGAGGGGCCCTTTAGCATCGGCCTGAATGAAGTGATGATCGGCATGACCATGCACCATGCCGGGATTGAGTTGGCGCGTGATCGCCTGCGTAAGTCGGCGTTTCATCGTTCGGTGATCAATGCCGAGATGTTCACCCCGCAGGACGCGTTGAACGCCGGTTTCCTCGACAAGGTGGTAGCCCCCGAGGCGCTGCAAGCGGCGGCCCTGGAAGTGGCGCGGCAGTTGAAGAAGATCAATATGAACGCCCACAGGCACACCAAGCTGAAGGTGCGTAAGGCCCTGCTGGAGTTGCTGGATAACGCGATCATCCAGGACCAGGAGCATTTGGTCTAAGCCACCCAAGCCGGCATCAATCCAAGCCCGACTTTATGTCGGGCTTTTTCTTACAGCCAATTCTTAATCGCCTTGCAACCGCTCTAGATGGCATCTGTCTCCATCTTCTGAAACATGTACTTAAACATCGCTCATCTTCTACCTCTACAGGGGTAATTGCCGAATACAGTGCACATCCGTACACTGCGCCACCTTTTGTCCCGATGGGCCGTGTCGATGCTCTATTGTTTACGCATGTTATTGATGAGCCTGCATTTTATGATCGCGGGCGTGCTCGGCGTGCTGCTGGGGATCTGCCGGCCGTTCAACCCGGATAACAGCCGGCTCTGTGCCCGCCTGTATGCCCTGCCCGCCATGTGGTTGCTGCGGCTAAGGGTCACGACGCAAGTGGACTCGCTGCGCAACAAACCCAGCAGCTGCGTGATCATCGCCAACCATCAGTCCAACTATGATCTGTTTGTGTTTGGCAACGTGGTGCCCTACCGCACCGTGTGTATCGGCAAGAAAAGCCTGAAGTGGGTGCCGCTGTTCGGGCAGTTGTTCTGGCTCGCGGGCAATGTGTTGATTGACCGGGGCAACCCACAAAAAGCACGGCGCTCGATGCTGACCACCACCCATACCCTGCAACACGAAGAAACCTCGATCTGGGTGTTTCCCGAAGGCACCCGCAACCTGGGTGAGTCGTTGCTGCCATTCAAGAAAGGCGCGTTCCAGATGGCGATTGCCGCCGGTGTGCCGATTGTGCCGGTGTGCGTCAGCACCTATGTGAAGCAGATGAAGCTCACTCGCTGGAACAGTGGCGATATCTTGATCCGGTCATTGGCGCCGATTCCTACAGCAGGCTTGACGATGGATGACATGCCCCGGCTGATGGAGAAGTGCCGGGAGCAGATGGTCGAGTGCATTACAGCCATGGATCAGGCACTGCAAAAACCTGAAGGTAAGCCGGCTCCTGCACTGTAGCGTTTCAGGCTAAGCTGGCCGGTTACTGCCACTTGTAAAGAAGCGATCAGTATTATGGGTAGAGTTGTTGCCGCGGCCGTCTATAGCGCCGGGAAAAAAGTCACGGATATCACCCTCGATGAAGGCGCCGCCTGGGCGGCCAAGCCCGGTCATTTTGTGTGGATCGGCCTGGAAGAGCCCAACGCCCAGGAGTTGGCCAACCTGCAACGCCAGTTCAACCTGCATGAACTGGCCATCGAAGACGCCCTGGAAAAACACAGCCGGCCCAAGCTGGAAACCTTTGGCGACGCACTGTTTATCGTGACCTACTCGCCGGTGCGCCATGAGGGCAAGCTGGAGTTTATCGAGACTCATATCTTCGCCGGCAACGGCTATATCATCACCGCGCGCAACGGCCACTCGGCATCCTACGGCTATGTGCGCCAGCGCTGTGAGGCGCGGCCGCTGTTGCTGGAACACGGGGAAGATTTCGTACTCTATGCGCTGCTGGATTTTGTCACCGAAAACTACCAGCCGGTGAGCGAGGCGATTCATGCCGAGATCGATGCGCTGGAGCGCAACGTGCTGTGCAATGCCCTGAATGAGCGCGATATCCAGAACCTGCATGGCCTGCGCCGCGACGTGCTGCGGCTGCGCCGGCATGTGGCGCCGATGGTGGAAATCAGCGAGGAATTGCAGAAGCTGAACTTCCCGTTTATCGACAAGAACATGCGCCCGTACTTTCGCGATGTGCAAATCCATGTCACGCGGCAGATGGAAGACCTTTCGACCCTGCGCGACATCGCCAGCCAGACCATCGAGATCGGCGTGTTGCTGGAAGCCTCGCGCCAGAGCGTGGTGCAGCGCAAGTTTGCAGCCTGGGCGGCGATCCTCGCGTTCCCCACGGCGGTGGCCGGGATCTACGGGATGAACTTCCAGAACATGCCGGAACTGCAATGGCACTATGGCTATTTTGCGGTGCTGGGATTTATCGCGGTGGGGTGCACGGGGCTGTGGGCCAGCTTCAAGCGCTCGGGGTGGCTATAACCGGCCCACCCCGTTCACTCAATGATCAGGCCACCTGCGGCTTGTGTGCCACAAAACGCATCATCCATTCCGCCACGGTTACGCCGTGGTGGTCGTGCGCCAGGCTGGCGACGCCGCGTTGGTAGATCTGCTCGCCCAGGTTCTGCTGGCGAATGTCCAACAGTGCCCGGGAGTAATCGTGGATAAACTCCGGGTGCCCCTGGAAGCACAGCACCTGGTCGTTGATGTAATAAGCGGCAAACGGGCAGAAGTCGCTGGAGGCGATCACCGTGGCGTTTTCCGGCAAGGCGGTGACCTGGTCCTGATGGCTGATCAACAGGGTCAGTTCTTCCACCACCGGGCTCATCCACGGGGCCTTGGCGGCCAGTTGATAGTTGTGGATACCCACGCCCCAGCCCTGGCTCGCCCGCTCGCTCTTGCCGCCCAGCAACAGCGCCAGCAGTTGATGGCCAAAACAGATGCCGAGCAGCTTGTCGCCCCGCTTGTAGCGGTTCAACAGGTAGGCCTTGAGGGTTTCGATCCACGGGTCGGTGGCGAAGGAATCCGCCTTGCTGCCCGTCACCAGGTAGGCGTCGAACACTTCGCTGTCTGCCGGGTAGAGGCCTTGCATCACGTTGTAGACGATGAACTCGGCGGCAATCGGCTGCTGCGAAAACAGGCGCTGGAACATCTGCCCGTAACCTTGATATTGATCGACCAGTTCTGGACGCAGGATATCGGTTTCCAGAATGCAGATGCGTAGCGACATAAAAAATACCTGACACGGTGGTGGGAATAATGCACACCCGTCAGCCTGCCCTGAAATACCCTTTCAAGGCAAGCCCCACCGCGGCCCTGTCGGATGGCTAGAACGTCGTGCCTTGGGCGGCTTTTTCCAACAACAAGGCTGGCGGAGTAAACCGCTCGCCGTATTGCTCGGCCAGGTAACGCGCCCGCGCTACAAAGTCGTTCAGCCCGTACTGGTTGATAAACTGCAGCGCCCCGCCGCTCCAGGCCGCAAAGCCGATGCCGAAGATCGAGCCAATATTGGCATCGGCGGTGGACATCAACACACCCTCCTCCACGCACCGCACCGTTTCGATGGCCTGGATAAACAGCAGGCGGTCGCGCACGTCCTGGGCTGAAATCTGCTGGCTGGCCTGTTCAAAGCGCACCTTGAGTTCTGGCCACAGGTATTTCTGGCCATCACTGGGGTACTCGTAGAAACCACCGCCCGCCGCCTTGCCCGGACGCTTGTACTCATTAAGCAACAGGTCGATCACCGCAAAGGCCGGATGCGCGGGCAGTGTCTTGCCTTCGGCCTGCAGATCCTTGGCTGTCTGCTGGCGGATATGGCTCATCAGGCTGAGGGAAACTTCGTCAGAAATCGCCAGCGGGCCAATCGGCATCCCGGCCTTGCGCGCCTCGGTCTCGATCATCGGCGCAGCCACGCCTTCGCCTAGCAGGGTGATGCCTTCGTTGGTGAAGGTGCCAAACACCCGCGAGGTGAAGAAGCCGCGGCTGTCATTCACCACAATCGGGGTTTTCTTGATTTGCAGTACGAAATCAAAACCGCGAGCCAGGGTTTCGTCGCTGGTGTTGGCACCCTTGATGATTTCCACCAGGGGCATTTTTTCCACCGGGCTGAAGAAGTGCAGGCCGATAAACTTGCTTTGATCCGGCACCGCGCTCGCCAGGCCGCTGATGGGCAAGGTGGAGGTATTGGACGCAATCACCGCATCAGCGCCCACCACACGCTGGGCGGCGGCCGAGACCTTGGCCTTGAGGTCGCGGTCTTCAAATACGGCTTCGATGATCAGGTCGCAGCCAGCCAGATCGGCATCATTATCTGTAGGATGGATCCGCGCCAGGGTGCTTTCCCGCTGCTCAGGCGTCAATTGCCCACGGCTGACCTTCTTGTCCAGCAGCGCCGCCGAGTGGGCCTTGCCCTTCTCTGCCGCCGCCAGCGTGACGTCCTTGAGCACCACCTCCACGCCCGCCGATGCGCTGGCGTAGGCAATCCCCGCGCCCATCATGCCGGCGCCGAGGATGCCGACCTTGCGGGTGACATACGGCGCAAACCCCGCAGGCCGTGAGCCTCCGGCGTTGATTTCGTTGAGCTGGAACCAGAAGGTGCCGATCATGTTCTTCGCCACCTGGCCGGTGGTGAGTTCGGTGAAATAACGGGTCTCGATCAGGTGTGCGGTGTCGAAGTCCACCTGGGCACCTTCCACGGCCGCGCAGAGGATTTTCTCCGGGGCGGGGAAACAGCCATGGGTTTTACTGCGCAGGATCGACGGCGCAATGGCGAGCATTTGCGCGACTTTCGGATTGGACGGTGTGCCGCCAGGAATCTGATGGCCCTTGATATCCCAAGGCTGTTTGGCCGTCGGATTGGCCAGGATCCAGGCCCGGGACTTGGCCAGCAGCTCATCGCGATCCGCCGCCAACTCGTCGATCAACCCGGCCTGCTGGGCCTTTTGCGCGCTGATCTTCTTGCCTTCGAGCAGATACGGCAAGGCCTTTTCCAGGCCCAGCATACGCACCATGCGCACCACCCCGCCGCCACCCGGCAGCAGGCCCAGGGTGACTTCCGGCAAGCCGATCTGCACGGCTGGATGATCCAGCGCCACACGATGCTGGCACGCCAGGCACAGCTCCCAGCCACCGCCGAGGGCTGCGCCGTTGATCGCGGCCACTACCGGCTTGCCCAGGGTTTCCAGGCTGCGCAGTTGCGCTTTGAGGCCCAGGACCATGTCGTAGAACGCCTTGGCGTGGGGCTTGTCGACTTTGATCAGTTCATTGAGGTCACCGCCGGCAAAAAAGGTTTTTTTCGCTGAGGTGATAATGACCCCGGCCAACCCATCCTTTTCCGCGTCCAGGCGCGCAACGGTAGCGGCCATGGCCTCGCGGTAGGCCGCGTTCATGGTGTTGGCACTCTGGCCGGGCATGTCGAGGGTCAGCACCACGATCTGGTCCTGGCCTTTTTCGTAACGAATGGCGTCGCTCATGACAGATTCCTTAGGCTCAGAGGCGTTCGATAATGGTGGCAATACCCATGCCGCCGCCCACACAGAGCGTGGCCAGGCCGTAGCGCTGCTGGCGCGCCTCCAGTTCGTCGAGCAGGGTGCCGAGGATCGCGCACCCCGTGGCCCCCAGCGGGTGGCCCAGGGCAATCGAGCCGCCATTGACATTGACCCGGGCGGCGTCGATGCCCATGTCCTTGATGAACTTGAGCACCACCGAGGCAAAGGCTTCGTTGACCTCGAACAGGTCGATGTCCTCGACCCGCAGCCCGGCCTTGGCCAGGGCCTTGCGGGTGGCGGGCGCGGGGCCGGTGAGCATGATGGTCGGGTCGGTGCTGGTGACCGCCGTGGCGACAATGCGCGCCCGCGCTTGCAGGCCCAGTTCGCGACCCCGAGCCTCGGAGCCGATCAGCATCAAGGCCGCGCCATCGACAATCCCGGAGCTGTTACCCGGCGTGTGCACATGCCGGATGCGTTCGACATGGCTGTAGACCCGCAAGGCCGTGGCATCGAAGCCCATCTGGCCCATCATTTCAAAGCTGGGCTTGAGCTTGCCCAGGCCTTCAAGCGTCGAGTCGCCCCGGATAAATTCGTCGTGATCGAGCAGTACGATGCCATTCTGGTCCTGCACCGGGATCAGGGATTTCTTGAAGGAACCGTCTGATCTGGCCCGTGCCGCTTTCTGCTGGGAGTGCAAGGCGAAGGCATCGACATCTTCGCGGGTGAAGCCTTCCAGGGTGGCAATCAGGTCGGCGCCAATCCCCTGGGGCGTGAAGTGGCTGTGCATATTGGTCTGCGGGTCCAGCACCCAGGCACCGCCGTCGCTGCCCATGGGCACGCGGGACATGGACTCGACACCGCCAACCACCACCAGGTCCTCGAAACCGGAACGCACCTTCATCGCCCCGAGGTTGACCGCCTCCAGGCCCGACGCACAGAAGCGGTTGACCTGCACACCGGCGACGCTGACGTCCCAGTCGGCCACCAGCGCGGCGGTCTTGGCGATATCCGCCCCCTGGTCACCGACCGGTGTGACGCATCCCAGCACAATGTCATCCACCTGGCGCGTGTCCAGGTCGCTACGCTGTTGCAGGGCAGTGAGCAAGCCGGCCAACAGGTTCACCGGCTTGACGCTGTACAGCGCACCATCGGCCTTGCCTTTGCCCCGGGGCGTACGTATTGCATCAAAGATCAAAGCTTGGGTCATGACGTCCTCGAACCACTGTGCAATGGAGCTCTCAAGGGGAGAGCCGACCGTGCCCTTACCTTAAGCGCCACGAGGGCAGATTCAATGACCGATGCGCTCATTGACCTTGACGACCACGCTCAGACGAACGGTAGGAGACTACCGGAAACCTCGGGTTAATCGTTTTAGCTGTCTAGCCAAGGGGCTGGGGCGAAGATGGCTATCTGCCTCATACCTTTTTAAAAGGATTTCAATATAACTTGATATGAAAGCGATCTAAGCCACGTCCGACAGGGGCTCTAAGGTTGAATCAGTAAGACGTGTATGAAGCTGCTGCCGGGTCTTGCTGGAGCAGCTGTAAGAAAAATGCCATCTAGCCGGCTTAACGTAGCCAATGGATGGTGCATACATCGGCGCATTTGACGCTTAGGAATAACAACAAAAGGCAGTCAGCCATGTTCAAACAATCGAAAGTTCGCCAGGCGGGGCTCATTCTCTTCGCCACTACATTGATTCTGATTTTGCCCAACCTGACCAAGATCATTGGTTGAACGGGCCGTTCACACCTAGACATTGCAGCCCTTGACAGCACCGCCCGGGATCTCGCTTATAGCGCTCCTGTGGTCGGGGCTGTCTTTTTGCCTGCGGTTCAGCGGCTGATTTCCGGTATCGTGGGCGCGAATCGCCATTGCCATATGGGCTTCGCCTTGAAACCGATTATCGTCCTGCTGATGCTGATCCTGGCATACCCCGCCAGCGCGGCCCAATTGACCATCGAGTTGGATCACAGCCGCACCACCTGGCACACCGCCGACCTGCTCAAGCACCCGGCAGCACAGACGGTGCAGATCGTCGATGACGTTTCCTACAAGCGCAATATGACCTATCGCGCAGTACCATTGGCCGCCCTCTTACCGGGCCTGCAAGCGCAGAACCATGTGCAGGCGGTGGCGCTCGATGGTTTCGCCGCCGAACTGGCCGCCGCGCCACTGCTGCAGCAAAGCGGCGCCCAGGCCTGGTTGGCAGTGGAGGACCCGGCTCAGCCGTGGCCCCCGCTGGCCACTGGCAAACCCAGTGCCGGGCCGTTCTATCTGGTGTGGACCCAGCCCCAGGCGAGCCGGATCAGCCCGGAACAATGGCCATTCCAGATCTCGACGATCAAACAGTTGAAAACCGTGGCCGAACGCTTCCCGGCGCTGCTGCCCGATCCTGCGCTGGCGGTGGATGATCCGATCAACCAGGGGTTCGCCCTGTTTCAGAAAAACTGCCTGGCCTGTCATCGTCTAAACGGCGCGGGTGACGCGCAAGTAGGCCCAGATCTGAATCTGCCCTACAGCCCGACCGAGTATTTTGGCAGCGACTTCCTCAAGCGTTACATCCGTGATCCCCAGAGCCTGAGGCATTGGCCCCAGGCGAAGATGCCGGCATTTGCCGCCAGCGTGTTGCCAGAGGCCGACCTGGAGTTATTGGTGGGGTATTTGAAGCATATGGCCACGCGCAAAACCGACCCGCACTTGTAGAGCCGGCTTCAGCAGGATGCGGCGGGGATTATTGCTGCTGCACCAGGATCACCGGGCTCGGCGCCACAAACACCCTGGCATGCATCTGCTCATGCCCGCCGCCACGGCGCATGCCGCGCACCGGGCACGCGTCGAGGTAATCCAGGCCCACCGCCAGTTTCAGATGCCGCTCCGGGCGGGCCAGTTGGTTGGTCACATCGAAGCTGTACCAGGCGTCATCCAGCCAGGCTTCGGCCCAGGCGTGGCTGGCCAGGTGTTCGCTGTCCTCGCTGTACAAATACCCCGACACATAGCGCGTGGCGATCCCCAGGCTGCGCGCGCAGGCCAGGAAGGCATGGGCATGGTCCTGGCAAACCCCGGCACGCCCGGCGAACGCCTCGGCCGCACTGGTCTCCACTTGCGTGGCACCCGGCACGTAGGCGATGTGCTGGTTGAGGGCGTGCATCAGGTCGATCAGGGCATTGCGATCCCGACGCTTGCCGCAGTGCTGCTGGGCAAAGGCGCGCAGGGCCTCGTCCGGCTCGGTCAGGCGCGTGCAGCGCTGGAAGGGAAAGGGCGATTGGCTGTCGTGCTCGGCCTCGCGCCACTCGTCGATGTCCACCTGGCCACGAGCGCCGATGATGATCGACTCATGGGGTTCGTCCAGGGTCAGCACATGCAGGATATTGCCGAACGGGTCCAACTGGGCCCGCACCGGACGCGGTAGATCCAGTTGCCAACTGAGCACATGCTGGCGCTCGCTGTCGTGGGGGGTCAGGCGCAGGTACTGGATGCTGGCACGCACCTGGTCTTCATAGCGGTAGGTGGTTTCGTGGCTGATGGAAAGTCTCATGCCGCCTCCAGGTAGGAATGGTGAATGGCGTTGCCCAACTGGCGCACCAGGGGGATGAAGTCGGTCAGCCAGGCGTGCAGGCCTTCCTCAAGGATTTCGTCAATCGCGGTAAAGCGCAGGCGCGCGTCCATCTCGGCGGCCAGGCGCTGGGCCGGGCGGCCGTTGATGCCGGGCAGGCTGGCGAGGATCTGGTCAATCTCTTCGCTGCACGCGCGCAAGGAGCGCGGTACATCGGCGCGCAGCAGCAACAGCTCGGCCACCTGGCGGGCACCGGGAGCGTCACGATAGACCTCGGTGTAGGCCTCGAAGGACGACAAGGCCCGCAGCAGCGCGCTCCACTGGTAATAGGCGTGGGCGGTGCCATCAATCACCACGGCGGCCTGGTCGCCGGCCATCTCGTAGCGCGCATCCAGCAGGCGCAACGTGTTGTCGGCCCTTTCGATAAAGGTGCCCAGGCGAATAAAGCGAAAGGCGTCATTGCGCATGATGGTGCCGTAGGTGGCGCCGCGAAACAGGTGGGAACGTTCCTTGACCCACTCGCAGAACCGGCTCATGCCATAGCGGCTCAGCCCCTCCTGGGCGATATCGCGAATATCCAACCAGGTGGCGTTGATGTTTTCCCACATGTCGGCGGTAATCCGCCCACGTACGGCATGGGCACTGGCGCGGGCGGCGCCCAAGCAACTGTAGATGCTCGCCGGGTTGGCCGCGTCCAGGGCGAAGAAGTGCAACAGGCGCTCGGCATGCAGCTCGCCGTGGCGTTCATGGTAGTCATCCAGGGTGCCGGTGATCAGCAGGGGCATGGCCAGTTCGTGCAAGCCATCGCCGCGTCCATCCTGGGGCATCAGCGACAGTGAATAGCTGACATCCAGCATGCGTGCGAGGTTTTCCGCGCGCTCCAGATAGCGCGACATCCAATATAAATCCGAGGCAGTTCTGCTCAACATGGTTTCATTCCTCGACCACCCAGGTGTCTTTGGTGCCGCCGCCTTGGGACGAGTTGACCACCAGCGAGCCTTCACGCAGCGCCACGCGGGTCAGCCCGCCGGGCACCACACGGGTTTCCTTGCCGGACAGGACGAACGGCCGCAGGTCGATATGCCGGGGGGCGATGCCGTTTTCGACAAAGGTCGGGCACGTCGACAGGCACAGGGTCGGCTGGGCGATGTAGGCATGGGGCTTGGCCTTGATCCGCGCCCGAAAGGCTTCGATCTCGGCAGCGCTGGCGGCCGGGCCAACCAGCATGCCGTAGCCACCGGAACCCTGGGTTTCCTTGACCACCAGCTCGGGCAGGTTCGCCAACACATGGGACAGCTCGTCAGGCTTGCGACACTGGAACGTCGGAACATTCTTGAGGATCGGCTCTTCATCCAGGTAAAAACGGATCATGTCGGTAACGAAGGGATACACCGACTTGTCATCCGCCACCCCGGTGCCAATGGCATTGGCCAGCACCACGTTGCCCGAGCGGTAGGCGGCCAGCAGGCCCGGCACGCCGAGCATCGACGCCGGGTTGAAGGCCAGCGGGTCGAGGTAGGCATCGTCGAGGCGGCGGTAGATCACATCCACCGCCTTCGGCCCGTCGGTGGTGCGCATGAATACGCGGTCGTCACGCACGAACAGGTCGGCGCCTTCCACCAGCTCTACCCCCATTTCCCGGGCGAGGAAGGCATGTTCAAAGAACGCGCTGTTGAAGCGCCCGGGCGTCAGCACCACCACGCTGGGGTTGTCCAGCGGGCTGGCGCTTTTCAGGGTGTCGAGCAACAGGTTGGGGTAATGATCGATCGGCGCGATGCGCTGGGCGGCGAACAGCTCGGGGAACAGGCGCATCATCATCTTGCGGTCTTCGAGCATGTAGCTCACACCGCTGGGGGTGCGCAGGTTGTCTTCCAGCACGTAGTACGTGCCGTCGCCATCCCGTACGAGGTCGACACCCGAGACGTGGGAATAGATATCTCGGTGCAGGTCCAGACCCTGCATCGCCAACTGGTATTGCTCGTTGGCCAGCACTTGCTCGGCAGGAATGATCCCGGCCTTGATAATCCGCTGGTCGTGGTACAGGTCGGCGAGGAACAGGTTCAATGCCTTGACCCGCTGGATGCAGCCACGTTCGACCACTCGCCATTCACTGGCGGGAATGCTGCGCGGGATGGTATCGAAGGGAATCAGGCGCTCGGTGCCCTGTTCGTCGCCGTACAGGGTGAAGGTGATACCGGCGCGGTGAAACAGCAAATCGGCTTCACGCCGACGCTGGGCCAGCAGTTCCGGCGGGGTTTGCTCCAGCCAGCGGGCAAACTCGCGATAGTGCGGCCGGACCTGGCCGGCCTCATCGTACATTTCATCGTAATAAGTGCGGATCATGCCGAACTCCTTGTCACCCGGACGCAACGGACTGTCGCAAGGCCCGTGCCAGCGGCATAAACACTTAAGTATCAATCAGTTGGATATAACCCAAGACAGCGCCGCACCGTCCTGGTGCAGCCACCATCCCCGCTTCGCCATGCTCGCTTCAAACAGACGCAGGCGTTGCCTATCACCAGCATAGTCAGAGTTGATTTCACTGCCCGATAAACCCTGCGGATAATCACTCCCATGCGCTGAACAGGATTCGTCCTACAGCATCAACCTATCCCGGTCGGTAATTTGTAAGTGCAAGTACCGACCGGTTCCCCCTTCTTTCCGGTCTTCCCTTTTGGCCACCCTGCTCGGGTGGCTTTTTTTTGGTGGAGGATTTTTCGCAATAAGTTCCAAGTACTTTGCGCCGCCACAAACAAAATCGGCCGACCCGAGGGTCAGCCGATACGCTGCTTTATTGATCATGTGTCTACATGGGTAACCCACGAACCTCGTGCTTTACGCCCCATCCCTCGATAATCCCGCCCAAGGGCTCGACTACCGCCTCGAAGTCCTGCTCGAAATCACCGATACCGTCATAGGTGGCGAACATGACCTTGCTCAACTCCAGGAACCAGGCACCGTCATCCCGTGCACTGACCTGGGCATTGATCGACTCCCCACGAAACCGACCCGCCGCCCGACGCGCATGCTCCTCATCCGGGAAAATGGCGTAGAACTCGATGGGGTGGAAACGTGAGAAGTCGAAGCCGCCCTCTTTCATGCGGCGTAACACGTGGGTGCTGATGTCTTCTTGATAGGCTGTGCTCATGAAACGTCCTCCTCAACCAATGGATAGACTTTCCGTGCTTCCCAGGCCTGCGCGTGAACGGCGCAGGTAGACGGCAATGACATCGCCGCAGGAAAACAAGCATGTAGCTGACAAGACCAGACCTTAGCGATTCATTCGCTGATCTCTCTTGCAGAGTAGCGCGAAGCTATCACCTCCACCAGCAGCGCTTTAACGACCGTCAGGGAATATTCAGGCGGCGGGAGAAATATCGAGGATCTGGATACTGTTCTGATCCTTGAGGCTTTTGACCGTCGGTTCGGCGATCCGGCCGTCCAGGTCATTGAGGTCCAGCTTGGCGGGAATGGGCAGCAATTTGGCGCGAATCATCTGCGCTGCATCTTCGAGGCTAGGCTTTTGCTCACAGGCAAACTGCTCTACCGATTGCACGCCGTGATCGTCAACGAAGGTAACTTGCCAGTTTTGCATCAGTGCCTCCTCGATAAAGCCCATGGATGGGCTTACACATATCTGGACCTTGAGGGCACGGTGATCGTTCCACTCAAGGCAGGAGGCACAGCTCGGTTGCGCTTACGGTTTCTCGGCAAGTGCCTTGAGGGCCTTCAAAGTCTTGAAGGGCGCATCGACCACAAACTTGTTGGCCAAGACGGAGGGCACGCTGCCACCTGGCTCGGTATGGACCTGGTAGGTCACTTCGGTCTGGTTAGGGCCTTTGGGCACCAGTTTCCAGAAGCCATCGACCTTGGCTACGCGCACATAACCTTTCTCTTCTGGCTTGTAGGTGGGCACACCTTGCAGTTTGCGGGTCACACTGCCATCGCCGCCCACGGTGGTAGTGACATGGATGTAGGAGTCACGATCCGTTACCGGGAAGGGTGCGTTGAATTGGGTATAGGTCCAACTCTCGTCACCCTTTTGGTCCACCAGCTTCTGGGATTTGCACTCGTGGATCCAGGCACAGGCACCCGCCACGTCCTCCTGCAAAGCCCGCACCTTGGTCAGCGGCGCATTGATCAGGGTGGTGCCCTGGTAAGCCTTGTATTTCGAGCCAGCCACCTCATTCAACGACACCTTGATGCCGTCTTCATCCTTTTCTACTTTCCAGTCTGCCTGCGCAGTAGCTGCAAACAACACCGTAAAACCGCACAACACAGCCATTCGTTTCAGCGAACCCATTGTTGTATTCCTTATTGTTGAAGTTCTGACATTAAAGCCCACTAAGCCGCCGTCATCTGCTCCCACCAGCCGATCAACCTGATCGCTTCTTCCTGGCTACTACCACAGACTTCAAGATCCGCCGCAAAGGCACCGCACACCGCAGGCCGCTCAGGCTGGCCAAACAATTGGCACAGCTGTTCGACCGACAGATGCAGGCAGCGTTCGCCCGCAGGCTTGCCATTGGGCATACCGGGCAACGGCGAACTGATGGAAGGCGCGATACAGCAGGCGCCACAGCCTTCACGGCATTTCATGACCAGCAGGTCCTCGACGACAAAGTGTTGATGGCCGGGCTAGAGTACGCCCTAAAACATGCGTTTTAAAATGGTCTAACAGGGGTTTTTCGCAGAAAACAAAAGTGACCGACCAGTCTGCGACAGAAGGTCTGTGGATCAGGTCACTTGGGTGGGCAACATTAATTCTTGAACTCAAAATCCAGGGCCGCACCTTCCACGTCACGCCGCTCTTCATTGCGCATTTGCAGCTGCATTTCGTTGCTCAGCAAGCGCCCGTTGATCTGGAATGCACTGTTATCGACCGGCTTCTCACCAAACATCGGCGGCAACAACGGCACATTCTTGGGCTTGGGCATAGTGCCGAGGGGCTGCAGGTGCCGGACCATTTCCTGGGGCAGGCTGAGGTCCAGTTTCGCCGGTGGCAGCCTGGTCCGGGCCACTTCATGGGCCGATTTGGACTTGCTGGCGATAGGCGCGCGCTTTTTTTCCTTAGTAGCCTTTTTAACCGGGGCGGTTTTTTTCGCCTGGACTGTTTTTTTCGCCGGCGCCGGCTTTTGTTCAGCAGCTGCCAGCACGACTGGCGCACTGGCAGGCGCTGCCAGTACTGAAGTGGCGTTGCACAGGCTCGCCAGGCAGATCAACAGCGCAGCAGGGAAAATAGAGGTCATATCGCCAACAGCATTAACGGCAGAAGGCCATATGCTCGCTTGTTGAGGCCGGTATGACAAGCGCGGTGATTAGCCGGCTACCGTTCATGCCCCGTTTTGGCGCGTCAAAAACCGCTCGCGGCCTCCTGGCACAACTGGTTGGCCAGCATGCCCAGGGTCATCAGGGCGCGCTCGGCCTCACGGTTCCATGGGGTGCCGCAATTGAGCCGAATACAGTGGTTGAACTGTTCCGTATTGCTGAAGATCAGTCCCGGCGCAATGCTGATGCCCTGCTGCAAGGCGCGCACGTGCAGTTCCTGGGTGTTGACCCGGCCCGGCAGGCTGACCCACAGGATAAAGCCGCCGGTCGGCCGGCTCATCTGCGTGCCCTCCGGGAAGTACTGCTGCACCGCCAACTGAAAGGCACTGAGATTCTTGCGGTACTCCTGGCGGATATAACGCAAGTGCCGGTCGTAACCGCCGTTCTCCAGGTACGCCGCCACGCCCATCTGCGTGACGCTGCACGCCGAGTGCGTGCTGAACATCTGCAGACGCTGGAGCTCTTGCTGGTATTTGCCGGCGATCATCCAGCCGATGCGCACCCCGGGCGACAGGGTCTTGGAGAAGCTGGAGCAGTAGATCACCCGGTCCAGGCGGTCATAGGCCTTCAGGGCCTTGGTGCGGCCCAGTTCAAACATCAATTCGCCGTAGATATCGTCTTCGACGATCTGGATATCGAAATCCGAGGCCAGGCGCAGCAGCTGTTTCTGCCGCTCTTCTGGCATGGTGCCACCCAGGGGATTGCTCAGGCGCGTGGTCAGCACCAGGGCCTTGATCGACCATTGGTTGGCTGCCAGTTGCAGGGCTTCCAGGCTCATGCCGGTGGCCGGGTCGCTGGGGATTTCGATGACCTTGAGGCCGAGCAGGTCCGCCAGTTGCAGCAGGCCGTAATAGGTGGGGGATTCGGCGGCGATCAGGTCGCCGGGACGGGTCAGCACCCGCAGGGACATCTGCAATGCATCGACACACCCGTGGGTGATCACCACTTCGGACGGATCGACCACCACCCCGGCATCGCGCATGCGAATCGCAACCTGGCGGCGCAGCGGCTCAAAGCCCGGGCTGAACATATAGCTGAACGCCCGCGGGCTCTGGAAGCGTGTGACCTTGGCCAGTTGCTGGTGCAGCGCCCGTACCGGCAGGTAGTCGACACTGGGCACGGCGGCACCCAGGGGGAACACCCCTTCGCGCCGGGATTCGACCAGGACCTGCTGGATAATGCTGCTGCGGGTGACCAGGCCCGGGCGCTCGACCCGGGCGATATCCGGCGTGGGTGCGGTCAGGGCCGGGGTCTGGTGCACGTAATACCCGGATTGCGGCCGCGCACGGATCAACCCCTGGTCTTCGAGATTGGCGTAGGCCTGCAACACGGTGGCATGACTGACATTGAGCTGGGAGCTCATCTTGCGCACCGAAGGTACGCGCTCACCCGGTTGATAGACGCCGCGTCGAATATCCTCAGCCAATTGCTGGGCGATACGTTGGTAAAGCAAGAGATTGGTCATGACGCAGCACTCGATTTCACGGGTATTTTATTTTTGTGTGAAACATACCGGCACAGTTTAGAAGTGTACGGGGACAGTTGCCACAATAGTCGAGGATCGGCGGCAGTGATAGAAAAAACTGTATGGGTTGAACGCAATCGCGGACATAAAAAACCCGATCAAGGATCGGGTTACGGGGCGAGACACACAGCATATTCCCTGGGGGAGCTGGCTTGCCAGCTCCCACAAGAACTGAAATTCAGCGCGCAGCGCCGAGCTGGCCCTTGTCGTCGGAGAAAACGATTTCCACACGCCGGTTCTGCGCACGCCCCCGCTCGGAAGCATTCACCTCCACCGGGTACTGATCGCCATAGCCTTCCACCTGGATGCGCTTGTCATCAATGCCCAGGTCGATCAGGACATCCGCCACGGCCTGTGCCCGGTCCCGGGACAGTTTGAGGTTTTCCTGCTCGCCGCCGGTACTGTCGGTATAGCCCTCGATCCGCACTACCCGCTTGGGGTTTAGTTGCAGGAATTGCACGATCTTCAGCACTGTCCGGTTGGCGGAGTTCTTCAGCTCGGCCTGGCCGGTGTCGAACAGCACGTCGCCCAGGGTCATCACCAGGCCACGGTCGGTCTGGGTGGTGGTCAGGCTGGCGATCTGCTCTTCCAGCCACTTGCCCTGTTGCTGCACGCTCAACAACTTGGCCTCGCGCAGTGCCAGTTGCAGGCGCTGGCGCTCCAGTTCGAGCTTGGCCGCACGCTCCTCGTTAAGCACCAGTTGCGTATGTTCCCGGGCAATCGCGCTGTAGCGCTGACTCAGGTAGGCGTAATGCACCACATCGCCACCGCTGCCCCAATAGGTGGACAGACGGTCGGCACGGGCCAGGGACTCACCGGCGCGGATCACGTCCTTGGGCGCGATGCGCAACACATTGGAGTCTTCCTTGACCTTCTGGAAATCGCTGCCGGCCTGCTGCAACGCGGTATCGCTATTGGGATGACTGGCACAGCCGGCGAGCATCAGGCTGCTTAACAGCAGCCCACAGGTCAGGCGGTTCATTGGGCATCTCCCAGTTGCTTGCGCAGGCGGGTGATGCGGGTGTCGAGGACATTCAACTGTTCCTGGCTTTTTTGCGTCAGCACCCGCGCCTCTGCCAGGCGGGCATCCAGTTCGGCCTGTTCAGCCTGCATGCGGGCATCCTTGTAGGACTCATCCGCCATATCGGCCTTGGCCTGGGCCAGCTTTGTCTCGGCAAGCTTCAACTCGGGCACGTCGTCAGCGACGGCCCCTACGGCGGCGGCTTGTTCCAGGGCTTGCTGGGTCAGGCGCATCTGTTCATTCGGCGCAGGATCTGCGGCACAGCCCGCCAGCGTTACAACGGCGAGGGCGGCGAAAAGAGGTCGAATAGTCACTAAAAATCCCTACTTTGTTGGGGTGCCGACGGGTTGCTGTAACTGCGTCTTCCAGCGTTCGATATTGCGCTGCAACGCGGCTTCCGTCAGACCGGACGCGGCCAATTCTGTCATCTTTTTGGCAAGCTGTCCGCGCAACCACGGATCATTGCAGGCCGAGTTGTGGGAAATAGCCAGGAACAGCCCCGGCTGATCAATCGGCCGTTCACGGGCCTGCAGGTCTTTGCTCATGCCCAGGGTCTGGGCCATGGCCATGCCGGAGTAATGTCCGGCCAGCACGTAGTCCACTTCACCCAGCAGCAGTTTCTGCAAGGCCGGGGTCAAGGTTGGCACACGTTCCAGGGTCAGGTGTTCGGCGGCAAAGGCGGCAAATTCAGGGGACAGGCGCGCCCGCTCCGAAACCGCGCCCTTGTGGCCATACAGGTCAGCTGCGCTGGCATAGACCAGGGGCGAGTCAACGCGGGTCCATACTCGGTAATCGGCCTGCATCAGTGCCGGGTGGATGTAGTCCAGGGTCTCCAGTTCGCTGACAGTCAACGGCGCGTCGAGCAACATATCCATGCGCCCGCTGCGCACTTCCTCCAGAGCCAGGGAACGCTTGCCGCCGTACAGCAGGTCGATTTTCAGCCCCAGCTCCTTGGCCACTTGTTGCAACACATCGGCATTGGCGCCGATCAGGTGCGTGGGGGCTTGGGGGTCACGCCACAGGTAGGGCGGCGCATCCGGGCTGCCGGTCACCACCAGGCGCTCGCATTTGCCAGCCGCGACAGACATGGTCGGCAGCAGTGACAGGCCCAGCAGTACAGTCCAGCGGCGCAGTTCCATGGCGTGGTTTCCCGATCAAATAGTTGCGTGCAAAAAAAAGCCCGGTCATAAGACCGGGCTCTTTATAAGTGAAGCCGCTGGTTTAGACCAGCTTCGAAAGCTCCGGTACGGCTTCAAACAAGTCCGCCACCAGGCCGTAATCAGCCACCTGGAAGATCGGCGCTTCTTCGTCCTTGTTGATCGCAACGATCACCTTGGAGTCTTTCATACCGG
>NZ_LKBY01000156.1:0-8197 GCF_002699915.1 Pseudomonas sp. ICMP 8385 | reverse complement strand
GGGGCGCTTCCATTCCCAAAGAGCAAGGCGGCATCCGCTTCGCGGCTGCTGCTTTGAAAAGCGTTTGTTTCCCGCGCCCCACGCTCGGCATTAAAGCAGATCGGCAAGAGCGCCTGCGGTCAAGCGCTCAATGCCATGCAAATCGATCAGAGGGAGTTGGCCAGGTCGTACACGCCGGTTACAGCGAACCAAAGGCCGATACCCGCAGCAAGCGCCGTATACAAGGGCAACCGCTTGTGTTTGTCCGTGTAGCCATCGCTGAATCTGTTCTGCTTCGGGGTGATGGTATAGAAGAACCCTTGAATGGCCTTGGGCAGGAGGATCAGGAATGCAAGACCCTTTAGGCTCAGTTCAGCGTTATCTGTCCACGGGAATCGGGCCAGCCAAAATGCGCAGCCAATCCACAGGAGCCAGCCCCAGGCGAAAAGCGCCTTGGTTTGGTTCGGGGAAATAGTCTTTTCCATGTCAGCCTCGCTTGTCCGGGCGACCTTCATTCCAGGTCATCCAGTAAAAAATGACGATGCCGACAACGGCGCCTAATGGGCCAATGCGCTCAGTCCAGGCAATCGGAAGAAGGGTAGGGAGGGCCAGTTTCAGGCCGATCACAATCATGGTTGCAACGATCCACCCAAACCCGGCTGCAACGGGGGTGAGCAAAATGCGTTTGACGATCAGGTCCGTGTTCATAAGTACCCCCTTTTATCCGATAAGTGTGGCGATGAGATCTATCACTTTCGAATCACGCGCCATCACCCACGCGAAAACCGCCAAGGTCAGCAGCCCGTAAATCCACCGACGTTGTTGATCGGGGGTGACTTCGGCCCCGCTCTCCGGCCATATCGGCGGGATATCACCCTGGAGGAATTTGGGGAAAAGGCCCATCAACGCGAACCAGGCCCAATCGAAACCAGCAGGCCCAGCGTAGGGCGACTTGGTGGCGATCCAAGCAGCTAGGCCGAGCCAGGCAGCCCATGCGCATGCGCGTATGACCCCCTTCTTTTTCGACGTTAAAGCGATCATGTAACCTCCTTGTTCACAACGATTAGTGTACCGGCTCAACGTGCTTGCGGGTCGTAAGATCCAGGCCAACGGCACGCATTACGGCCAGCAGGGTTTTCAAAGTCGGGTTGCCCTTGTCCGAGAACGACCGGTAGAGGTGTTCGCGGGAAAGGCCAGATTCATTGGCAAGGGCGGTCATCCCTTTGGCGCGGGCTACGACACCCAGGCATTTTGCGATATAGGCCGCATCGCCCGTTTCGAATGCGTCCTCCATGAATACCGCGATGGACTCCGCATCAGTCAACGCATCAGCGGGGTCGTAGTCGTAAAATTGTTCTTTCATTCATCGTCACTCCACTGGCTGGCCAACGCTTTAGCGGTTTCGATATCCCGCGCTTGGCTGCTCTTGTCCCCACCACACAGCAACAGGACCAGTTGGTTACCGCGCTGCTGAAAATACACCCGGTAGCCGGGGCCGTGATGGATGCGCAGTTCGCTGATCCCCTGGCCCACTGGTTGAACGTCCCCAAGCAGACCATTTGCAACGCGGAAGACTCGCGCAGCGATGATGGCTTTGGCCTGCTTGTCTCGCAGCTTGCGTTCCCAGTTCCTGTACGTGGCGGTTTGTTTAATTGTCTTCATGGGCTCAATTGTAGCTTATAAATCACGGCTAGGCAAGATTCTCGCACGCGAGAAAGTCAATTAATAGTAAATATAATATTGACCATAAGTTGACGCAAGGGTGATTTTTTAGGATACTGAATCCGTCGAAGCAATCCCGTCTCGACAGCCTGGAACCAGCGGCGGCAACCGCTCCGGGCAACACTGCGAAGGAGTTCGAAGCATGTCTATTTTCAAAGAGTTGGCGTTACCTTCTACGCTTGACGATCTGCTAACTGCCCGCGAGGAAGCGCTACGGCTGATCACTGATGCACGCCGCATGCTGGAGCTGGCCCAGGAAGTTCTAGCGCCCCATGGTCGGCATCTGATGCCTCACGCTGCGCAACTCAGGGAAGACCAGGACAGGGTGCGCCGCGAACTGGACACCTCCCTATGGCGCCGGGCGTTCGATATGACAGGCTTTAAGCAACTGATGGACGCCGAGGCCGTCGCGGAGTTTGAGAAGAGCCTTTGCCCATCCCCGCCTGAATTCACCGCGTCGACGATCACCGCGACGTTCATCGACTTGCGCATAAACGCCGAATCCATGTTCCAGCGTGGGGTTTTCAATGTGTTCCGGTATCTCTCCGACGACTACCGCACCAACGCAAAAGAGCCGTTTCGCATCGGCCAGAAAGTGATCATGGAAGGGATGGTCGAACCTTCGTTCAAAAGTGGCCTTTGCATCCGGTACGGTTCATGGGCCAAGGACAAGCTCAATGACCTTGACCGGGTATTTCAGACGCTCGATGGCAAGCCCTTCCAGGCGCACGCATTGACCTCAGCTATGGATGCAGCTTTTCAGGCTGGGGAAGTGTTCGAGAACGAGAACTACCGGGCCAAGGCGTTCAAGAAGGGCACCCTCCACCTGGAGTTTCTGCGCCTGGATCTGCTGGACAAAGTGAATGAGCAGATTGCCGAATATTACGCCGGCAACGTGCTGCCAGACGCCCGCGCTGCGTAGTAAAAAAATGTCACTATCAGTCAAATTAGATTTGACTGATAGTTGACTTGTTGGGGTTCCTTTGCGATACTTACCACGTCGAAGCAATTCCGCTTCGACAGCCCGGAACCAGCGGCGGCAACCGCTTCGGGCACACTGCGAAGGAGTTTCCATGAGCGCCTATATCCTGAATCGTTTTCACATCTCCGCCATCCTCATGTTCACCTGCAACGGCAAGCCGGATGCAACCACCTACCAGCTCCTTGCCGATAAAGGCCAGCAGCTGCTTGACGAAAACATCCGATCCGTACGCACGCGCTACCCTCGCGAAACGTTCAAGGGCGAGCTGTTCGGCCTGGATGAAACTGTCCCCAAGCCCACCCCGCTCGAAGCCCTCAAGCTCATCCAGTGCCTGGAATATCAGTCCAATCAAAACCCCGACTATTACGCGACCCAGGCATTTCGCACCCTGCATGAAATTCGCCGCGTAGCGCAGTCCAAGCTGCCGGGCTGGGATCAGGCGAGCTGGGATCTGGTCTGATGGCCGCGAATGCCCAGCAGGTAGCGCCGCCCATGTGGCGCTACTCCCTGCGCTGGTGTCTGCCTCACTTGCCATGCCCCGGTGACTTCGAGCTGCTGGTGATCGAGGCGCCGGCAGGGCAGAAGCTCCCCGAGGAAATGCGCAAGGCGTGGGAGGCCCGGCCCGAGGGTTACGGGGTCTGTCTCGACTTTCCCGCCTCTCAGGCGGTCAAGCGCTGGAGCGCCGAGGCAAAAGGCAAGGTCAGGCGCAAGAACCTGGAGCGGCGGGTTGAAAAGCAGGCTCCGCTGTTTGCGGACGAGCTGATAGCCCGCGAACTGGCCCAGCGTCCCGCCTATTTCGAAGGCAAGTAATCTAAAAGCCGGTACATGCGGCGGCAACCGCTCCGGCACAGCGAAGGAGAATCCCGCAATGACTACATACCGTGTCGTATGGGCCGTTGATATCGACGTTGACGGCGATCATCGAGCAGCCGCAGAGGCGTGCGCACGCCACTACTTCCAGCCGCGAATTGCAGATGGCGATCCCGACAGCGCATGCGTGTTCAAAGTGACGGGACCAGACAACAAGCCCGCCGAGGTCGACCTGGTGCCGAGCTTGTGCGATCTCATTGGTGACGACACCGAGTAAACGTAACCCAACAGTGCCCGGATCCAGCGGCGGCAACCGCTCCGGGCACTTGCGAAGGAGTACGCATGAACGCAATCAGCCGCGGCTGCCCCTCGGGCGGCGCTCACCCTGTTTTATCCCTCGCCCAGGTCGAGGCCCTGCGCGCTGCGCTGGCCGGTCGGCTGCTGGCCGTGTGTTTCGGATCGGGCGTGGATTCCACGGCCATGCTCGTAGCCCTGCACGCGGCAGGGCTGCGCCCGGATATCATCACCTTTGCCGACACCGGCGCGGAGAAACCCGAGACGTTGGCCCACATTGAGGCGATGGATTCAGTGCTGCGTGCGTGGGGCTGGCCGTCCGTTAGCGTGTGCCGGAAGAAACCGAAGCCCACCACCGGATACCAGGATCTTTACGGCAACTGCATGGCCAACGAGACATTGCCTAGCCTGGCCTTTGGCATGAAATCTTGTTCGGTGAAGTGGAAGCAGGTTCCCCAAGATCAGTTTCTCATGGGCGCCCGTTCTGGCCCGAACGCCAGGCCAGCGCATCCTGTGTGGGAACGCGCCAAGGTGACGGGGCAACGCATCGTCAAGCTGATCGGTTACGACTGCGGCAAAGCAGATCTGCGCCGCTCCAAAGCGCTCAAGCCTGCGGACGCAAACTTCGATTATGTCTACCCGTTGCAGCTGGTTCGCTGGACTCGCCGCGATTGTGTGCGTGCGATCACTCATGCGCTCGGCGCGGACCTGGTACCGATCAAATCCGCCTGCTTTTTCTGCCCAGCTTCCAAGCACTGGGAACTCTATTGGCTTGCCGCGAATCACCCCGAGCTGCTGGAGCGGGCGCTGTTGCTTGAGCGCAACGCCCTCACTGGCAAGCACAGCCGATTCGACGCAGTACAGTTTGGCGCCTCATGGGAAGACCTAGTGCGAAATGCCGATGGCTTCCCCAGCACGACGACAACGGTAGGGCTAGGGCGTAGCTTTGCCTGGAACCAGTGGGCCAGGGTCAATGACGTTGTAGACGAGCATTTTAACGTCAGGCGAGCCGCTGCCGATCGAGCGCGTTTTGCGGCGTTGTCCGACAGTTTGCGGGATCCAGATAATGCCCTGGACTCGCGTACGCCGGGCATTCCCGTTGTCGATATCACTAACTCTGAGCAGTTAGAGCTGTGGTAAATTATTAGTAAAAATAGATTTGACTACAAGTTGACATTGAGAATGGCCTTTGCGATACTGGGAACCGTCGAAGCAATCCTGCTTCGACAGCCTGGAACCAGCGGCGGCAACCGCTCCGGGCGCATTGCGAAGGAGATTCAAACAATGGCTATCGAAACCCACCTGTTCTATTTCAGCTCAGCCACGCAGCTGCGCGATTTCTCCGGCTTCACCGTCGAGCCGTCCCATCAAGCCCGCCCAGGGCAAGAACCCTCCACCGTCACCATGTACACGGTCGTCGCTCAGCGCTCCGGCATCGGCCAGCGCGAAGTCATCGCAGAGTTCCCGCTGGAACTGCATGCCGAGATTTTCCGCGACATGGCCGAGGCGACAGCCCGCGCCCTCTGACCACAGCCCCGCCCGGACCTTGGGTCCGGGCCATCGTGACGGATGACGAACATGCTTACAAAGTATGTGCTCAAGCACTTTCATTTCTGCTGCGGGCTTGGCGGCGGCGCCAAAGGCTTCAACCAAAACAAGGAAGTGGTCGGCCACCTGCAGGCGGAATGGCGCTGCATTGGCGGTGTCGATGTGGACGCCGGCGCGCTGCGTGATTTCCAACGCCTGGCCGGTGTACCAGGTACGCAAATGGACCTGTTCACCCGCGAGCAATACACCGCCTTCCATGGCAAGGAACCGCCAGCAGACTGGCGGGAGGCAACCCCGGCTGATATTCGCCGCGCTGCGGGCTTTCAGGATCCTGATGTGGTGTTCATCAGCAGCCCCTGCAAAGGCGCTTCTGGCCTGTTGTCCGAGGCGTTGAGCCTAACCCCCAAGTACCAGGCCCTCAATGAACTGACGTTGCGCTGCGTGTGGCTCATGTGCGAGGCCTGGCAGCACAACCCGCCCGGCCTGATCGTGTTCGAGAACGTGCCGCGCCTGGCCACCCGTGGTCGCCACCTGCTCGATCAGATCGTTCAGGTGTTGAACTTCTTTGGCTATGCCGTGAGCGAGACAACCCACGACTGCGGGGAGCTGGGCGGCCTGGCCCAAAGCCGCAAGCGCTTTCTGCTGGTGGCCCGGCACGTAGAGAAAGTGCCACCGTTCTTGTACGAGCCGGAAAAGAAATCCCTGCAATCGGTCGGTGCTGTCCTTGGCCGCATGCCGCTGCCTGGGGATATCGAGCGCGCTGGCCCAATGCATCGGGTTCCAGCGCTGCAATGGAAAACGTGGGTTCGCCTTGCCCTGGTCGAGGCAGGCAAGGACTGGCGCAGCCTGGATCAGTTGGCCATCGAGGACGGTTATCTGCGCGACTTCGTGATAGTGCCCGAGGCGTTCTCGGGGTATCTAGGCGTGCGTAACTGGGGTGATTCAATGGGCACCGTTGCCGGCCAGACAGGGCCAACCAATGGCGCATTTTCGGTTGCAGATCCGCGCAGCCCGGCACACGCCGCGCAGTACCAGCAATATGGCGTACGGCGCTGGGAGGACTCGAGCGGCGCAATCATCGGCATCAAGTCGCCAGGGCAGGGCACGTTCAGCGTGGCCGATCCGCGTGGAGCAGCTGGTGGACACGGGAAATACAGCGTCACCCGCTGGGATGGCTCGGCACGCACCGTCATTGCCGGCAGCACGACAGGGCAGGGCGCGTTTGCCGTACAGGATCCGCGCCCAGGCTTGCGCCGCGTGAAAGGCGATGCCTACCTCACCGGGGGCCACTATGGCGTCGTGCCGTGGGAAGGCCTGGCCGGGGCAGTATCCGCCAGTGCGCGCCTGGACAATGGCCGCTGGAGCGTTGCCGATCCGCGCATGCCAGCCGCCAATGATCGATTGACCTGCGTGATTCGAAGCCTCGACGGCACCTGGCACCGCCCATTCACCACGCTGGAAATGGCGGCGCTGCAAAGCCTGGTTGACCCGGAAGAAATGCTTGAGCTGGACGGTTTGAGCGACCAGGCGTGGCGCGAGCGGATCGGTAATGCGGTACCACCGAAAGCCGCTGAGGCAATCGCCGGTGTAATGGCCCAAACCCTCCTGCTGGCCAAGCAGGGTGAAACCTTCCTGCTCAGTCATATGCCGGTATGGGTTCGCCCCGTCGCGGTCGGCCTGTCGCTGGCCAGCGAACTCGACAAGGCAGCATAACCAACCTACAGGCGCCTCAGCCCGGGGCGCCTAACTCAGCCCGGAAATGACGGCGGCAACCGTCCCGGGAACCCACGCGAAGGAGTAACACCATGTTCCGCGATCTCACGATGAGCAAAGCCCAACGTTCCAGCCAGGCCCTGCATACCGCTGCGCGGTTGGCAGAGCATCGGAAGAAGTGGTATTCAGCCGCCGAGCTTTACGAAGCAGCCGCATCCCTTTGGCCAGGCAAAGGCATCAGTTTGATGCGCCGCGCCGAACAGTGCCGCTCCCTGGTTGTCGATGCCAGCGATGAAATGGAATTTGAGGATTGAGCCATGGACGAACGAACGGAACAGCAACTGACCGATTATCTCGATACCCTGTTGTGGCTGGAGACCGCCTCCGTGGCCGAGATCGAAGGTGCCTTATCCACGGCCTCCGCCACTGTACGTGAGGACCTGGAGCTGGGCATTCAGTGCATGATGGACTCAGACCGTCCCGGCTTGGCCAACTACTTTCCCAACCTGGTCAGTCGGCCCACTTCGCTGTCAGTCATCCGCCAAAAATTCTCAGCTGTCGCACTGGCTATGGATCAGCTTGAGGACTCGATGCGCCGGCGACAAACGGATCCTACCTATCCGTTAATGGGTTATGGCGCGGTTCTTGGTACGTTGGCCAAGTTGCAATACCTGAACAAAATCACACCATCGCAGCGGGAGTTGCTGCTCAGCGAACTGGCTAGCCTCAAAGCTGGCGGCATGCGTCTGGACAATTAAGGAGGCGTCATGAACCGCATGGCTAAACGTCGGAATCGGTTACCCGTGATCCTCTGCGTAGCTGGGGGCATTCTCATTTTCGTGGTTGAAATGTTTTCGTCCTGGCACATGACCGAACGGCGCGTAGCGCGAAAGAACCAGGAGAAGGCTCGGTATCTGCAGGAGCATTCGCCGCCAAAACCAGCCAATACGCACCTAGAGGTATTCATGCCGCCAGGGGCTTCGCACAATACCTCACACACCATCAAGGAAGCGGTTTCGCCTTGAGCCATCATGGGCGTGCCCCTGCGGGGGCGGCTGTCGTGAACCAAGCCCCGGCCAAAAGCACGCCGGGTCTTGGCCCTTCGGGCTTCCATCCTCACGCCTCCGGCCTACGGCCTGCGCGCTCCGC
>NZ_LKBY01000155.1:0-8807 GCF_002699915.1 Pseudomonas sp. ICMP 8385 | reverse complement strand
CAGGGCTGAGCAATGAGACTCAGAGTTGCGACATGTACTCAATTGTTAACCTTTGATAGTGAGTACACGGTCTCGTGTCGCACCATGCCCTGGATTTTACCAAAGCAGGTCGCTTGCGGCAGCAGGCCAAGGCGCTAATTACAGCTTTTTAAAGCAGTGTGATTACACCGCCAGCCCCAACACGCTGCCAAGGTAGGCCGAGCACCAACGCTTGAAGTTGCTCGGTATCCAGCTCCATCTCGCAGCCTTGTCGAATGCCGGGCCAGTGAAACTTGCCTTGGTTCAATCGGCGAGCAGCCAGCCAGACGCCAACCCCGTCATGCACCAGCACTTTCATACGAGTGGCGCGGCGGTTGGCAAACAGATAAGCGCAGTGTGGCTTCGCCGCACCGAACACCGCGATCACCCTGGCCAGCGCAGTTTCAGTGCCGGCACGCATGTCCATGGGCTCGGTGGCAAGCCAGATGGCGTCGATGCGAATCATTGCGTGAGTCCACGGACAAAGCGGGCACAGCCTTCAGGATCGGACGTTGGCCATTTCACTGATATCGATTGCTCGCCAAATGGCAACTCAATAATCGCCGACCCTTCTGCCTGCCGTTTGGGTGTAGCTCTCAACGGAACGAAAGCCGGCAACGCCGCTGGTGACTGATCTCGGTAAAGCGGTAGCCACTTGCGGATCACGTTGGCGTTGATGCCGTGGCTGATGGCGACGCTGGATAGGGTTGCGCCCGGTTGCAGGCATTCCTGAACAACCTGGGCCTTGAAGGGTTTCGGGTAAGAGCTTCGATGGCGCATGGAAATCCTGACGTTAAGGGCGATCGCGTCCGCTTAAAAATACGCGGACACCATCGCCCTTAATGCTGGAGTTCGGAAGGTGTGTTGGCTGGACGCTTACGCCGATTTGACCGGGCACTATGGTGCTTCGATGGCGGGGGCTGGTCATTGGCTGACCGTTGATCGGCTCGCGTCATGGCTTGGGCATATTGCGAGTATCAATGGAGTGTGCGAGGTGGGCAGCCTAGGCCTTGAGTTCCTCGTAACCCACATAAAAAATATAAGAGCACCGTGAGTTATGGATTGTCGCTTGTTGAACGAGAAAAGTCGGATCTTCGTCAATGCCGACCCCTACTTCGTCTCCGACTACGTTAACCAACATGTCGGTTCGCACTGTATTCGCCTGCCCAAGAGTGGGTGCCCGGAAGCCAGCCTGAACCACAGCACTTTCGGCAGCCTTGATCTGTGTCGAATCAGCTATGGCGGTAGCGTAAGGGTGACCTCGCCAGGCTTGGAAACCTGCTATCACCTGCAGGTACTGCTCAAGGGCCATTGCCTGTGGCGTGGCTATGGCCTGGAGCACTATTTTTCGCCGGGTGAACTATTGCTGATCAATCCGGATGACCGAGCGGACCTGACTTATTCGGAGGATTGTGAGAAATTCATCGTCAAATTACCCTCAGTGGTCCTCGATCGGGCATGCAGTGAGAGCTATTGGCACAAGCCGAGTGAGGGTATCCGCTTCACCACGCGACACAACCTGCAGCAACTCGATGGCTTTATCAATCTGCTTGGGCTGGTTTGTGACGAAGCGGAGCATACAAATTCGATGCCTCGGGTCCAGGAATACTATACGGGGATCATTGCTACCAAGCTGCTCGAGATGCTGAGCAGCAATGTCAGCCGCGAGACCTTCAGCGAAGGTTGCCCGTCCTTCGAGCGAGTCGTTCAGTTCATTGAGGACAATCTCAAACAGAGCATCAGCCTTGAGCGACTGGCGGAGCTGGCGCTGATGAGCCCACGCTCGCTCTACACTTTGTTCGAGAAGCATGCTGGCACCACGCCGAAGAACTACATCCGCAACCGCAAGCTCGAGTGCATACGCGCCCGCTTGAGCGATCCCAATGCAAATGTGCGTAGTGTCACCGAGATGGCCCTAGACTACGGCTTCTTTCATACGGGACGTTTCGCCGAGAACTATAGGAGCACTTTCGGCGAGCTGCCTTCCGACACCCTGCGTCGGCGCAAAATGAAGTGGCTTGATCCCGAGGAGAGCCTGCCCCCACTCCCTTGACTGGGCGTTACTACAGGCGAGGTTCTGATCCCTACGCTAAGGGCAACAACTGGTGCTGAAAATGATGATGGAATTGCGTCAAACGCTCGCGCAGGGCAGTATTCATTCGGCGGGTGTGGTTGTTGATTTGAGACCACAATCATGCCTTCGATGGCGACCCCCGCTCCACTCTTTTTGCGCCGTTGCTAGCAGGCAGAAATTCACTCGCGCTGGGGTGTTTTGCAAGAGCCTCGTTCTGAATGCGATTTATGAAGAATACTTTCTAGGGTTCTCGTATGGGTTTCGACCGGGACGTAGCCAGCACGATGCGCTGGATGCGTTAACGGTCGCGCTCAAGGCCAGAAGGTGAACTGGATATTGGATGCGGATATCACGTCGTTCTTGGATCCTGCATAACAATGCCCTTTGGTTTATGAGGTGTGTTCGAAGAGGTCAGGCTGATCGTCGACCGCCTTGATGCGCAAGCCTTTGCGGCGTCCGTGGCAGACCAGGACAGCGTCGAGTTCGCCGCGCTTTACACGCTGCAACACGGTTTGGCGGGTGACGCCGAGTAGCCTGGTTGCATCCTGCATCACGACGTAGCCTTCTGGGCTGTGCTCGACGAAGCGGCTTCGCAACGCGTCAGTGATGCGAATACGCCAGGGTGCGCCAGGCGTCGTTTGCTCCCCGGCGATGAAGCCGTCGTTGACCCAGCGGTGCAGCGTGGACGGCTCTGTACCCAGTACACGGGCGGCCTGGCGAATTCTGAGCAGCTCACCGTCGGGAAGCTCGGCGGATCGTTCGAAACAGGGAATCTTCCAATGACGCCGCAGGTTGCCCACGAGGTTCTGGTTGAAACGCAGGCCCCGCGCGGTCACACGGCCTTGGGTGTTGAGGATGCCCGCGATGGTCGCATCGGGATAGTGCTGCGCCAGTCGACGTACCAGGGCGATGGTGTCTTCGTCGGTGCGAATGGTGGCCGGTCGCGAGCGCGGCAACGCAACGTCGCATTCGGTGAGCTTGCCGCCGCGCCAGCGTAGCTTCAGCTGCGCTCGGTATTGTTCGCGATGCACGGTAATCGAAATCTCCTCGAGCAGCGTGCGCAGCAATTGCTTCCTGTCGCGCACGGTGAGGGTCGGAGCATGCCACAGGCGTTGGAGATCCTGGCCGAGCGCGAGCAGGCGGTGTCGTTCCTCCGCGCCCAAGGTGCGGGGACGCAGTTGTTCGCGCCGGGCAAGTTCCTGCTGCGCTTGTTCGAGTTCACGCAGCTGTGTCTCCCATTGTGTTTCAAGTCCGCGCGCCACCAAACGGTTCTCAGGATCCACGGCACGGTAGCGTCGCTCGGCAAGCAACGCTTCGTAGTGCGCCCGTTCCACGGTCAGTCGCCACTGCGCGAGCGCGGCGTCGTGGTCGGCTTCGAGGCGTTCGGCGGCGCGTACAGCCGCTGCAACGCCCGCCGGCTCAACGGCCTGCAGGAAGGCCTGCGCAACGGCGGCGTCAATCTGCAGGCCACCAATATTGAGGCAGTAGACGCCACGACCATTCTCGATGCCTTTGTTCGAACAATGGTAACCCGGCGTCTGATTCGTGCCGCGGTAGTGGGTTTTAAGCGACCGGCCGCAGTGGCCGCAGATGGCCAGGCCTTGCAGCAAGGCGGCACCTTCCCTCACGGCTCCCCCTGCTTCATGGGGCCGGGGCTTGGTATTTGCAGCCAGACGCACTTGGTTGGCCTCATAGGTTGCCCAATCGATATAACCTTCATGGTGCTCACGGATGAGCACGGCCCATTGCGATTGAGGTAGACGCCGCAAGCGTGTCTTGAGCGTGCCGTGCTCATCGACATAGCGTTCCGTACGCGTCTTGCCATAGCAGTAGGCTCCCGCATAAACCGGGTTGGTGAGCACATTGTAAATGGCGTTGTAGGTCGGTGCGACCCAGCGGATTTGCTCGTTGCGGTTGAATTGCAGAGGGAACGATAAGTTCTCGGTACGCAACCACAGCCAAACACGGCGGGCCGAGCCAAACTCGTTAAAACGTGCAAACACGGCATGTAGTACGCTCACGACGGCTTCATCGGGATGCAACCTGACTTCGCCGTCGGCCTCGCCCCACACCAGTCCGGTCGGCAGACCCCGGCGCAACTCACCTCGAGCAGTCTTGTTGCGAATGCCGCCGTCCAGACGCGCGCGCAGAATGTGCAGTTCGGCCTCGTGCCCTTGAGTCCAAGCAACAGGCGATCGTTGAACAGCGCGGGGTTGTACACGCCGTCGGCATCGCCGATCAGCGTGTCGGTCATGGTGCACAGGTCGAGCAGTCGGTACCAGTCAGCGTTATTACGCGCCAGACGGAAGACCTCCAATCCTAGAATAATGCCGACGTGACCGAGCGCGACTTCGGCGGTCATCCGCGCGAAACCGCCCCGGCGAGCGGTGCTGGCCCCCGAGAGTCCCAAATCATCGTCGACAACATTGATCTGCTGCTGGGACCAGCCGAGGCCAGTCGCCCGTTGTGCGAGCGCGTACTGGCGTTGCGTCGATTCCCGGTTGTGCTCTACCTGACTGGCGCTGGACTGTCGAATGTAGACGAACGCCGCACGCTGCAAATGGCTGGAACCGATCTTGTTGGCAGTGTCACTCATCAGCGCTCTCCCTGTGGGTCGGCTCGTTGCCCGTCACGACCTTCGCGATCGCTTGAGCCAGCCTGTCGATCACCGCTTGGCGTGTTGTTTCGTCGAGTTGTTCCCACAGACTGTCGTCGTCCGGGGGCAGGTCTGCGAGGGTTAGGTTCAGTTGCATCGTTGCTCTCCTGTTCCGTCTGGCGCAGCAAAGCATCAATGATCAGGCGAGCGTGGAGTAAGTCGGCAAGTGAGCCAATCGCGTCGGCCACCGAGGCCTTGGGAACCTCGTCGGAACCGACGACAAAATCGGTCCAATTGACGGGAATCAATCCGCGTGACTCATCGGGAAAAATCAGTAGAAGGTGCAATCGTCCGGCGCACTGCCTTCGGTTAATGACCTTGAGGCGTTGGCCTTCGAACGGGTGACCCGTTCGCGTGATGACGACCGATTCAGGAGCGTCGTGGAGAGGGGTAGTCTGTCGTGGTTTCCTTTGATGAGATCGACCATGAATGGATGCTGATGTTTCTGGGGCATCGGATTGCAGACCGACGCATGCTCGGACTCATCTGTAAATGGCTTCAGGCGGGAGTAATGGAGGATGGCCGTAGGGTGGCTGCGACCAAGGGAACTCCCCAAGGCGCAGTGATTACGCCGCGTACGATCTTGCATACTTTTTTCTCTGGTGCCGGAGCCAGTCGACGTCTCGCTGGCGTTGAACCCGGGATCCGGATCAACCCGGAACACCACCAAAATCTCGTCTTTGTGAATCTCGACGCGTTTGACCAGACCGCGGATGATCTCCCGCTTGGTGACGAAATCGACAGTGCCCAGTCGGTCATGGACAGCCGCGGCAAACTCTTCGAGACGATTAATCACGAGAAACAGCTCGCGCTGCCCCACCTGATGACGCCGTGAGTCCTGAATCTGCTGATCAAGCTGCTCCAGACGGCTCTTCAAGTGCCGCATCTTCGGATCAAAGTCCATTTTGTCGATCATACCCTCGGCATAACTATCGATGAGCCGCGACCTGCCTTTGTCCAGCTGCAGTCGTTGTCGTTCCAGTGCGGCCGTATCAAGGTTTGTTTTTTCTTTTTCTTCGAGGATTCCCAGCCGACGTTCATATTCATTCTTTAGCCTTCCAGGGTGGGCGAGCAGCTCAACAACCTGCTGCCACACCAGTTCATCGAGACGGTCCGTTCGTATTTGCTGATTGTCACAGACGCGTTCGCCACCAAAGCGGTAGGCATCGGTTCCAATGCAACGATAATAGGCATAGTCCCGACGTTGGACTTTGGCCGCTGCCTTGCTGACCTTTTTACCGTAATAGGCGTAGTGACAATGGCCGCAAACGGTCAAGCCCTGAAGCAGGTAGACCGCACCATGACGGCGCTGACGAGTCGCTTTGCGATTCTCAGCAAGTTGCTCTTGAACCGACTGAAACAACCCTTCGCTGACAATCGCCGGTACGGCTATCTCGATCCACTGACTCGGATCGGTACGTACGGTGGAGTAGCCCTTCCTGGACACCTCGGCACTGTGGCGTTGTGCGCGTATCCGAGGTAAACGATCACGCGCCTGTGTTTTACCGAAAGCGGCCCGGCCCATGTAGGCTGGATTTTGCAATATTCCCCATACAGTGCTGCGATCCCAATACGGTTTACCTGAGGCGGTGACGGTGCCGGTTGCCCCAAGGCGTCGCACCACTTCGCCGATGCTCAGTCGCTCCATCCCAATCCATTGAAAGATGGTTCTGACCGTCGCCGCTTGCGGCAGGTCGATAACGTACTGTGCGGGTGCGCCATCAAGTTGCTTACGAATGTAGCGATAACCGTACGGCGCAGTCGACAGCACATTGATGCTGCCGCGTCTGGCGCCATGAAGCTTGCCGCGACGATGGCGCTCCATGATTTTGGCACGCTCATATTCCGCGATCATGCCCTGCATCTGCAGCAGCAACGACTCCTCTGGCGTGACGCCAATGGCATGATTGAGGAACACGACCTGTACGCCGCACGCCGATAGTTCTTCCATCAGCAAGGCCTGGTGAGCATATTTTCGCGACAGCCGTCTGGGGACAGGACGTAGAGACGTTCCACCAGGCCAAGTGCAGCGCGGTCTCTGAGCCGTTCCAATTGTGGGCGAATCAGCGTCGCGCCGCTGACGCCTGCATCGACAAAGCGCATGTCCTCAGCAACGTGGGCACCATCAGCCACGATCCGCTCTGTCAACGCGGCAATCTGGCTTTCAATCGTGCCGCGTTTAGCCTGTTGATCAGAGGATACGCGAGCATAGAACGCCACCATCACAGCCTGGCTCATTGTTCACCTCGCTTGGCAGCACGATGCTTTGTCACAGAGGATTGGGGTTGTGGCAATTCTGAGGAACCGCGCGCATCTGTCGGTTTTAGCTGCTCGTAGACCCTCTCGAGCTGCTCACAAGAGAACCGATTTGGCTCGAAAGCCAGACGAATATGCCAGATCCGCGGTTTTCGGCTCATGACTGAAGTGACGAGAACAATCTCGACGTCGGGGCATCCTGCATACCTCGGAGCAAAACTCTCCCTGGCAATGCGCAGCCCCCAGTTTATCCGAGAGTTTGCTCTATTGTTGCCGGCGTTATTTCACCGTTGCTTGCCAACATCTACCTGCACTACGTGATGGACTTGTGGATCAGGCAATGGCGCGAGCGTACTGCACGAGGTCAGATGATTGCTGTGCGATACGCAGACGACAGTGTGCTTGGGTTTCAGGACGCAATGGCAGACTCAGCAGTTTCTGGAGCAGTTGCAGGTACGCTTGGCCAGGTTTGGCTTATCCCTCAATGCTTCGAAGACACGGCTGATTGAGTTTGGTCGTTTCGCTGCAAAGAATCGCAGGCGGCGAGGGCTAGGTAAACCGGAGACGTTCGACTTCCTGGGGTTCACACACTGCTGTAGTGCCAACAGAAGCGATGGCTTTCAAATACTGCGACCGACGGTAAAGAAGCGAATGCGTGTGACGTTGCTGGCCATTCGGGATGAGCTGAAACGCCGACGTCATGAGCCTGTTCGGGTCGTGGGTCAGGGGCTTACCCGGGTGGTCAGCGGATACTTCAATTACCACGCGGTGCCGGGGAACCTGATACGTCTGGACGGTTTTCGAGTGGCGGTATGTCGTCTATGGTAGCAAGCCCTCAAGCGAAGCAGCCAGCGTAACCGACTCCAGTGGTCACGCTACGGACGCCTTGCCGACTGCTATATACCAAGGCCCAGAACTGCTCATCCTTACCCAGAGGAGCGCTTCGCGTCACGTACCTGAGGCAGGAGCCGGATGCGTAGTTCCGCACGTACGGATCTGTGCGGGGGGGGCAGGTAACTGCCATCCCTACCGCGACCGAAGGGCGAACTGCCATAGTCGTTTTCCTGTTGCCGCTCGTTTCCTGAGAGGCCTGTGGGCTATATCGGCTGCAGTTTTCAGGACTTGCAAGAAACGGATACAGGAGTGCAAAAAATGGCTATCTCTAGAAAGGCCTAGCTCTTAGGCTTTATGCAACTGAAACAATAATAATGGAGGCACGAAAATGAACCTGGGTCTCGACTATATTGATAGCCTCGTTGAAGAAGATGAGAATGAGGGCATCTACCGCTGCAAGCGCGAGATGTTCACCGACCCTCGGCTGTTCGATTTAGAGATGAAACACATCTTTGAGGGTAACTGGATTTATCTCGCCCACGAGAGCCAGATTCCCGAGAAGAACGACTATCGCGAGATGTTCACCGACCCTCGGCTGTTCGATTTAGAGATGAAACACATCTTTGAGGGTAACTGGATTTATCTCGCCCACGAGAGCCAGATTCCCGAGAAGAACGACTACTACACCACGCAGATGGGCCGGCAGCCGATATTCATCACACGCAACAAAGATGGTGAGCTCAATGCCTTCATCAATGCCTGCAGTCACCGCGGCGCCACGCTCTGTCGCTTTAGGAGTGGAAACAAGGCCACCCACACCTGCTCGTTCCACGGCTGGACCTTCAGCAATTCGGGCAAGCTGCTCAAGGTCAAAGACCCCAAGGGCGCCGGCTATCCGGACAGCTTCGACTGTGACGGCTCGCACGACCTGAAGAAAGTTGCGCGCTTTGCTTCCTACCGCGGATTTCT
>NZ_LKBY01000154.1:0-9471 GCF_002699915.1 Pseudomonas sp. ICMP 8385 | reverse complement strand
CACTGCATCAGGTCGTTTTGAGCAAATAGCGCTGCGTGCCGTGCAAATTACGACTTGCGGCCGCCGCGCAGCAAGTTGATCGGAGCATCCTTAGGTGAAGGCGTCAAAAAGTTGGACACCTCGTTTGAAGGTATGGAACATGTATATTTGCTGAGCAACCCGAATACGGGGAGATATTGGTTGTCGGTGAATCGATAAAAAAACATGCGTCTTTGTATTGGAGATAGTTGAATGCATTCAAGTGCGAGCTGTAAAAATCGAATGCTGTGCTGGAATCCAGGAACTGACCAGGTAGTTTTAGTACCATGGCCAGATTTAAACGGACTGAGCGATAGTTACAGGATGAGCGCTCTGGCTTGTTATCCTCATGTACAGCAAATGAGTGATGAGCAAAGGAAGGCACTGGTCTTTATCGAAGGGATGACGCTAATTATTCGTGAAGGTTGCTCACCCGCAGCGGTGCACCAAGCACTCTGGGGGCTAAGTGAGTACCGTAGTGGCTGTCCAGAAGACATGCCCAGTGCAGAAGCTTCGGTGATTCCTTTCAAAAACTAGATCTGAGAAATACGAATACTGTCTTCTTGCCCAGTGCTTTCTCCATCATATTTACCCCCTGAAAATGGGGGTAAGTCTGTGGATAAAGCCCTGCCGCAGCTGACGGGGAACGCTCCCCCGGCGATGCTCAAATTTCAATCAGCAGGGCGAAATCCGGCATCACACTTGACGTTCGCAATCGAGACAGAGATATTCCCCTCGGCACACTGGTAGGTGCCTGCCGTCCACATTGGCAAAGCGAAAGCTCTACCGACAAACCATACGCATCGCGGATCACCCTAGTTGCGCTACTCTACGATTTGGTATCAGCCAATAATGTATTGGATTCGAATCGTCTGGAGCTTTGCAAAACATGGATGCTCAAGCCAGTGAGAAACTTCTCGACCTGATCAACAGCCCGGGCGAGACTCTAGTACCCTATCGCGAAGGTTGTACCTTCTTCCCTCCACTTGAATTCGTCTTCGATGTGCTCGGCATGCCTGAGTTGCCCAAGCAATGCTATGAGCAAAATCATCAGCCTGGCTGGTTGACCTGGAAGACCTTCAGCAAATGGATGAGCAAGCCGCCTGCTGCCATGCAGTTGCGGCCAAGCCAGATCCTAAAACTCACTAAAACACTCGCGACCAACCCTAGTTCCCATGGGCTGCTACATGACTCGTTGCGGAAGGATGCCCTCTGGAAGCCTTACGCCCAATGGATTGTCCTTGTTCACCGCACTTTCCAGAGTGAAGTTTGCAGCGCTTACTGGGCGGGCTTGCTAGAAACGGAATGGCAATTGATGTGCAAAATTCTCCCAGCGATGCCTACTAACCGGGCCAGATTGGAAGCTCTGGCCAATAGCTCGCTGATGCACACGTTGGGTGCTCCAGGCTCCCCCGAGCGTATGCTGCAACTGCTGGCTTGTGAGTCCGATGCTGACAAGGTGGTGGCGGGCTCTGACTTCATCAATTATCGGCTAGCGGACCTGGCTAGTTTCCTGCTTCGCTTCGCCGCCTGGCACATAGTGGACAGCAGTTTGGCCCAATGGGTGCTTACGATTCGGGCGGGGAAACAGAACGAAATGTTGTTCGCGGATCTGCTTCCTGTGAGGCAGAAAGCGGGAGGCTGGACGAATGCAGTTGAGTTCTGCCTGAAATATTTCGCTGTGCTGTGCCGTTGCCCAGCCGACGATACCCTTTCATCTTCCTTGGGTCGGATCTGGGCCGAGCACGACTACGATCAAAATGAATTCCCGGAGATTGCTTCCCGGCAACACACGCTGCGTGATTGGCTCTCTGGCGAGAAAGGGCGACCCAAGCGCAACAGCGTGCTGTCGTTCGCCACGGCGGTCGCACACAAGGCGACTGTTTTACGCGGTCTAACTGCAAGCGAGGCCCAGGCTGAGGTCACAGGCTTGGTTTACTGCTTTCATTTCGCTGAGACCAGTCGGTATATGCTGGGTGAAATGCAAAAGAGACGTTTCTCAGAGTCGCTAATCGAGGCGGTTTTTTTTTCCTATGTAGAGGAGTACCGCAAGGCTCGAAATTTACTAGGCCAGCCCCTGGTCTGATCGGGAAGAGTCGAGTTGATGTCGACCCTTCCCGTTGCACATCAGTCTGCTATTTGGTCTTCCCAGTCCACCGGGCGCTCATCTTCGCCACGGGAACTCCAGTAGGCGTCGCTAGTAGGATTCAGTTGGTTGGAGCGGTTGTCATCGTCATGCTTTGCCATGGGTATTTCCTCTTGAGTGAAAGGCGATGCTTTGGTAAGCGAGGCCATCATGAGTCAGGTGATGGAAATACCAGAGGAATTGGCTGGGAAGAAAGTAACGACCTCAGCCGCTCTCAAATGCTGCTTAATGGCACAGACTCGGCCCGCCGACTGCGAAAAGTTTTAGTCGGTATCTCGACTACCTGCGACCGCCTAACCAAATCCTCATGGCCGCTAGGTGCTGCCAGCTCAACTGGTACCGGCGGTGAGATGCTGTGACGTTTGGCCGACCTGGCATACACTGGGTAGCTAAGCCCTGCCACTGGCGCTACTGGTGGTGGCGTTCGTAGACGTGCATCCCATTGAGAACAATGCGTGAGCGATTCGGTTCTTTACATCCCGCTGCTGGCTTCCCAGGCCAATTCCTTGGTTGATCCGAGTACTTCTGCTCGCGTCCTGTTGGGGCAGTGGGACGTCCCCCAAGTGGCTTCGGTGGCAGTCCTCCAGAATTTGCCGGCTCTGGACGGTAAACCGAAAAGCGAAATGCTCGTAGAGAAAGCCCTGGCCGAGTTGATTTCGATTGGAACAGAGCTGAGCCACACGCATCCACCAGGTACTTTTTCTAATCTGATCGCAGGCAAATTTAAGCCAGAGTTGTTTGAGCGCGGGCTGGCGCTCATGCCTCGACTGCGTGTTCGCTTCCTTGATGAGGAGACGTTGGACGCAAAACAATTCCTCAACGGTGGGATCTGGGACTTCAATTTCCGTGCTGCGCACGCCCAGAAGCTCAACCCGCTCAAGCATTCGTTCGAGACGTCATCGGGAAAAACAATTTCTCTGTCGAATCAGCAGAGCCGTACATTCCGCATTATTCATGCCGAACCCGATGAGAGCATTCATATCCAGGGCCTCGCTGGTACCGGTAAGACCCATATGATCGAACGCTTAGTGGACTCGCTTTCCTCAAGCCGACCACTCGTGCTGGCTTTCACCGCGGTCCAGCTCCAGGCATTGATGCAACGAATCGGAGCCGCGAACGTGAGAGGAATGACGTTCGGAGATCTCGCCAACTATGTGCTCGAGCGAGGTGTCGGCTATTACCGACCAGGTAAGCGGGCATCTGCTCGGCACCAGGTTACCCCGGAAGACATTGCGTCACGGTTGGGTTTCGGATGGATCAGTAGGCTCAGCCCAGCTCAAGTAGCCACGGCCTGCGCAAGAATGGTGGCCGCATTTTGCAACAGCATTGATTTTGCGTTAGCCGAGCAGCACATCCCAAAGGGGCTTGCTCTTGATGCCGTAGATCGATTGGTGCTGGTGGGGTATGCGCAAAAATTGTGGGAGCAGACCATAGAGCCGACCGATCCGCGCCTTCAGCTCCCGCTTCGTGGGTATCACCGAATTAAGCACATGACCCTGCTTCATGAGGCAGTGATAGGCCTAGAATTCACCCACATTATTGTCGACGAAGCGCACGACCTTAGCTGGCCACTCTCGGTATTTCTCGACCGCTGTACTCAGCCCGTGATTACATTGGGTGATGCATGCCAGCGCCTTGATGGGAGCTACCACCAGCGTGCTAGCACCCTCCGCAAGCACGAGATCACACACTCCATTCGCGCCGGCCGGCAAATCGAGGGAGTCATAAACCCCCTCATCGACAAACACCCGATCCTGAAATTGGCCTCGATCGAGGGCAACAACGGTATCGAGACGAAGATTGTTTACTACGACAAGCCAGAGGTTCCCACTGGGGCTGTGACAATTCTCGTAGATTCCGAGTGGGGATTATTCGAGTGGTTTCAGCGCCTGGCCATCGCTGGCGCGCGTTTCAGTTTGCTACCGGGTGCAGTCAACACCTTCCGCCGGTTCATTCTCGACTGCATAGGCCTGTTCCATGATCAAGAACGGCCAAAGCATAGCGCGCTCTTCAAATACACCCACTGGGATGATCTCCGGGCGGACATGGGCAGCAAAAATAGTAGCTTTCAGCGCATCGACCGGATGCTCAGCAAAGGCTATAGCTCATATGAGTTCGAGGCATCGTTACTCAACCTCGATGTGTCAGGTACAGCCCTGCTTCAGCTTGGCCGGGTCATGGACGCACGCAATTCCGAAATCGACGCAGTGATGCTCGCTCCAGACTTGCTCAGTCAAGTAGGGCCTGGCGACCGAATTGCAGCGAGCAGGGCTTTTGCAGCCCTTTACACGGGTGGATCGAGAGCTCGTCACAAGCTCATCGTTCCTGGTTATCTCCGGGACTGGGCGTCTGATATGTCCACGGCAGCGAAAGCTCAGATAACCTCATCTTCATGATGGTGGGCTCCATCAAAACAGTGCTGTCTCGAAGGCAGCGGCCAACAGCAATTGAATGGCGTTGCCGCAACGTCCTCCTTGGCTAGAGAGAAAAGATCACCCTGATAATCTGCATAGCATAGTGCGGCATGGAGCGCAGGCAGCGTGTCGGCGAAGCGTGTCACGCTGGTCCCGTCGAAGGAATTTGCACTGGCGGCAGCGCACATTCCGATCCGTCGAGCGCTGTTTACCCGGCCAACGTGGTAGTAGCAGTTGCGGCGACGAGAAAGGACACCCCATGCAGCCATGGTTTGCAGCTTCCAAGGGGTGCTCCCTCCGAGAAATATCCCTACGGATGGGCTCAGGAACTCACGCACATCGTCTGGCTCCATTCCATCCTGCACAGCAATGAGCAACCTTCGAGGAAATCCCTTCAGCCGATCCAGCCAGCGCAGGCTGAAATCCAGAGACTCTATCCCACCTGCCACGATGTCAGGTAGGACAACCCAGTCAGCGTCTTCGCCAAGAAGATCCACGGCACGGCCGAAAGCACGCTCATCGAACTGCGTGCCCTGCTGGTAAGCGCTCCACGCTCCGTTGTCCAATGAATCGCCCCGGATTCTTTAGACACCTTGCAAGCTCATTGCGTAACGTTTTTCAAACTCTACCGGTGATGCTCCACGCTCCGTTGTCCAATGAATCGCCCCGGATTCTTTAGACACCTTGCAAGCTCATTGCGTAACGTTTTTCAAACTCTACCGGTGACAGCTGATTGTTGAAACCATGGCGGCGTTTTGGGTTGTAGAACATCTCGATGTAATCGAACACATCACTACGAGCATCTTGCCGTGAGGTGTAGATTTTCCGCTTGATTCGTTCCCGTTTCAGAAGCTGGAAAAAGCTCTCAGCCACGGCGTTGTCATGACAATTGCCTCGGCGGCTCATGCTGGCAACCAAATTGTTTGCCTTCAAAAAACTGCGCCAATCGGAGCTGCTGTACTGGCTGCCCTGGTCGGAGTGAACCATCACCTCTTGTTTCGGTTTTCGCCTCCAAACCGCCATCAATAACGCATCAATGGCCAAATCACTGGTCATCTGCGACTTCATTGACCAGCCAACGACCTGACGGGAAAACAGATCCAGCACCACCGCCAAATACAGCCAGCCTTCATACGTACGAATGTAAGTGATGTCAGTGACCCAAACTTTGTTGGGTTCTACGACATCAAACTGGCGTTTCAGTAAATTGGGTGAGGCGACGGCTGGCTTACCGCCGTATTTGCCAGGGCGGCGTCGATACCCTGTCTGAGAGCGCAGACCTTCAAGACGCATCAGCCTCGCCACACGATGCCGACCACAATCCTCACCGACCTCGCGCAGATCGTCATGAATTTTGCGATAGCCATAAACTCCGCCGCTCTCCAGCCACGAGTGCTTGATCAAACCCAGCAATCGCTGGTCGTCTCTAGCGCGTGCAGATTGCGGCTCAGACAACCAAGCGTAATAACCACTGGGATGGACTTTCAGCGTCAGGCAAAGCCGTCGAATGGAATAGTCGCCCGCGCGCTGCTTGATAAAGGCGTACTTCAGCCGCACTCCTTGGCAAAGTACGCGGCGGCCTTTTTTAAGATGTCTCGCTCTTCAGTGACCCGCTTGAGTTCGGCTCGCAGGCGACGCAGTTCAGCGTGCTGATCATCGTCTTGCTGCCGTTCTGCCTGAGGTTTGCTGTAGCGCTTTATCCAGGCATAGAGGCTATGCGTCGACACGCCAAGACGCGCCGCCACATCAGCGACAGGCAGCTTCTTTTCGGTCACTTGATTGACCGCTTGGATTTTGAATTCTTCGGGATAACGTGGGTTGCTCATGGCACCTCCTGATTGGCCTCAGTTTAAGGCATGGAGGTGTCTACGAAACCCGGGGCGATTCAATCTTCGGTGGCCGTCGATGGCAGGTGCGTGATGTTGACCTGCAGGCCAAGGTCATCATTGTTTCAGCGGCACGCGGTGGTGCTCCTCCACAGTTCGATGGTTTGGGCGCAATGGTACATGACGCCGTACGCGCGGAGATGCGAGCAGTCTTGGCGGATTCCAGCCCCTGCCCTTTTATCGATCATGGTGCTAAAGCTTTACTCGATGAGGCCCGGAAAACTTTTGCCTTATTGGGGCTTGGTGAGCGGTACCTTATCGAGTCGGGTGGGAAATGTTATTTGATCAGTTGGTTGGGGGATTACGCTAATGATGCACTAAGGCTGCTGCTCAATCATGTAGGTTTACCTTGTGATAATTCGGGCTTAGCTATAGAGATCGACGCGAGCATTGATCAGACAAAAAATGCGCTCACGGATGTGGGAAGTCTGGATCCAAGCGATCTGAACTCGATACTCTCAGATGTGGAGAACATGTTGCGCGAAAAATGGGATTGGGCGCTGCCAGAGACGCTGCTTATAAAATCTTTCGCATCCATATCGCTCGATATTTCAACCGCAGTTTGTTTTGCCCAGAGACAGTCGATGAGCTGAATCTAAACCTTGCGAGGTTGATGTGTTCGGACGATCTCCTGTCCGAACAACACCAAGACATTTCCAATGTGAATCCCTTACCGCCTGACTTCCACTTTGTAAAACAAATTCTCAACTGTCAACCGGCGCCGATCAGACGTAACTGCATCCTGAATCTGGCTAGCCAAACGCACGTAGTACTTACACTCTTTTTGTGACCCCAAATCCGATACCGGTTTAGCCGCTTGAATAAAGCTTTCATAGGTTCGGGTGGTAGTGGACATCAACTCGCCAATACCTGGCAGCGCCATCGCGTCCTCCTGACGAGCAGACGGCCAGGCAGGTTCGAATGTGAGATTGTTCTCACTGAGTTTGACTGTGAGGAACATCTCCGGCTTGCCCGTGACCTCATTCACCCAACACGGTGGGAGGTCGCCGCCGCGACCCTTGTTTAAGCGGTTCTGCAGGAACTGAACTTGACCCCGTAAGTCTTTATTCGCTTTCTGCAACTCAACCGGATTTACGCCGCTTTTTTCTGCCTGAACCAAGGTCACAGCATGCTTGATCGTTTGCTGGAGTTGATCATTTGTTGTCCCGAAAGCTGCCTCCAGCATGTCTTCCTGGGCTTTTAACGCCGCGACACGCTTCACTACATCGGTAGGCTGCGCGTCGCTTGCGTCATCAGGATCGACAACCAGCTTTTTCAACTGCTCAAACGACATTATGGTTTCTAGTATCAGTTGCTTGGCGTCATCACCTTTCTTCTGGCCAGCCACTTCCATCAACGCTTTTTCGATGGTTGCAAGAGCAGTCAGCTCTTGATCTTTTTGGGTCAAGAGCACTTTCAAGCGATCCAGCTCTACATTGGCTTTTGAGGCATCTATCAGTTTGCTGATAATCTCATCAGGCTTACGCACACCTAATGCGGTCATACGTGCCTTCAACGCCTCGGCCGCTGTACTGATCGCCTTTTCACGTATATCCAGATCCTGGAAGGCGGCCACTTTCTCATTCAGCGCCTGATTTTTATGGGTTAACTTAAAAATCTGGTACCCCATTAGCAACAACAGAATAAAGCAGACGATGATAAAGATTTCGGTAAGCGAGAGCTGAAAAACCTGATCGTTCTTTCCGCTCATCAGGCGGTTCTCGCATCAGCCGGACGCGCAGGCTCTGCATGTTGACTGGCCATCTCCCCAATCGATACGTCGCCGATCTTAGTGATCAGGGCATCCATCTGGATGTAAGCAGTTTCGATCGCACGATTGTGCTGCTCAATGCGCGCGGCGACCCCCTGATGCCGTTCATTACTCTCAACCAGTGCCTGAATCAGCGGCGCCAAGCTGAGCTCAAGACGCTCAGCCAAAACGTCTCGGTTGGTCTGAGTGACCTCACGTACACCTCTCAGGGCATCGGTGACTTCAGTGCTCAGTCGCTCTACCGTATCGGCGTTTTCGATTCGAATGCTCAGGGCCTCCAGCTTGTCTGCAATGCGTTCAACCGATTGCTGGCGAGTCTTGATCTCGTTGAGGTACTCCTCTTGTTGGTCGTCCAGCGAATCCAGGTACTCTTTCTGCACACGCTCAACGCTGTCCATGACCTCTTTGCTCTGCTGTTTCATCGCACTCACCAGACGCTCCTGGCTCGTCACAATGGCTCCGACTGCGACTAGGTTCTCATCCAGAGTCTGAGTTTTGGCGTTCAGATTGCGTATGGCCGTGGTGACTTGGCGGGTGGCAGTTTTGACATCTTCGGCGAGGGATGCAACACCTTCACTGACGCTGTCCGTTGTGCCTGCCAAGGTATCGATTGGACCACCCAACTTGCGGGTGAACAGGTCATCTGGAAAGATCATTTGCTCTACACGATCACGCGCCATCGTGCCGAAATCCAACGCATTATCTTCCATCTGACGCAACGTGACGGCGCTCTTTTCGGCCAGTTCATTAATAGTGATCAGCAATCGGTCACTGGCTTGCCGAGTGTTTTCCAAAATGAGCGAGAAGGCTTCATTGCTCTGCTGCGTAGCATTGGCAAAGTAAGCATCGGTGGCGTTGATATTGTGCTCATACAGCGCCTTGACCTGCTCCTTCACACTCTGCACCGCCTCTCGGGAAGCGACATCGACTTTATCCCGGAACACTTCGAGCTGCTGAAAGCTATTGTCAAAAGAGATAGCGAGGTTTTCGGCCGCGTGAATCGCCCGCTCCTCAACACTTCTGACCGCGTCGTTGGCATCGATACGAAATCCGGTATGAATAACTCGCGCTAACATACCCAGCGCAGTACTGACCATTGCGGCGCCAAAGCGAGTAGCCATTCCATTCAGGTTATCGCCTAGGGAAACTCTGAAAAAGACTTTCTGATTTGGCAAAATACCGCGACCCCACCCACCGAGTTTCCCGATGAAGCAGATGACCTTCGCCGACGCCGAG
>NZ_LKBY01000153.1:0-9795 GCF_002699915.1 Pseudomonas sp. ICMP 8385 | reverse complement strand
CGCCTGCCGACGCAGCGGGCGAGTGAGATTGCGGAGCTGCTGCCGCATAGATGGCAACCGGTTTAGTTGCGCAAGGCGGGATGCCCGGACGCATACCAAGGATTGCTGCTGACCGGCGTCCATCGGGAAACTGCTTGGACGTTAAATCCCCAGTTCGATTTCAATACATGAGCCTCGCAGGGCACGCGAAAGCTGCGCCTTTGGTAGCAATGTGATGAGCCCATCAACCAAGCTGCTGGCGTGACGAGCGTATAAGGTGACTGTGCCTGCAGCCCGAATTCGACCCGGTACGAAGGCACCGACTCGTTCCTGGGCAATTTTCAGTATATTCAAGACTTCTTGGCTAACCTTGTCGTGGGATAGATGCTCAACGACTGGTCTGGACGGGCACCCGGCGCGGCTCCACATTTCTATGACCGCTTGGAGGAGTCCGTCTGAGCCGAGATGCTCGAGGGCCATCTCCCATAACTGACCCTCCTGCGCCATATCCAGGCGAGCCCTAGTCATAACGGAGTTCCAACATGAGGCTCTTTCTTGATTGCGAGTTTACCCGGCTCTCAGCCACAGCGAAGCTGATATCACTCGCACTGGTAGCTGAGGATGGACGCGAATTCTACGTGGAATTGGTCGACACATGGCGAGAGGAAGATTGCAGCGACTTCGTCGTAGAGATCGTTCTTCCGCAGCTATGGGGCGGTGGCAATGCACAACCTACTATCGGGGCAAGAAGTGCACTGCTCGATTTCCTAGCCTCGTTCGACGAAGTTCTGGAGATTGTCACAGACGCTCCACAGTACGACTGGGAGCTTTTCTGCGAACTCGCATATGACGATGGTAAATGGCCAAGGAACGTCCGGAATTACCCCACTGACGGCACCACTCTGGATGCCACAAGTGACGGGGTTCCGCTTCCGCATCACGCTCTTCTTGACGCCCGTATCATCGCTAGCATGTTCACCGAAAGCGATCTGAAGAAAGGGTGATGAAGTCCTAAGAGGCCAAGGTGAGCTAAAGCTGTCTTCCACAGCATACCTTCCTGAGGCATCTTCAGCCTGGTGCTGGTCATTCAAAAATCAGGCCTGTTCGGACTTGCTGGTCAAATACCTACGAATAGTAGTTTTAGACAGACCCAACGCTTCCGATATCTCAGTCACTGACACTCCCTCACTGTTCAGGCGATTTGCCTCTGCGGCTTTCTGCGCTGCTCCGGATCGCGCCGGTCGACCAGGAGGAAGCTTCCCTGCACTTACCAACGACTCCATCTCAATATCTACGCTGTCCTTTTTTATCCTATTTAGTTGCTTATTCAAACGCTTCAGCCCCTCCCTAAGCGGCTCGTTGGACTGTAGACACGTCGCCATGAGAATCAATGAGGCCGGCTCAACCTCAAGCAGCGCTGCGAGACGAATGAGCACATCAATCGTGATGTTCACCTCCCCACGCTCAATTCGGCCCCAATAGGAACGGTCAATAGTGATCAGGTTTTCTTGCGTAAGACCTTTTTTTCTACGCAGTGCTCGCACCACTACAGCTAGGGCTTCTGCGGCCTCCATGACATTTCCCCACGCAAATCGAGGATAAGGCCATATTGCGATGCACCATAACACGGGCTATGATCCGTATTACGGTGCCATCAGCGTTTTTGAGGCCTGCTTTTCGATGCATATACATCCGTAAGCGGAGCTAAGCACCTTGCTTGCGGGAGCCATCTGCTCGAGTGCGAGCGACAACAAGCGGGATTGAATTGTCAATTTCCCGGTTATTAATGAAAGGAAGCCCTATGGCTAGCGTCGAAGAACCCGACTTCATGAATGCGCCACGGACACCACTTGAGGGCCTGTCGAGCACCTCTGCAGCTCGAGCTTTAGCAGTCGAACGCTTTCCTAAAAAGCCTTACTGCCTAGTCCGCGACTGGACAATATTTCGCATTGAAGTCACCCGCGACGAACTCTTCAAATGTCATGCAGCGGGCCAGCTCCCGATGATCCTGTTTGCTCACAACGTGGCCGAGGACAGCCAAGGCCGTTTCGAACGCGGCGATTGGGTTCGTTCAAGCATGTGCACCGGTCTCCACGACGGTATTGCGTTCGAGACCAGAAACTCTGTTTACGTATTGATTGGCCCTGGTCATGAACAGCTCGCAAGCCTGAAAGACGTTTTCTCCCTCTTCTAACCTGCGCTCTATATCGGAGCCCCTTCAGGCCAAGGACATACGATGTTTAGAACACACGACGCCGACATGCTGGGCCTACCAGGCATGTTCGGTGAGGGTCAGTACCAATGGCATCAGGTATCCAAAGTGCTTCGTAATCACTGGTATCACGTAACCGTCCAGGCCAAGACCAAGGGCCGAATTTCAGAGGCGGTTCTGATGGTCGACAGCGAACCTCGACTTCAGCAACTCCTGATTTCCCAAGACGCTGAGACGATCATCACAGAGGTGCAAGTAGTCACACCTGCCCACATGAATGGCACGGGAGTTTGGCGAATGGAGAAACTGACCAAAGTGACGCTTGGTGAAGACCAAAACGAGTGTGTTGTGTGCCTGCTGGAGGTGGAGACCGGCTCCAAATACCACAGCTCTCACCAACCTGGCTTCAGCAGCGATGCACTGAACAACGTCCGTCCGATCTATCACGTGAACATGATTCGTACAGCCTGAAATTTTCCAAGAGTCCCGCACGATATCAGGGCAGATGGTTTCGTGCGGATTTCCTGGTAACCCCATACGGGCTGCGAAAGGAGCACAATTATGCTGAATACTTTGGATGTGGATTATCATGGAAAACGACATACAGATTTCGATCTCGCACGAATCCTAAAAGCACAAGCGCAAGGCTTCGACAAACCGATAACAGCCTATCTCTGCGGAGTATCCATAAAGGCTCGTGCTGGATTAGGTGTCGTGTTTGGTCACAAGCGTAAAGACCGGTATGGGCGGTTTGGCGACGGGCACTTGATCCGCACTTCTGACGTGATTAAAGCGGAGCGCGAGGGCCGTTTTTGGGTACTGACAACCGTGAACTCGCGGTACGTAATCGCGACGTTTCAGCGCGGCAATGGGCGTGCGAGCTTGCGGGAGTTTCTGCGGCTTTCACAGGGGATGCGCCATTTCACCCCGCAAGTGTTGCAGTAATGGTCGTGTTTATCCTGGCCATGAAGCCCCATGAACAATCATAAGGTGGGGTTATGATCGTGAAGGCCGGAGAAGTCATCTGCATATCATCCGGCATTTTCGAAGGGTACGCCCGCGCAGGGCCATTTGTCGCAACGCAGGACTTCGACCTAGACTCATTCGTTGCAGAGACAATGAAGCCGTTCACTGAGAAATGGGAGGTGTCGAGCATGTTTAGGGATATCCCCAGGATGCTTTTCGAAATCGGATTCATCACCGAGTTGCCCTGTCGAAAGATCTATTTGGGGGCTATGGGCGAGGTCGACATCCGGGAAGAAAAGGAAGACTTCTGAAGTCTGGATGGATTCGGGGGTGCTCACCCCCGGTGGCATCGCGGCGGACAAGGCACTAAAGCTGTGAAAGCTTCCCGAACCCAGGGCCACTGATTTTAAGTGGCCCTGGCTCTGTCGATGCTTCAGCCAATTATTACGCCGTCAAGTTAAGTAAATCTAAACCACCAAATTGCTAGTGCGTTGATGATGAAAGCGATGGCCCCATGGGGCCCCGCAAAGTTAAGTCGTTGCGCGGTTAGACCGACAGGTACTCGTCCACCGATTTGACGGTGGCATAGCCGAACTCAAAGGCTGCCATCATCGTTGCATGTGCATGAGCGGCTGGAACGTTTACACCACCAAATGTGAGATCCAAAGTGGCGCAGGCATCGTGCAGCACAGTAACCGGATAACCCATATCCACCGCCGCACGTACTACTGCGTCGATGCACATGTGGCTCATCGCGCCTATGACTACGATTTCCTGAACATCAGCGGCTTCCAACTGCTGCTTCAGATCAGTTTCCCTGAAGGCGTTGATGTGTTTTTTTACGATTACAGGTTCATTACCTTGTGGAGCTACATCTGGTTGAATTTCCGCACCAGTGGATCCCTTTGCAAAGATCGGAGCACCTTCAGCGGACTCATGTCGTATGTGGAAAACAGGAAATCCCTTATCACGGGAGTGGCTGATCACCCGGATAGCATTCTCGACAGCGGTGTCGATGCCGGTCAAAGGCAGCTTGCCAGTGGGCAGGTATTCGTTTTGCAGATCAACTACTACAAGGCCACGTTTCATGAACGATCTCCGGTCAAATTATCCGAGCATAGGGATTGGTGGTGAAGGCTCAGGTCGGCAGGTAGAGCACCTGCCTTATTCCGAACCTAAAAGGTTTGAGTCAGAACTCCAGTGAAGCGCCGTCTTCCGGAATATCGACCCGGCTCTCGATACCTTGCTTCTTGACGTATGTGCGCAGCTCTTCACGACTCAGGGACATGTGGTTAATTGCATCCATGTGCACTGCGACGATTTTCGCGTCCTTCGCAGCCTTTGAGGCGCGTAAAACGTCTTCCTCGCCCATGATGATCGATCCCGTATAGCCGGTCATCATTGCTTTCCCAGCATTCAGTACGATGACTTCGGGATGATATTTCTCAATGGTCTGGTCGACCTCTTTACGCCAGACAGTGTCACCGGCTAGATAAAGGGTCTTGTAGCCTGTAGCTTGAAAAACGACGCCCATTGCTTCGCCAAGAGGCTTCGCTAAAGCGGGTACTGCATACATTTCGTCGGTGCCATGCTGACCACCGGTCTTGGTGATTTTGACGCCGCCGAATTCAGCTTCGTCAGTCAGTACGCGCACATTCCTGAAACCTTGGGAGCGAATTAACTTCGCATCGTCCTCATGCTGCGTGAACAGAGGGATGTCTTTCGGCAGTGCTTTTTGTGCGGCATCGTCCCAGTGGTCAAGATGCGTATGAGTGACGATGACGGCGTCAACACCAGAGATCACTTTTTCGGGCGACTCGGTCAGATCAACCAATGGATTGCGAAGGTTGCTCCGATAGGTATTTTCAAATCCTGGATACGCTCCCTTCTTGGCAAGCATCGGGTCGATCAGGAAGGTGGTGCCGCCGTAGGAGATTTTTACGGTGGCGTTACGAATTTCCTGCAAACCCACTTTATGAGATGCATCAGACGGCTTCGGCGTAGTTGTTTCCGCGAATGCCGTGGTGGCCCCTGCCGCGCAAGCAATGCTAAGGACGAGGGGAAGAGCTTTGAAGTTCATGGGGTGAATCCTGTTAATACATTGATGCCTCAATTCTTGCTCAATGCAATAAAGGTCAACAGTGGCCTGAATGACATATTTCGATATAATCGGGCCAAACGATCAGCCTTGTCCGCGAGTCCACGGGATCAGTTGCTTATACCGCCCACGCGATGCATCACCGTTGACCGTTGCTCATATATTCCTGTGCGCGCTCGATGCAAGCCACACAGCTACCTCGAGGATCACTGATGCAATCCATACGTGTTGCTGTTCTGGCTTTTGACGGCGTCAGCCTGTTCCATCTTTCCGTGCCGGGAATGGTGCTGGGGACGGCGCAGTCCGCACCTGGTGAACCTCAGTATGAGGTCAATTACTTCGCAGAGACGCCGGGTATGGTTACTAGCGACCAAGGTCTCGACTTAGCGGTTGCTCAAGGCCTGGAGCTGATGGAGGCCTCTGATGTAATCGTCATTCCAGCGTGGGCTGATCCATCGGTCGCTGCATCTGCGCAACTTGTGAACGCGCTGCAGCTCGCCCACACGCAGGGTAAGCTCATCGTAGGGCTGTGCTTGGGCGCGTTTGTGCTAGGGGATGCAGGGCTACTGGATGGGAGAGAAGCAACCACTCACTGGGCAGGCCGAGAAAAGTTTGCCCAACGTTTTCCCGCCGTTCGTTTCAGACCCGACGTGCTTTATGTTAGTGATGGCAATATCATAACCTCTGCAGGAACCGTAGCGGCTATCGACTGTTGCCTTCACCTGGTACGCCAGAGACTCGGCGCTGGGGTGGCGAATCGCACCGCGAAGATGCTGGTGACGCCGCCGCACAGGCAGGGCGGCCAAGCTCAGTACGTGGAGCATCCTGTGCCACAACTGTCCAGCGAGACTCATCTGTCTGATGTTCTAACGTGGGCCCGTGTGAACCTTTCGAGTGATCTGTCGCTCGACGTGCTGGCGGACAGGGCGAGAATGAGTCGGCGCACATTTACTCGGCGATTCAGGGAAGCCACCGGAAGCACATTCTCAAAATGGTTAAACGCCCAGCGCGTTGTCAGGGCGCAAGAGCTGTTGGAGACGACTGACTTGCCTATTGAGTGTGTGGCGGGTGAGGCAGGGTTCGGAACGCCCTTATCTTTGAGGCAGCAATTCGGCGTTCATCTTGGCACGTCGCCGTCTGAATATCGGCGTACGTTTTTTCGTGAGATGAGTCCGGGCCGAAAAGCAGACGGAAGTGGGCCCACTGCCGAGTCATTTACTGAGTCTCAGGCAAAAGTTTACTGATGCGCATGAGCTCAGGCTGCATTATCCCTGACAACAGCGCGCAGCGCCTGCAGGGGATGCTAGACGGTCACACCATCTTGCCGTTTCACTTGGCTTCGGCAAGAATATCTGTCAGCCAATAACCGGCCAGGGGCACGAGCGGCGCCCAAGACTGCTTGTAGATCACCTCTGAAGTACCGGCGTTTTTTGTCTCATGCCCATAAGTACCAGACATGCCGCAGCACCCGCTCGCTTGAACCTGTAAATTCAGTCCCATGCGCTCATAGACTTGCTGCCAAAGGCCAATGCTGTTTGGCTCATTTGTCTTTTCAGTGCAGTGGGGAAGGAAGTAATACAGGGCAGCATCTTTGACGCTTTGAGTCTGTGGAAGCGCTCCGGCGAGCCACTCCTGAGGTAGTAATACGATGGGGACTTTGTCGCCCAGGGTCGACGGTTTGAGGTTGAAGCTTACGGCGAAGGGTTCTTCCGAGTCAGTCTCCACTTTGGCTTTATCGAGGAGCCTGACGTACCCGCAGCCTTGAGTGTTTGTCATTTGAGTGAGCTGGACTTCAGTCCGATGCGTACGACCTACGTCCTTAGCCGCGAGACCGTTATCCCGACCAAGCGGATCGGTATGGCTCGTTGGCGAGAAGGCTTGTTCGCTTTTCTGCTGAAGAACGCCAACAGCAACCTTAAATATTTCAACTTGCCGCTGAACCGAGTGATCGAACTGGGTACGCAGGTTGAGATGTAGAAACAAACAAGGCCGCAACTGCGGCCTTGTTCTATTCAGGGTGTCACTCGTGTGAGTGTCCGTGTGCAGCGGACTCGGAGGTTTCTCCTTTCTCACCACCGCCGCATGCCGTCATCAGGCCGAAGAAGCAGATCAGGAGCATCGAACGAAACAGGGTGGTTGGGATTTTCATGGAAGGACTCTTCAAAATTTGGATGAAATAAATGGTCTGGTGCTGGCTGAGCGCTGAATTATCGGCAGCAGGACAGCCATCGCTGTTTTGAATTACTGTTTGACGCTCAAGTAATCGCCGTTGGTTTTAAGTGCAATGGTCACGTCGTTGTTGCTGCGATTACGCCAAAACCAACCATGGGTGCCGTCAAAAATGGCCGTAAATTCACCCTTGTCACTTTTGACCTGCTTGCCCTTGCTGTAGCTGTGGAAGTAACCCTTCTCGCCGTTGTAGGGTTCGCCATGGGTATCGAAGTTCACAGGCCCACCAACCGCAGTCCATTCGTAGCTAACAGACTTGCCCTTCAAGACTTCGAGCTTTATTTCCGTCCCTTCACCTGGCTTGAGCGTGACGCTCATTTGATTCGTCTTCAAAGCTGAAGTTGGCGTGGGTGCCGGCTGAGCAACAGGTTTCGCAACAGGCTGGACTTGCGCGACCTGCATAGCTGGAGCTGGAGCTGATGCTTGCGGCGGAGTTGCATCCGCCAAAGCCTCTTGGGCCAGGATGATCTTCAGTTCGCCCATCTGGGTTAGCCCTAATGCTCGGCCCACACCTGTTGGATCAACGGCGTATTCCGAAGGCATGACAACAGTCACCAGCAGACCGACAGCAGTCAGCAGTGCAATGACAGTCGAGCGCACCAGTTTGCGAGTGCTTGGCAATTCATTAACAGTTGGAAGCGGAGTATTAAACATGGTCAGAATTCCTTACGCGGAGAGAAACAGGCCGGTGATTTGGTAACCCATTAGCAGAAACCCGGCACTCATCATGGCGACGTTGGCGGTATAGGCGTGGTGCCAAAAACCACCAGTGCGACGCCAGTACCCCATCAGGATGAGAATCGCGCTGAGGGCCAGTAATTGACCGATCTCAACGCCAACATTGAAGGCGATCAGGTTCGGAATCAGGCCATCAGGCGAGATCTCGTACTCCTGGATCTTCGTCGCCAGACCAAAACCGTGGAGCAAGCCGAAGATCAGCGTGGCCACTTTGGTGTTGGGTTGGAAACCGAACCAGCGCTGGAATGCGCCCAGGTTGTCGAGCGCCTTGTACACCACCGAGAAGCCAATGATGGCGTCGATGATGTACGAGCTGATGCTGACCTCTGTAAGTACGCCAAGCAGCAGCGTGACCGAGTGTCCCACCGCAAACAGCGTGACGTAGAGGCCCACGTCTTTCAGGCGGTAGAGGAAGAAGATTACTCCGAACAGGAACAGCAAGTGATCGTAGCCCGTCATCATGTGCTTGGCGCCCATATAGATGAACGGCAACAACATGATTCCGGTGCTTTCTTGGATGAAACCCTTGTCACCTTCAGCGACGGCATGCGCCATCGCTTCGGGCATGCCGAAGAAAAGTGCCGCCAAAAACAAAAACAACAGTAATAGCGGGCGATGCGAGGGCGCAGAGAATGCGCCAACACCGCTCATTGAGTACGAATGCATGAATTAATCCTACGTTGCAGTGATCGTGGGCCGCATTGCGGCCATGGTCAGGATGCGAACGCAGGACGGGGTGGACGCTCGATCAAAAATATCGGCGGCAGCGGAACAGAGTGTCGAAGCGCATCGACCCGGATGGCTAGCATAGGGGATGTCGCCAGCATCAACGCGGCAGTGAGTTGCGGCGTCTCGTGCTGATGATCAGGGGTCAATGGCGAATGGTAGTGATCTGAAAGACTTGAATAGCTGGATGAGGCCTCTTCGCCGTGGGAATGATTGGCGTCTTGTGTGATCTCCCAGGCTGGCTGTGTCGACGTCACTGATACCGAATAGGTATGCCCGGCCCAAGCCACCAACATAGCGAGAGCAAGCGCGATTACCACCGTTATTGTCAGTGTCCTGCTGAACATGGAGTTCGGTTTTCTACCTGTTGAATGGGGCTTTCTTACGTTTGACTATATCCTCCTAGGGGGGATAGGATGCCAGCATAATTCATTGAAGCCTGAGCCTCAAGTCATGAGTGAACACGAACAAGAACACAGCCATCCCCACACTCACCAAAGTCATGAGGCAATCATCAAGCGCCTCAAGCGGGCGGACGGTCATTTGCGAGGCATCATCACCATGATCGAAGAGGGGCGCCAATGCGTGGACATCGCACAGCAGTTGCATGCTGTAGAAAAAGCGGTGTGCCAAGCCAAGCGGACGCTCATCCAGGATCACATTGATCACTGTCTAGAGGACACCGTTTCGGCACTGGGTAATGGCGAGCGCGCACCGTTGGAAGCGTTCAAACAAATCACCAAATACCTCTAGGGAAACTCTGAAAAAGACTTTCTGATTTGGCAAAATACCGCGACCCCACCCACCGAGTTTCCCGATGAAGCAGATGACCTTCGCCGACGCCGAG
>NZ_LKBY01000152.1:0-10017 GCF_002699915.1 Pseudomonas sp. ICMP 8385 | reverse complement strand
CCCGCTTAAAAGGCTAGAAATGGTGTCCACTTAAATTAGGTGGACACCATCGCCTTTGGCGTCGGGGTCAGGAAGGTGTGTTGGCCGGACGCATACAATCCTTGTAGAATTTTACCAGTGAAGTGCCACCCCTTTGAGATGCTCTATGAACTCTGAATTAACCGAAGAAGAAATGCGTCGTGCCCTTTTTGGTACGCCTCAGCCAAAGGAGCAAGTTTCTACTCCGCTAGTGCTGGAGCCTGTGCCAGAGATCGTTTTCACGAAGCCCGCAGAGGCTCCACTAGCCAAGAAGAAAGTGACGAAGGCGTTTACGCCCAGGCTGCGGGTCACGCTCCGGGTTGGGAACGAGTTTGAGGGGAAAATGACCGAGTTGATTCACGAGGCTGATACGTTGAGCTCGTTGCTTGCGGAGCAGGAGGCCGTGAGGGCTGCAAGGAAGAAGTACAAATATGTTGAGGTCGTATCAGTCAGATCGATGTAGAGGCCTAGCTGAACTACTCAGGCGAATGGTGGCGCTCATAACATCTTCACATTTCGACCATGTCCAAGGCTGATCTAAAAAGGGTAATGTTCAGCTTTCGAATCAGGGACGACTTGCATGGCTTTGAAAATCCGTACGGCGACGGTAGCAGACGCTGTAGCCATCCAGCGCATTTACGCCCCCATCGTTTCGACAACGGCCATCTCGTTCGAAGAGATTCCGCCAAGCGCTGAGGAAATCGCTCAGCGAATAGCGACAACGCTTTTGACATATCCCTACTTGGTGGCCGAAGAAGGTGGGGAGATCAAGGGCTATGCCTACGCAAGCCAGCATCGCGCTCGTCCGGCCTACCGATGGGCTGTGGACGTGACGGTGTATATAGCCGAGTCGGCTCGCCGGCAGGGCGTTGGCCGTGAACTCTATGAAACCTTGCTTCCGATTCTCGAAAAGCAGAGGTTTCGCGCAGCTTACGCCGGAATTGCGCAGCCCAATGAAGGAAGTGTCGGTCTGCACGAGTCGCTAGGATTCGTACACATTGGGACGTATCCAGAAGTGGGCTTCAAGCTTGGAAAATGGCACGACGTCGGTTACTGGAGGCTTGGGCTGTGTCAGGCAACCCCTCCGTTGGAACCCATTCTTTTCCCCAAGCTTGAGGTTGCATCGCAGTAGGTTCACTCGCTGTGCGTTGTGACTATCAGACTTCGGCAGTGAGGTGGCCTTGCAGCTGCTTGAGCACAGCTCGGGCAACGGTCATCCTGTGGAAGTGACTAACCTTGCGCTTTTTTCAGCCCTTTCAATCGCACGTTCGCTCTTTGCACAGCTGCCATTTTTTCAGGCCGCTTCATGCGTTTCCACTTTCTAATGTCTTCCTTGCTGCGCCCGCAACTCACACAGAGATCACCACTTAGCTGGCAAGTCGAGATACAGGGATTTTCGATTTCTTTAGCCATTGTCAGTCCCCTTTAGTCGCGCCTGATTGAGCAAGGCGATTTTTCCAGTTGCCACCATGCGTGCGCTGGCACTCCTCCTCAGAGTCAAAGCAGACATAGCGGTCTGAAAGGTTCAGATCGATGTCGGCCTCGTTCAACGCGATAGAGGTCAACTCAACAATGCGCGCCTTCGCTATAGCCTGGGCGAGCTTCTTGTCAGCCAGTGTTTCGAACACCCAGACTACCTTGAGGGTTTCACTCAACGCATTCAGGTCGGCGGTGTGAGTGAGCCACGTAAATCCTTCGATCTCCCCTTTTGCTGTTTCGCACGCTTCGGTGAGGGTAGTAATTAATCGACGTTCGATACGCGCAAGCTCACGTTTCCCTAGTGGCATTAGGAGTTCCTATGAAGTCGAGGTTGGGGAGCCGGTGAATCAAACTAATCGAAACTCGACCGTAAGGTGGCTGACTTCGTGGACAGGCTTCAGTCGTTCACGAATGCTTTCAGCGTTCAAAGTGGATTCGCCGAGGACGCTGACAATAGCCGCATGCGCCTCTGGCCCGACCCGCCAGACATGCAGGTCTGTAATGGTTGCATCACCCGGCTTCTCAACCAGCTCGCGGATTTCATCTGCAACGTGCTCATCAGTTTGATCCAGCAGTACAGCCGAGGTGACGCCCATCAAACTCCATGCCCAACGCGCAATAACTATGGCACCCACAATGCCCATTACCGGATCCAGCCACACCCATCCGAGATACCGGCCAGCGAGCAGTGCTGCAATTGCCAGGACGGAGGTCAGAGCGTCCGCTATCACATGGACGTAAGCTGATTTCAGGTTGTTATCGCCGTGCCCATGATGATCATGATCGTGCCCATGACTGTGACCGTGGCCAAGCAGAAGCGCGCTCACAATGTTTACGATCAAACCCACAATCGCAATGAGCGTAGCGGTTCCGAATTGAACCTCCGTCGGCTGCAAAAGACGCATGACCGACTCTACGGCGATTACCAAGGACACCATGCCGAGAATGAGCGCCGATGCAAATCCACCCAGGTCTCCAACCTTGCCCGTACCGAAGCTATAACGACTGCTGGAGGCGTGGCGTTTTGCGTAACTGTACGCAACTGCAGCGATGCCCAAAGCGCCTGCATGGGTTGCCATGTGAAAGCCGTCGGCGAGTAGAGCCATCGAGCCAGTGATATAGCCGGCGACGATTTCGCCGACCATCATCACCACCGTTAGCGCCACAACCCAAAGGGTACGTTTGGCATTTTCTTCGTGTGCTGACCCGAGGAACACATGGTCATGTACGTGATTAATTTCGATGTTGTGGCTGCTGCTCATGAGCATGTACCTAGATTTTTCACTTGGAATAGCGGCGAATGGCTTCAAGAAGCTCTTCGACACCCTTGTTGCGCTCTTCATCGCTAAGCGTTGGGCTCGCTACATGCTCTCTGGCGTGATCCTCAATAATTTCGTCCATCAATCCGTTGATAGCTCCACGTGTGGCAGCTACGAGATGCAATGTTTTCGCGCAATCGGCATCCGATTCCAGTGCACGCTCAACGGCTTGGATTTGCCCCGCGATGCGTTTCACGCGCTTGAGAAGATCGTCTTTGTTTGAAGCTATATGGCCCATGGGAGAACCCCCTTTGACTGTGCATACGCGCATCATAGGTATACCCCCTATACCTATGTAAGCGCCGTTTGACGGAAAGCTCATAAACAGCTATTTGCCGAAACTGGCTTCAGATAGGAGGAAGGGCGAAACAGGATGATCAGGACTCTGCTATTGGCCGCTCTTTGCTATGATGTTGACAAAGCGAGCAGGTCAAACGAGATGCAATTGCTGGTTAGGTCGAATGCAGACGGTGGCCAAGTGGAGTGCGAATGGGACTCCAAGGCCACGTACTTCGGGTGGGATCAAACCCTGTTGCCATTCTCATCAATGACGACTTGTCCGTCTTCCTTGACGAAACTGCCGCTCTGCTCCTGAGGCAGAAGGTCGAGAACGGCCTCTGACGGGCGACACAAGCGTGTGCCCAACGGCGTCACGACGATGGGGCGATTGATCAGGATAGGATGAGCCATCATGGCATCGATGAGCTGCTCGTCAGTCAGCGATGCATCGCCCAATCCCAGCTCCTCGTACGGAGTGCCTTTGATACGCAAAAGAGCCTGCACTCCGATACCCATATCCCCAATGAGTCTGACAAGTGTGGTGCGATCAGGCGGGGTCTTCAGATACTCGATAACCGTCGGTTCTTCCCCGCTGTTACGGATCAACTCCAAGGTGTTGCGAGAGGTGCCGCATTCGGGGTTGTGGTAGATCGTGATCTGGCTCATATCGCTTCCTCGTACTGACGTTAGATGGAGCGCTGGTTGACGCGTTTGGAAAGCTCTTCGGCGGACTCTTTACGCTCGGAGTACCGATCAACCAAATAATCCTGGCGATCCCGCAACAGTAGGGTGAACTTCATCAGCTCTTCCATCACGTCCACGAGACGGTCGTAGTACGAGGACGGCTTCATACGACCTGCCTCGTCGAACTCGGTAAATGCCTTGGCAACCGAAGATTGGTTTGGGATGGTGAACATCCGCATCCATCGGCCCAGTACGCGCAGCTGATTAACCACGTTGAAAGATTGAGAGCCACCGCAGACCTGCATCACTGCAAGGGTCTTTCCTTGCGTAGGTCGTACAGCACCTATCGCCAGCGGAACCCAGTCAATTTGGGCTTTGAATACTGCACTCATAGAACCGTGACGCTCAGGGGAGCACCACACCTGCCCCTCAGACCATTGCATCAGCTCGCGCAGCTCAGCGACCTTGGGATGTGTATCGGCAGCGTCATCCGGAAGCGGCAGACCCGATGGGTCAAAGATCTTGGTTTCAGCGCCAAACTCATTCAGCAGGCGTGCCGCCTCTTGCGTGACTAACCGGCTGAATGAGCGCTCTCGCGTTGATCCATACAGCAGAAGAATGCGAGGTTTATGGAGCGAAGGCGTGCGAGGCGACAGTTGCTCCAGCGACGGAATGTCGATCAGGTCGGCGTGTACGTTCGGCAATGTGTCTTGCATATAAACTCCTACGGCGGCGCCTGGTTGGGTGCCGCCTCGGTTGATCTTTAAAGCGAACCGATGCGGTTCAGTTCAGCTTTCAACTGTTCAGCGCTGATGGTCTTCAGTGGCAGCGCAAGAAATGCGCTCACGCGCTCGTGAATTTTGGCGAGTGTGGTTTCAAAAGCTGCGGTGATCTCGGCTTCCGAACCGCTAGCGTCAGACGGGTCGGCCAGACCCCAATGCGCCTTCAAAGCTGGCCCAAAGAAGATTGGGCATGCCTCACCCGCTGCCCGGTCACAGACAGTGATCACGATGTCTGGAGGTGAGCCTTCAAAAGCATCCGAAGCCTTGCTGCTCAAGCCCGCCGTAGAGATACCCGCCGCCTCCAGCGTTTGCAATGCCCGTTGATTCACCCGGCCACTGGGAAAGCTTCCTGAGCTGACGGCTTCTACACCCTCGGGCGCCAAGTGGTTGAAAAGCGCTTCGGACAGAATGCTGCGGCAGCTGTTGTGGGTGCACATGAACAAGACTTTCATCAGACGATTCCTTGATTCAAAAACTGAGGCGCAGTGCCAGGGCGGACAATGTGGCGACGAGGATGGGCACGGTCAGCACGATCCCGGTCTTGAAGTAGTAACCCCAGCTGATCGTTATATTTTTCCGGGCGAGCACGTGCAGCCACAACAGAGTTGCCAAGCTCCCAATTGGGGTGATCTTCGGGCCCAGGTCGCAGCCGATGATGTTGGCGTAAACCATCGCTTGCTGGACAACACCATCGACTTCGGCGGCATGAATGGATAAGGCGCCTACCAAAACGGTGGGCATGTTGTTCATGATCGAAGACAGCAACGCTGTTAGCAGCCCTGTACCAAGGGACGCGCCCCAAACGCCATAACCGGCGAACACGTTCAGGATCTGCGCGATGTGGTCGGTCAGGCCGGCGTTCTTCAGGCCATAAACAACCAGGTACATACCCAAAGAAAAAATCACCACCTGCCATGGCGCCTCTTTGAGCACCTTGCTTGTGTTGATGGCGTGACCACGAGCCGCGATGACGTAAAGAATGAATGCACAGACCGCTGCAATGGCGCTGATTGGCACCCCCAATGGCTCAATGACAAAGAAGCCGATCAGCAGTAGTGCCAGCACCCACCAACCGGCTACAAAAGTGGCCCGGTCGTGGATTGCCTCGTCCGGATTGTCCAGTTGGTTGAGGTCATAGGTCTTTGGTAAATCTTTGCGGAAAAACCACAGCAGCATGGCTAACGTCGCCGCCACGCTGACGATGTTTACCGGCACCATGATCGAAGCATATTCGTTGAAGCCGATATCGAAGTAGTCGGCAGAAACGATGTTGACCAGGTTGGAAACCACCAGCGGTAAGCTCGCCGTATCGGCGATAAAACCGGCTGCCATAACGAATGCCAACGTAGCAGCAGGAGAAAAACGCAGCGCCAGCAACATCGCGATCACAATGGGTGTGAGGATCAATGCTGCTCCGTCATTGGCGAACAGGGCCGACACCGCTGCGCCCAGCAGGACGATAAATGCGAACAGCTTGCGGGTGCTCCCGCCTCCCCATCGGGCGACATGCAGCGCAGCCCATTTGAAGAAGCCTGCCTCATCAAGCAACAGACTAATAATAATGACCGCGATGAACGTTCCGGTAGCGTTCCAGACTATGCGCCAAACCTCCGGTATGTCGGCAAGGGTAACGACACCTGCCAGCAACGCCACGATGGCACCGAACATCGCACTCCAGCCCACCCCCAGCCCCTTGGGCTGCCAGATGACAAGGACGATGGTGGCGATAAAGATCAATACGGCAATCAGCATTTCATTAATCCGGTTGGGCGTGAATCAGCTACACACGGCTTGGTTGATCGGACGGTCGTTCATGCCGCAGAGGCGCTTAGCCTCGGTTTCCAGCCATTGCTGATTGGCGTCTACCACTTCCTTCAAAACTGCAGTCACCCACGCGGGCAAATCAGGATTCAGTCGGTAGTACACCCATTGGCCTTGGCGACGATCCAACAACAAACCGGCAGAGCGCAGCAGCGCCAAATGACGAGAAATCTTCGGCTGACTCAGGTCGAGTGCTGCCGTTAGCTCGCATACACACAGCTCACCTTCACTCACGACAAGCAGCGAAATTTTTGCTCGGGTGTCATCCGCCAGGCACTTGAATAAGGTGGTGGGGTTCAAGGGTTCTGTCATAGATCCTCCAGGTGTTTGGTCTTGACCAAAACGAAGAGCTTGATGCGCTCGTGGATGTCGTGGAGCGAGTGGCGAAATGCGCCAGGATCATCGCTAGTTACTGGGTCAGGAAAATCCCATGCAATGACTTCACCTGCGCCGGGCATTGGTAGGCACTCGCTTGCGGATTTATCACAAAGAGTGATTACGTAATCGAATCGATCAGCTTGAAATTCGCTGAGGGACTTGCTGCGCAGGCCCGTTGCGTCTACTCCAACTGCCTCCAATGCCTGAGTCGTGCGCGGATCAACCTCAGACGGTTCAGATCCTGCGCTGAAGGCCTCGAAGCGCGGGTCGGTGTGCCGCAGCAAAGCCTCTGCAAGCAGGGAGCGGGCTGAGTTGGCAGCGCACACGAAAAGCACTTTGATAGCAGGGCTCATGGTTAAACTCGATGCATATGGAAAATCGAATATACGCTTTGGCGAATATTTGGTAAAGCGAGTATGATGGCTGCTGCTTCGGCTTGAGCCGTGACAGTTCCTACAAAGCGGCACCAAGGAGATAAGGGGATGGGCAAGGAGATGATGATCCAGGCAACGAAAATAGCCGGAGGGCAGTCGCAGCGATTTCGCGATGCGCTGAAATCTGCTGACCTTCCAGCAGACGATATTGATCTTCCAGGCCGAACCTTTTTTGAGTTCTCACGGAATGGTGAGACTGTTGGATGGGGAGGGTTTGAAACGCATGGGACAGATGGATTGCTGCGCTCCATGGTCGTAGAGCCGGCGTACAGATCGAAAGGGGTTGGGGCTGAGGTGCTTCGAGTCATTGAAGCAATAGGCGCCGAGCAGGGAATCGCTCGTTTTCATTTGCTGACAACAACTGCATCAGGCTTTTTTGAGCTGCAGGGCTATGCAGCAAACCAACGAGGCTCTGCGCCGCTTCTGATTTCTCAGACGGAGCAGTTCAGGAGGCTTTGCCCTGGCTCGGCTTGCTACATGTGCAAAGCATTATCTGCGAATGCACGAAAGTAGCTGATCACCTTGGTGATGGCTTTTAGCCTCGATGCCAGCTAGATTTGGAGCTTCCTACGATCAAGGATGGATATGAAAAAGCTCATCGCAGTAATGGGGATCTGTGTCGCACTTGGCGGTTGCGCTACGTCCCACTACACCGCAGGGCGAGACTTTCCGTCGGCCAGTGTAGCGAGCATCACCAAAGGTAAAACGACGACTACTGAGTTGAAGTCGCTGTTTGGTGAGCCCTACGCTAAGAGCGCAGTCAGCGAGACTGACGAGAAGTGGATCTACACCTACACCAATGGCTCAGCGCATGCCCAAAGCTACGTGGTCACCATGAAGGTGACGACTACGGGCACTCAGAAGACCCTCGACGTCTTGATCCGAAATGACGTGGTCATCAACTACACGTTCAGCGAAGGCCCCGCTCCAGGCACTACCACTGCGACGAACTAAGTTCGCCACCTTGTCATTGGGCGACCCGCCGCGCTCAGTACGTTGTTGATGGAGCAAGCTCATGGACAGAACATATGCCTTCGTGGATGAGTCCGGGAATTCCGACCTAGATACGTCAAAGGGTGGAAGCTCGGGCTTCTTCATCGTCTGCTCCATTCTAGTGGCAGAGAAAGACCTGGAGGCTGCTTATGCCCAAGCTGAAGCACTCCGCGAGCGGCATTTTCAAACGGGCGAGATCAAATCCAGCAATCTTAAGCCCAAGGATTCAGATCGCCGTGCCCGGATCCTAAACGAGCTAGCCGATCTGCCATTCAGGCTCTATTTCACCGTCGTTGATAAGTCCCAAATTCGCAAAGACGGTGGCCTTCGTTTCAAGACCTCATTCATAAAATATGTGAATGGGTTGCTCTATGAACGTTTGTTCCGCGCATACCCAGACCTCCAGATGATCGTAGACGAGCATGGTGGCCAGGAATTTCAGGAGAGCCTCAAAAGCTACGTTTCAGAACGGTTCGTCGATGACCTATTTGGCGATAAAGATGCCTTCCAGACGATGGCCAGTAAGGACAACGTCTTGGTTCAGGTTGCAGATTTTTTTGCTGGCTCAGTCGCTCAGATCTACGAAGAGAAAGCATCGGAAGAAGCAGTTCTTGCCTACAAAAAGATTCTACGAAGCCTGACCCTTGGAATGCTTGAGTGGCCATCCAAGTACCAGTCTCTTCTGCCGCCGCCGGCGGATGAATCTGGGTATGCAGACTACCAGGTACACCAAGAAGCTCTCCGCCAGGCTGACCTTTTTAGCGAAAGGGCTGGTGAGCACCCTAATGAGGATGAGCGCCTGCAGCTGAGCATCTTGCGGTTCCTGAGATTCCAAAGCGAATTCGTCACCAAAGACTACGTGCCAACCGCAGAAATAGTCGGCCACCTAAAAGATAGCGGCTTCGGAGATATCAACGACCAGAGGATCCGCTCCAGCGGCATCGCCAAGCTTCGCGATTCGGACGTGATTATCACAAGCGCGGCCAAAGGCTACAAAATTCCTCAGACACGGGCTGACATCAACGAGTTTCTGGAAAGGGCGTCAGGCATAGTCGTCCCTCTGCTGGAACGTGTCAAAAAGGCTCGAGAGGTGTATCGGCTGAGTAGTCGAGGAGAATATGACATCGTGACTGCAGCCAACCTGACTGAGCTAGCCAAGCTGCTCGCTGCGCTCGAGGCATTTGCAGATGACTGAACTCAGTCATGGCCAGGAACCTCACCAGGCTGCATTGATCCAGGATGAAATCCTAGAGATCTTGAAAGAAGCCAAGGTGCTTGCACGTAGCTTCTATCGCCTGACCGGCAAGCCGCTGGGCATAACAGGCGAGGTCGCAGAGTACGAAGCTGCTACTAGACTCGGCCTGTTACTACATCCTGCAAGGCAGGCGGGTTACGACGCTACAGAGGCGCTGGAAGATGGCGTCGCGAGAATCCAGATAAAGGGCCGCTGCATCCTCAACCCACGAAAGATTACGGGCCGAATGGGGGCAATTGATCTACGACAACCCTTCGATACTGTGCTCTTGGTGCTGCTTGATTCTGAGTTCAACGCATTTGCAATGTACGAAGCGAGTCGTGCCAAGGTAGAGTCAGCACTGACCCTGCCTGGCTCGAAAGCCAGAAATGAACGGGGAGCGCTGGCGATTAGGCAATTCATGTCGATAGCTACCTTGCGCTGGGCTCGCCATGAGGCCAGCGAATCAGAGAATCTACTTCCCTCCTAGAATCGAGCGCTAGGGATGGTCTGAAGTAGCCATGTATTTCCCCGGCATACCACCTAGCGCAACTTTTAAACTCGCCAAATGATCAAAAAACAATCAATTCGACGAG
>NZ_LKBY01000151.1:0-10734 GCF_002699915.1 Pseudomonas sp. ICMP 8385 | reverse complement strand
CTCGTCGAATTGATTGTTTTTTGATCATTTGGCGAGTTTAAAAGTTGCGCTAGGTGGTATGCCGGGGAAATACATGGCTACTTCAGACCATCCTTAACGGCATTGAATATGCTGCCGCGCCCAAGCCTCGCAACACCATGATCCCCACGCCGCGAATCGGCTAAGGGTTTGCAATCTACCCAGGGCACGGATCTATTGCGCTATAGATTCGTCGCCCTCTGCCCATGCCTTAAAGGCCAATCAGCCAACAATCGAAACTCAAACAAGAGGTTTATAAATATTTAAACCACGTAAGCTCATTCGCCTTAATTGTAGGAATTAACCTACACCCTCCAAAAACCTCATACTCAACATTAAAATTATCTTTTAACTTATTACCACTGGATTTGTTACAAACATATACCCAGGTATTGATAGCGCTTCTCATCAGACCTATATTTCCCCCGCTGCCCATGCAGGCAACAACAAGAACAAAAACCAATAAAATTCCATACCGGAGTTATTTGATGCGTAAATACAATGCTGTTTTTGCAGGCCTGTTTCTCGCGGGATTGCTCAGCCCGCTTACCAGCCAGGCACAATGGGCAACGTCCGATATCCGCGCATTGGCCTCCTCCCCTCAGTGGTTGACCACCAAGGTCTATATCGAGGGCGCCCCCCACGTAGACGTCAAGGACAAGTACCCGGGGGTGGTGGGCATCTCCATGTGGGACCCGGAGCGCAATCGCTATGAGTTCTTCTATGCCGACACGGGGCTGTCAAAGTATGAGCATGGCGGCGGCGGTTATTTCCTGGTCACGGGCGACCGGAAAAACCATATCCTGGTGCCCGACAAAGGCCCGATCAGAAGCGTGGTGCGCCGACTGGAGGTCTTGAACAACGAAGAGTTCACCTACTCGCGGGAGGTTCCTCGCGACATGCTCGAAACCAATGAAACCGTGCGTATCTATGTTGTTCACGCGCCTTACAAAGGGCCGATCAAAACCTCCACTTCCCACTAACTTTTATTAACACCCCATACAACATTCATAAAACCAACAAAAAGACGCCCGCCTATGAAAACCCAACTCAAGTCTTTACTGATATCTACCGTATGGTTATCCGCCCTTATTTCGAGCGGTGCCGGTGCACAGCCGATAGCCAAGGAACCTGTTGCCACTCCCGACAACGCAGTCATGCTGACCGTATTTCTAAAACATGATCAGTCCCGCCCATTAAGCGAACTAAGGGCACAACTTGCCAAACAGGAATTCTATAAAGTATTTCCACCGGCAGGGGTAGAGGTTGTCAGTTGGAACATCACCATGGGTATCGGACAAGTCATCGTCCTGCGCCTGCCTGCCTCTCGCCTGTCAGCGGTCAACCTGGCATTGGAAAACACCGCATGGGGAACCTACAGGACCGAGTTTTTCCCGACCTATGATTTCAAGGAAATCGCCCAGGCAGAACAGAACAAGGTGCGACAGGCCCAATAACGCCCGCGTCGATGCCCAGCGTCTTCAGCCTGCGCAGACGCTGGCATCCCCCACGCCAAGGCCTTCCGTCCGGGGAGGATCTTTCACCCGCAGGCATTTCGCACGCCAGAAAATGCCGCATAATCCAGGTATCAAACCCCACAACAAGAGCCGCCCCATGCCCGCCACTGTTCTGGTCCTGGTTGAAACCATCAATGACTACCTGCCGATCATCGAAAGCAATGGCTTTCATGTAATCCTGGCCCCAACGCCCGCCGAGCGCAGCCAGGCTATCAAGACCCATGGCGCGCGGATCCAGGCCGTGCTGACCCGTGGCCCGTTGGGCTTGTACGCCGAAGAGATCGCCGCCCTGCCCTTGCTGGAAATCATCTGCGTGATCGGCGCGGGCTATGAGCAGGTCGACCTGCAGGCCGCCAGCAATCGTGGGATCGTGGTGACCAACGGTGCCGGGGTCAATGCGCCGTCGGTGGCGGATCACGCCATGGCGCTGCTGCTGTCGATGGTGCGTGACATTCCCCAGGCCGATGCCGCGGTTCGACGCAGCGAATGGCCCAAGGTCATGCGCCCGTCCCTGTCCGGCAAACACCTGGGCATCCTCGGCCTGGGCGCGGTCGGCCTGGCGATCGCCAGGCGCGCGGCGCTGGGGTTTGACATGCAAGTCAGCTACCACAGCCGCCAACCCCGTAGCGATGTGGACTACACCTACTGCGCCACCCCGGTGGAGCTGGCCCGCACCTCGGATTTCCTGGTCATTGCCACCCCCGGCGGCCCTGGCACCCGTCACCTGATCGACCGCCAGGCCCTGGATGCCCTGGGCCCCAACGGTTTTTTGGTGAACATCGCCCGTGGCAGCGTGATCGTTACCGCCGACCTGATCAGCGCCCTCGAACAACGGCGCATTGGCGGGGCGGCGCTGGATGTGTTCGATGATGAGCCCAACGTGCCCGACGCCCTCAAGCGGCTCTGCAACACCGTACTCACCCCCCATGTGGCCGGGCTGTCACCGGAAGCGGCCCACGACACCGTGCAACGGGTGGCGGACAACCTGCTCGCCTACTTCGCCGGGCGCCCGGTACTCACACCGGTCGCCTTGCCTGCGCCCGAAAAATGACCGATCAGGCACGCTGATTGTCGTCCAACACGCTAGCCTATTAAGCCGTCACAGCCTTGTGGCGGGTTGGCTGTGCGCATTAGATTAGCCAATAGTCCAAGGCCTCAAGAATAAGCAGAAGGGATAAGCATGGCGCTCAATGACCAATCCACCCAGATCCGCCCCGGCGAAGAACTGGATGCCAGCCTCATCGACCCCTACCTCAAGGCCCATATCCCTGGCCTGAGTGGCAGCGCCAAAATCAGCCAGTTCCCGGGCGGTGCCTCCAACCTGACCTACCTGCTGGAATACCCCGAACAGGAATTCGTCCTGCGCCGCCCGCCCTTTGGCCACAAGGCCAAGTCGGCCCATGACATGGGCCGGGAATTTCGCATCCTCAACCAGCTCAAGGATGGCTTCCCCTACTGCCCCAAGGCCTACGTGCACTGCACCGACGAATCGGTGATCGGCGCCGAGTTCTATGTGATGGAGCGGGTCAAGGGCATCATCCTGCGCTCGGACCTGCCGCCGGAGCTGGGCCTGGACGCCACGCGCACCGAAGCCTTGTGCAAGAGCTTTATCGACAAGTTCGTCGAGCTGCACCAGGTGGACTACACCGCCTGCGGCCTGGCCGACCTGGGCAAGCCCGAAGGCTACGTGGCGCGGCAGATCCGCGGCTGGAGCGATCGCTACGAAAAGGCCCTGACCCCCGATGCCCCGAAATGGGCAGCCGTGCGCGCCTGGCTCAACGACAAGATGCCCGCCGACCACCCCACGTCCAGCATCGTGCACAACGACTATCGCTTCGACAATGTGATCCTCGACCCCGACAACCCGATGCAAATCATCGGCGTGCTGGATTGGGAACTGACCACCCTGGGCGACCCGCTGATGGACCTGGGCAACAGCCTCGCCTACTGGATCGAAGCCGCCGACCCCGCGCCCGTGCAACTGATGCGCCGCCAGCCGAGCAATGCCCCCGGCATGCTCACCCGCCGTCAGTTTGTCGACTATTACGCCGAGCGCTCAGGCATCCAGATCGACAATTTCGACTTCTATTACACCTACGGCCTGTTCCGCCTGGCCGGTATCGTGCAGCAGATCTACTACCGCTTCTACCATGGCCAGACCCAGGACAAACGCTTCGCGCAGTTCATTCACATGAACGCGCTGCTGGAGCAGATGAGCCTGAAGGTCATCCACCAATCCACGCTCTGACCCGACAAGGAACCACCATGTCCAAGACCCACCTGTTCGACCTCGACGGCAAGATCGCTTTTGTCTCCGGCGCCAGCCGTGGCATTGGTGAGGCCATTGCCAAGCTGCTGGCCCAGCAAGGCGCCCATGTGATTGTGTCGAGCCGCAAGATCGACGGCTGCCAGCCTGTGGCCGACGCGATCATCGCCGCTGGCGGCAAGGCCACGGCCATTGCCTGCCATATCGGCGAGATGACGCAGATCAATGAGGTGTTTGCCGGCATTCGCCAGCAGTTCGGGCGCCTGGACATCCTGGTCAACAACGCCGCCACCAACCCACAGTTCTGCAACGTACTGGACACCGACCTCGGCGCCTTCCAGAAAACCGTCGACGTGAACATCCGCGGCTACTTCTTCATGTCGGTGGAAGCCGGCAAGCTGATGCGGGAAAACGGCGGCGGCAGCATCATCAACGTAGCCTCGATCAACGGCATTTCTCCAGGGCACTTCCAGGGCATCTACTCGGTGACCAAGGCCGCCGTGATCAATATGACCAAGGTGTTTGCCAAGGAATGCGCGCCATTCGGCATCCGCTGCAACGCCCTGCTGCCGGGCCTGACCGACACTAAGTTCGCCTCGGCGCTGGTGAAGAACGAATCGATCCTGAACATGGCCCTGGCCCAAATCCCCCTCAAGCGCGTAGCCGACCCCAGCGAAATGGCCGGCGCAGTGCTATACCTGGCCAGCGATGCCTCAACCTATACCACCGGCGTTTCGCTGAATGTGGACGGTGGTTTCCTCTCCTGACCCCACCTCACTGTGGGAGCGGGTCAGTTGATGGTTTTTTGACTGATACACCGCTATCGCGAGCAAGCCCGCTCCCACAGCCTTTACATGCGAGTAACCTTGGCAGGATTGACCGCCACGGGACGAAACATGGAACTGCACATCGTCATCCAGGGCCGCAAGGACCTGGCCGAACAGCTTTACCAGCAACTGCACGACGCCATTGACTCAGGGCGCCTGGCCGCCGGCGCGCAATTACCCCCCAGCCGCTTGCTGGCCGAGCAACTGGGCGTGTCGCGCAAGACTGTATCCGACACCTACACCACCCTGATCTATGAAGGCCTGCTGATCGGCAAGATCGGCCGCGGAACGTTCGTCAACACCCATATGCCACGCACCCAGGGCCTGCAAAGTGCAGCCGACCTGGCCTGCGCCGCCAACCTCGCCAAGTGGCAGGCACTGCCCTCGCCCATGCGCCATCCAACGCGGGACAGCCTCTTGCGTTGCGAATTCATCGGCGGCGCCACCACCCGTAGCCTGTTCCCCCAGGACGAATGGCGGCGCTGTACCCAGGACGCCCTGCGCCGCATCGCCCGCAACAGTGGGTTCTATGGCCAGCCCGAAGGGCTGCCGGCCTTGCGCCATGGGATTGCCGGGCACATCGCGTTTTCCCGTGGGGTCAACTGCCGGGATGACGACATTGTGGTGTGCAACGGTGCGCAACAGGCCCTGGACCTGATCGCCCGCGTGGTGCTGGAACCCGGCAGCATCGTGGCCATGGAAGACCCCGGCTACGCCCCCGCACGCTTGATGTTTGAAGCCATGGGCGCCACGGTGGCCGGCGTGCCGCTGGACGACCAGGGGATCCAGGTCGCGTTGATTCCCGAGGGCACACGGCTGATCTACGTCACCCCCTCCCACCAGTTCCCCCTGGGCATCCCGATGAGCCTGCCGCGTCGCGTCGCCCTGCTGGAACGTGCACTGGCGCTGGGCGCGATTGTGATCGAGGACGACTACGACAGTGAGTTCCGCTATGAAGGCCGCCCCACCGACGCCCTGCAAAGCATGGACACCCGGGGCATCGTCGCCTATGTCGGGACCTTCTCCAAGACCCTGCTGCCCGAGCTGCGCCTGGGCTATGCGGTGCTACCCCCGGCCATCCGCGGGGCAGTGCTCAAGGCCAAGCAATTGAGCGACCAGCACACCTCGACACTGCCGCAATGGGCCCTGGCCAAGTTCATCAGCGAAGGCTACCTGCTCAAGCATATCCGGCGTTGTCACGCCGTCTACACCACCCGCCGCGAGCGCATCCTCAGCCGCCTGGCCGGCGACCTGTCGCCCTGGTTCGAGGCCGTGCCCAGCGTGGCCGGGTTCCACCTGGCGGCGCTGTGCAAAGTGCCCGTAAATATCCCCTTGCTGATCGAACGGGCGCGCCAGGTGGAAGTCGGGCTGTATCCACTGGATGTGTTTTTCCATGAGTCGCCGGTGCGCAGTGGCCTGATCATCGGCTTCGGCGCCATCGAAACCCTGGATATCGACCCGTCCCTGGACAAGGTGCGCGATATTCTGCAGCAGATGGGCTGAGGAAGCGTTCAGGGGCGCTTGAAGTGACGCCGCAGGTCCTCAATTTGCGGCCGACAGAGGCAACCTTCAAGATGGTCATTGACCATCCCCATCGCCTGCATGAACGCATACATCGTCGTCGGCCCGACAAAGGTCCAACCGCGCTTTTTCAAGGCCTTGGACAGGCGCACCGAGGCCGGCGATGTCGGGTTACCCGTCCAATAGGCCAGATCCACCACGGCCGGACGCTCGCCGGCCGCCGGCTCGAACGCCCACAGCCACGCCGCCAGCGAGCCGTGTTCATCCACCAGCTCACAGGCCCGGCGCGCATTGTTGATGGTCGAGACGATTTTCGCCCGATTGCGCACAATCTCCGGGTCGGCCATCAAGCGCTGGATATCCTCCTCGGTGTACTGCGCCACCCGGCGAAAATCAAAGCCGGCAAACGCCCGGCGAAAATGCTCGCGCTTACGCAGGATGGTGATCCACGCCAGACCGGCCTGGAAGCCCTCCAGGCAGATCTTCTCGTACAGCGCACGATCATCGGCAACCGGCACGCCCCACTCGTGATCGTGGTAATCGGGGTACTCGGCAGCAGCCGTACGCCATGTACAACGGGTCAGCCCCGCTTCATCGGTTGTCAGTCCTGGCTTATCCATGCATCACCTCAGCGGCCAAGCCGGGGATGATAAGCGAAAAATTTTACAAGCCGCCAACCGCTCAAGCATCACGCTTACCGAGCAACTGGTAAGACCGGAAGGCATAAACACCCCCGCAGCCCCTTGTAGTTTGCAAAAACACAAGCGTAGACTGGCCACGCACTGGACTTACCGGTAAGACCACAACAATTAAGCCCTGGACCCACCAGGGCACCGAATAGAGATCCTCCCCATGCTCAGATGGTGCTCGCGTTCGATTTTCCTGCAAGTCGTCATAGGTCTGATGCTCGGCATCGCTTGCGGCTTGGCCCTTCCCGAATTCTCCTCACAGCTCAAACCCCTGGGTGACGGCTTTATCAAGCTGATCAAGATGCTGATCGGCCTGATCGTGTTCTGCGTGGTGGTCAGCGGCATTTCCGGTGCCGGCGACCTAAAGAAAGTCGGGCGCATCGGCCTCAAGTCGGTGATCTACTTTGAAATCCTCACCACCATCGCCCTGGTCCTCGGGCTGGTGCTGGCCTTCAGTACCGGGATCGGCAGCGGCGCCAATATCCACCTGGAGCAGCTGTCTTCCGCCGGCCTCAATGAACTGGCGGATCGCGGCCAGCATATCAAGGGCACCAGCCAGTTCCTGATGGACCTGATCCCCAACTCGGTGATCGGCGCGTTTGCCGACAACAACGTGTTGCAGGTGCTGCTGTTCTCGGTGCTGTTTGGCAGCGCGCTGAACCTGGTGGGGGAAGCGGCCTCGGGCATTTCGCGACTGATCAACGAACTGAGCCATGTGATCTTCCGCATCATGGGCATGATTGTGCGCCTGGCGCCCATCGGGGTCTTCGGCGCCATCGCGTTTACCACCAGCACCTACGGCCTGGATTCGCTGCAGCACCTGGGCAGCCTGGTGGGCTTGTTCTACCTGACCTGCATGGCCTTCGTCGCGCTGATCCTGGGCACGGTGATGCGCCTGTCGGGCCTGCGCATGCTGCCTTTGCTCAAATACCTGCGTGAAGAGCTGCTGATCGTGATGGGCACCGCCTCGTCCGATGCGGTGTTGCCACAGATCATGCGTAAACTGGAGCACCTGGGCATCGGCAGTTCCACCGTCGGCCTGGTGATCCCCACCGGCTACTCGTTCAACCTCGATGGTTTCTCGATCTACCTGACCCTGGCCATTGTGTTTATCGCCAACGCTACCGGTACGCCGTTGTCGATGACCGACCTGTTGACCATCCTGCTGGTGTCGCTGATCACCTCCAAGGGCGCCCACGGCATACCGGGCTCGGCCCTGGTGATTCTGGCCGCCACCCTGACCGCCATCCCCGCCATCCCGGTGGTGGGCCTGGTGCTGGTACTGGCGGTGGACTGGTTCATGGGGATTGGCCGCGCGATGACCAACCTGATCGGCAACTGCGTCGCCACCGTGGCCATTGCCCGCTGGGAAAAGGACATTGATATCGAGCGGGCCAACAAGGTGCTCGACGGGCAGCAAGGGTATGCGTTCCAGGCCAAGAAGCCGGTGTTGCCGGCGCACCAGGAGTTCTGAGCAGCAACACAAATAGAATGTGGGAGTGGGCTTGCTCCCACATTTAAGCATCGCCAGTTTCAATAAAGTAAGGAGTCCACGGCGTGATCAGCACCTCAACCGTCGTCAATTCAGTCGTAGAAAAACTGCGCGCCGCCCTGGCCCGAGGTCAATGGCGGCGTGGCGAAATGCTGCCCGGCCAGCGCGAACTGGCGGAACAACTGGGCATCAGCCGCCCCAGCCTGCGTGAAGCGGTGATCGTCCTGGAAACCCTCGGCCTGGTGCGCTCGATGCCCGGCAAAGGCGTGGTCGTGCTGGAGACCCACGTCAACGAACCCCAGGCCCATGACGCCGTGGCCGATGCCAGCCTCGCCGATATCCTGCAACTGCGCTACACCCTGGAGCCGTTTATCGTCGGCCTGGTGGCCCAGTCCATCACCAGCAAAGAGATCGGCCAACTGCGCCTGACCCTGATGGACATGCGCGAAGCCCTGGAGGCCCACGACAGTGAGGCGGGGATGAACGCCTACATCGCCTTCCACGAAGAACTGTTCGCCCTGACCTCCAACCCGATCTTCCAGAACGTGGTGCAGCAGACCAGCAATGCCCTCAAGCAAAGCGCCCAGGTGTTGCGCAACTCCCCCGAACACCTGGCCGAGCGCCTGCAGGAAAACGAAGCCGTGGTGCGCGCGATCCGCAATAAGAACAGCGCCCTGGCCAGCGCCGAAATGCGCCGCCATATCCTCAACGAAGGCCAGCGCATGGGCACGGCCCTGAACATTCCCGACGACCATCTCGGCAACTGACCCTGGAGACCGGCCATGAGCGCTCACGCCCTGCAACGCCCTATCGTTGTCACCGCCCCGCCCGCCATGCGCCTGGTGCCCGGCAAGCGGCCGTCGGTGGACGACCTTTACCCACGGCTGTTCGATGCCATCCTCGAACAACGCATCGTGCCCACCAGCCGTTTTACCGAAGAAGGCCTGGCCCAAGCGTTTGGCGTCAGCCGCAGCGTGCTGCGCCGGGTCCTGGCGCGCCTGGCCGAGCAGCAGGTGATCATCCTGCGCCCCAACCTGCGCGCCCAGGTGGCGGCACCGGATGCCGAGCAGGTGCAACATATCCTGGAGGCGCGGCGCTTGATGGAAGTGAGCGTGGTGCAATTGGCGTGCGTACAGGCCACCCCCGGGCAGGTGCGGCGTTTGCGTGAGCTGCTGGCCCGCCAGCGGGCGAGCGTCGAGCAGGGCCAGCAAGGTGCGGCCATTCGCCTATGTGGCGAGTTTCATCTGTTGCTGGCGACCCTTGCGGGCAACCGGCCATTGGCGCAGTTTCTCAATAGCCTGGTGCCGTTGACCTCGCTGGTCATTGCCCGACAAGGGGCGTTCACCGGCGCCTGGCTTGAGCAGGCAGAGATTGTCGAAGCGGTGGAGCGACGGGATGCGAGTACGGCAGCATGCTTGATGACCCGGCATCTGGATCATCTGCAAGCAAAACTCGCGTAAGCCCATAGAGATTAAAATGTGGGAGCTGGCTTGCCTGCGATGGCGCTGGGTCAGCCGCCAGAAACAGTGACGGGACTGCCGCTATCGCGAGCAAGCCCGCTCCCACATGGGATCTCACTGGGGCAGAGAATTTTGGCCCCACCACAGATCAAATGTGGGAGCTGGCTTGCCTGCGATGGCGGTGGGTCAGCCGCCAGAAACAGTGACGGGGCTGGCGCTATCGTGGGCAAGCCCGCTCCCACAGGGGATCTCACAGGGGCAGAGAATTTTGGCCCCACCACAAATCAAATGTGGGAGCTGGCTTGCCTGCGATGGCGCTGGGTCAGCCGCCAGCAACAGTGACTGGACTGCCGCTATCGCGGGCAAGCCAGCTCCCACAGGTGATCTCACTGGGGCAGAGAATTTTGGCCCCACCACAGATCAAATGTGGGAGCTGGCTTGCCTGCGATGGCGGTGGGTCAGTCGCCAGCAACAATGACTGGACTGCCGCTATCGCGAGCAAGCCCGCTCCCACAGGGGATCTCACTGGGGCAGAGAATTTTGGCCCCACCACAGATCAAATGTGGGAGCTGGCTTGCCTGCGATAACGGTGGGTCAGCCGCCAGCAACAATGACTGGGCTGGCGCTATCGCGAGCAAGCCCGCTCCCACAGGGGATCTCACTGGGGCAGAGAATTTTGGCTCCACCACAGATCAAATGTGGGAGCTGGCTTGCCTGCGATGGCGGTGGGTCAGTCGCCAGAAATGTTGGCTGGGCTGGCGCTATCGCGAGCAAGCCCGCTCCCACAGGGATCTCACTGGGGCAGAGAATTTTGGCTCCACCACAGATCAAATGTGGGAGCTGGCTTGCCTGCGATGGCGGTGGGTCAGTCGCCAGAAATGTTGGCTGGGCTGGCGCTATCGCGAGCAAGCCCGCTCCCACAGGGGATCTCACTGGGGCAGAGA
>NZ_LKBY01000150.1:0-10794 GCF_002699915.1 Pseudomonas sp. ICMP 8385 | reverse complement strand
CATGAAACGAACTCATAAAAACAGAGCCCGTTTCTATTATTGCTTGGCGGAGAAGTCAATTTCTTAACTGACTGGCATTAGGGCTTGCCCGCGATGGCGGGCTGTCAGTCAGCACATTTATTGACTGACATTCTGTCATCGCGGGCAAGCCCGCTCCCACATTAGACCGCATCAAGTCAGCGCAATGCGCGGCGCAGGACCTTGCCCACCGTGGTCTTGGGCAACTCTTCGACGCGGAACTCGACAAACTTGGGCACCTTGTACCCCGTCAAGTATTCCCGGCAATGGGCCAGCAGTTGCTCTTGGGTCAGGGTCGGGTCGCGGCGCACCACCACAATCTTCACCTTTTCCCCGGTCACCCCATCTTCCACACCAATCGCCGCCACTTCGGCGACGCCCGGGTGCAAGGCCACCACGTCTTCGATTTCATTGGGGTACACGTTGAAGCCCGACACCAGGATCATGTCCTTCTTGCGATCCACCAGGCGGATAAAGCCCTGTTCATTCATCACCCCGATATCCCCGGTCGACAGCCAGCCCTCGGCGTCCAGCACCTCGGCGGTTTCCTTGGGGCGCTTCCAGTAGCCCTGCATCACCTGCGGGCCACGCACCTGCAACTCACCCGGCTCACCGATGTCGGCGAGTTCACCGTCCTCGCGGATAAAGCGCACCCAGGTCGACGGCAAGGGCACGCCGATGCTGCCGGTAAATTCCATGTCGCGCATGCGTGAGATATCGATGGGGCTGATGCTCACCACCGGCGAGCATTCCGTGAGGCCGTAACCTTCGATGATCGGCAAACCGGTGACGTCTTTCCAGCGCTTGGCCACCGCTGTGTGGGTGGCCATGCCGCCGGCGATCACCAGGCGCAGGTCGGAAAAGTCCCGGGCGCGGAACTCGGCGTTCTCCAGCAAGCCGTTGAACAGGGTATTGACCCCGGCAATCCCGTTGAAGCGCTCCTTGCGCAGGATCATCTGCACCCGTTTCACATCCCGTGGGTTGGCGATCAGGATATTGCGCCCGCCCAGGCACATGAACATCAGGCAATTCACGGTCAGGGAAAAGATGTGGTACAGCGGCAGCAAGGTAACGTTGGTTTCCTGCTGGTTCTGGTCCAGTTGATCGCCCACCCAGGCCTTGGCCTGCAACAGGTTGGCGATGATATTGCGGTGGCTGAGCATCACGCCCTTGGCATCGCCGGTGGTGCCGCCGGTGTATTGCAGGAACGCCAGCTCTTCACGCGCCAGCGGCACCGGGGTGTGGGTCAGGCCCCGGCCCTGCTTGAGCGTCTGGTTGAAGCGCAGCGCACCCGGCAGGTTGAAGGCTGGCACCTGTTTTTGCACGCGGCGCAGGATGAAGTTCATCGCCGCGCCCTTGAAGGTGCCGAGCAGGTCGCCGATGGCCGCGATGACCACGCGCTTGACCGTGCTGCCGGCCACGACTTTTTCCAGGGTGTGCGCGAAGTTCTCGAAGATCACCACGGTCTCGGCGCCGCTGTCCTTGAGCAGGTGCTTGAGTTCATGGGCGGTGTACAACGGGTTGACGTTGACCACCACCGCCCCGACAAGGAGGGTGCCCAGCAGGCAGATCGGGTACTGCAAGCAGTTGGGCATCATCAGTGCCACACGATCGCCCTTGCGCACGCCCTGGGCCTGCAGCCAGGCGGCAAAGGCGAGGCCCTGGGCCTGCCAGGTGGCGTAGGTCATTTCGGTGCCGATGCTGACGTAGGCCACACGGTCGCGGTACTTGTGCAAATGCTCGAGGAAGACCTCGCGCAACGACGGGTATTCCTCGATGCCGGCATCGATGTCGCTGGGCACGCCAGGCAGGTAGGCGTCCAGCCAGATACGTTCGGTTTGGTCCAGGCTTACAGCATTCATCGCAGTCTCCTTATTGTTGTTGTACGGCTACTTTTCAACGATGGCGGTAATGCCCAGGCCGCCGGCGGCGCAGATGGAAATCAAACCGCGCCCGCCACCGCGCAGGTGGATGGCCTTGGCCAGCGCCGCCAACTGGCGGCCACCGGTGGCGGCAAAGGGATGACCGCAGCCGAGCGAGCCGCCATTGACGTTCATTTTGGCGCGGTCGATAGGCCCCAGCGGCGCGTCCAGCCCCAGGCGCTCCCGGCAGTAGTCGGCGTCTTCCCAGGCCTTGAGAGTGCACAGCACCTGGGCGGCAAAGGCTTCGTGGATCTCGAACAAATCAAAGTCGGCAAAACCCAGGCCTTCACGCGCCAGCATGCGGGGCACGGCATAGGCCGGGGCCATTAGCAGGCCCTCGCTGCCATCGACGAAGTTCACCGCCGCGGTTTCGCCGGTACGCAGGTAGGCCAGCACCGGCAGGCCACGAGCGGCGGCCCACTCCTCGCTGGCCAGCAGCACCACCGAGGCGCCATCGGTCAGCGGCGTGGAGTTACCGGCCGTGAGGGTGCCGTTCTGCCGATCGTAGGCCGGGGACAGGCTGGCGAGCTTCTCCAGGCTGGCATCGGCGCGCAGGTTGTTGTCGCGGGACAGGCCGCGATAGGGGCTGATCAGGTCGTCGAAGAAGCCGTTTTTATAGGCCGCGTCGAGGCGCTGGTGGCTGGTCAGGGTCAGTTCGTCCTGGGCCAGGCGCTTGATCTGCCAGCGCTTGGCCATTTCTTCGCAGTGCTCGCCCATGGACAAGCCGGTACGCGGCTCGCCATTACGCGGCAGCAGCGGCTTGAAAAACATCGAGGGGCGCACCTGCAACAGGCTGCGCAACTTGTTGCCGCTGCCCTTGGCGCGGTTGGCCGCCAGCAGCGTGCGGCGCAGGGATTCGTTGATGCCGATGGGCGCGTCGGAGGTGGTATCGGCCCCCCCGGCAACCCCCACATCAATCTGGCCGAGGGCGATTTTATTGGCCACCAGCAACGCCGCCTCCAAGCCGGTGCCGCACGCTTGCTGCAGGTCGTAGGCCGGGGTCTCGGCGGACAGGGTGGTGGACAGCAGCGACTCACGGGCCAGGTTGAAGTCCCGCGAGTGTTTGATCACCGCGCCAGCGGCGAACTCGCCCAGGCGCAGGCCGTGGAGGTTGTAGCGGTCCACCAGGCCTTGCAGCGCGGCCACCAGCAAATCCTGGTTGCTGTCGTGGGCATACACCGTGTTGGAACGGGCAAACGGGATGCGGTTGCCGCCGACAATCGCCACGCGGCGAGTGGGGGCCGGGTTGAAACTGTAGTCACTCATCGGTGGTTCTCATTCCAGATAAACAGGCCACGCATATGGGGTTTGTCACCGTCCGGGTTGCGCACCTCGAACGCACGGCGCGGGCCGTCTGCCGGGGCATTCCACAGGGCGACCTGACCGGGCAGGAAGATCGGCAGCTTGAACTCGCAATGGGCCTCGGCCACGTCCAGCCCGCCTGGGGGTTGCTGGGCGGCCAGGGCGCGGCCCAGGGTCCACATGCCATGGGCGATAGCCCGGCGAAAGCCGAACAGCCGCGCGCCGATCAGCGAGGTGTGGATCGGGTTGAAATCCCCCGACACCTTGGCAAAACGCCGCCCCAGATCGGCCGGTAACACCCAGCGCTGAGTGCGCCGCACGCCTTCTTCGGGCAATGCCAGGCTGTCGCCCCAAGGCTCGCCCACCGGATTGGCCACATCCCGGCGCAGGTACAGGCTGTCGCTGTGCCACACCAACTCGCCAGCACTGTAGGCCTGGGTGGCGATGCTCAAGGCCTGGCCCTTGGCATGGGCCACCCAGCGCTCGGCAAACACTTCCAGGCGCAGGGCCTGGCCTTCCTGCAGGCACCGGTGCTGGCGGATGCGATTGGCCAGATGCACCATGCCGCTGGCCGGGTACGGGAAGCTCGGGCGCGTCAGCAGCATCAAGTGCAAGGGGAACGCCAGCACATGGGGATAGGACAGCGGCACCCCTTGCTCGCGCCGAAAGCCACAGGCCCGGCCATAGGCGGCAATTTCCTTGGCGCTCAACGCCACCGCCGAGCGCACCAGGCGTTCCCGGGGCAACGTGGGAGCGCCTTGCAGCTTGGGTTTGCGCAGCGCCAACAGGCCGGCCAGCAGCAGGCGCTGGCGCGACGGTGGCGGGTCGATAATCTGCGTCACGTCGTCCATGCTCAGGCTCCCAACAGACTTTGGCCGCACACGCGCACCACCTGGCCATTGACCCCGCCCGAGGCCGGGTGCGCCAGCCAGGCGATGGTTTCGGCCACATCAATCGGCTGCCCGCCCTGGGACAGGGAATTCATGCGCCGCCCCGCCTCGCGAATCAGCAGCGGGATTTGCGCGGTCATCCCGGTCTCGATAAACCCCGGCGCCACACCGTTGACCGTGACCTGCTGCGCTGCCGCCACAGGCGCCAGGCCCTGCACCAGGCCAATCACCCCGGCCTTGGAGGTGGCGTAGTTGCTCTGCCCCAGGTTGCCGGCGATCCCGGAGATCGACGACACACAGACAATCCGCCCACCGGCCTTGAGCCCCTGCCCTTGCAACAAGGCTTCACTCAAGTGCAACGGCGCTTCGAGGTTGACCGCCAGCACACTGCGCCAGGCGGCTTCGCTCATCTTGGCAATGGTCTTGTCGCGGGTGATCCCGGCGTTATGCACCACCACATCAAACGCACCGTGCTCGGCCACATAAGCCTGCAGCTGCTGCACCGCATCGGCGGCGGTGATGTCCAGCGCCCAGGCGTGGCCACCGACGCTGCTGGCCGCCTGTTCCAGGGAGGGCAACGCTTGCGGCACATCCACGCACACCACCTGCGCGCCATCACGGGCCAGGACCTGGGCGATAGCCAGGCCGATGCCGCGGGAGGCGCCGGTGACCAGGGCGCGACGGCCGCTGAAGGGCTTGTCCCAGTCGATGACGCAGGCGCCATCCACCGGTTGTTCCAGGCGCACCACCTGCCCCGAGACATAGGCCGAACGCCACGACAGGAAGAAGCGCAGGCTGCTGTCCAACGCCTGCTCGGCACCCGGCGCGACATAGATCAGTTGCACTGTGATCGCCCGCCGTAGCTCCTTGGCCAGGGATCGCACCAGGCCTTCCAGGGCACGCTGGGCGATAGCCTGGGGCAAGTCCTGGCAGTGTTCGGGCGCGGTGCCCAGCACCACCACCCGTGCGTGTTGCCCCAGGCGCCGGACGTTGGCATGGAAGAATGCGTAGAGTTCGTCCAGTTGCTTGAGGTCGGTCACGGCACTGGCATCGAACACCGCACCCTGGACCTTGACCGTGGACGGCGCCTTGGGCGTGGCGGCCTGGGCCGGCACGGTGTCGGTGGCCTTGAAGAGGCGCCGCACCTCGTCCGCCAGGCGCCCTGCCCCGGCGATGATCACCGGGTTGGCCAGGCCTGGCTGGCCGCTGCGGTGGCGTTGCAGGGGCAAGGGTTGCGGCAAGCCGATAACCTGGGCCAGGCGGCGGCCCCAGGCAGAATTAACAAAAGAGAGGTAGCTGTCGCTCATAAATCAATCCTTGCAAACCCAATCCCCTGTGGGAGCTGGCTTTCCTGCGGTGGCGGGGTATCTGTGCCAGAGATGCAATCTGATACACCGCCATCGCAGGCAAGCCAGCTCCTACAGTGAGCGTGTTGGTCTTTAGTTCACCGGGGCGTTTTCACGTTTTTTGCTGCTGGGTTTGGCTGCTTGCTCCAACGCCTGCTGGCGCTTTTGCAAGGCCTCCAGCAACCCGAAGTCCTGCGGGAAGTCGTCCACCTGGATACCGTAGTCGGCGTACTCCACGTAGCGCGCCAGCAAGGCGTCTTCGTCGGCGCTGATCAAATCCAGGGCCCGGGCCTTGATGCGCCAGGTGGTAAAGGCCGTGGCGCTGATCGGCATCGGTTCGAGGGTGCCTTGCTTGACGGCCGCCTTGAGTCGCCCTTCGATCAACTCCACCTGGGGCAGCAGGCGGAACGCCAACTCGCCATAGGCCAGCTTGTCGACTTCCGGGCGCGGGATATAGGAATTGGCCAGCAAACGGTCGCGGCTTTCGCCCGGGGTCTGCACCAATTCGGCCACCTCGGCCAGCAGGCGGTCGGAGGGTTTGCGCTGGGGAATGCCCAACGGGAAGCTCAAGCCACGCATCACTGCCGCCGCCGACTTGGAGGGGTAGTTGTCGAGCACTTCGGCCAGGGCTTCATGGGCCCGCAACAGCGCATCCTGGGCCGACCAGTGAACCAAGGGCAGATCGGCCTGGGGCCGGCCATCATCCTCAAAGCGCTTAAGCACGCAGGACAGGATGTAGAGCTGGGAAAGAATATCGCCCAGGCGCCCGGTGATGCTTTCCTTGCGCTTGAGCGCCCCACCCAGCACGCCCATGGAGATATCGGAAATCAACGCCAGCACCACCGACAGCCGATTGGCCTGGCGGTAGTAGGACGCAAGCGAAGGATCGGTCTTGGCCGGCACGCCAATCAGCCGCCCGCCTGTAAAAGAATGCACCGCCGCACGCACGGTGTTGGCCAGCACAAAGCTCAGGTGACCAAACAGGGCGCTGTCGAACGCCAGCAACGCCTGGCGCGGGTCGGGGTTGCGCGCCGCTTCCATTTCACGGAACACGTAGGGATGGCAACGGATCAGGCCCTGGCCGTAGATGATCAGGCAGCGGGTCATGATATTCGCGCCTTCCACCGTGATCGCGATGGGGCTTTGCTGGTAGGCGCGGGCCAGAAAGTTGTTGGGCCCCATGCAAATGCCCTTGCCGGCGACGATATCCATGCCGTCGTTGACGATGATCCGCGCACGCTCGGTGACGTGGTATTTGGCAATCGCCGAGATCACCGAGGGCTTCTCGCCGACATCCAACGACGCCACCGAGACCTTGCGCACCGCATCGCAGGCATACAGGTGCCCGGCCATGCGCGCCAACGGCGCCTGCACCCCTTCAAACTTGCCGATCGGCAGGCCGAACTGCTTGCGCATCGCCGCATAGGCCGTGGTGCCGCGTACCGCCACCTTGCCCAGGCCAACGTTGGCCGACGGCAAGGAAATCGCCCGCCCGGCCGCCAGGCATTCCATCAGCATGCGCCAGCCGTTGCCCACTTGTTCGCGGCCGCCGATCACCCATTCCAGGGGGATAAACACGTCCTTGCCGGTGGTCGGGCCGTTCTGGAACACCGCATTGAGGGGCCAGTGACGGCGACCGCTGTTCACCCCGGGATGGGAGGTGGGGATCAACGCGCAGGTGATGCCCAGCGAACCGGGCTGGCCCAGCAGGCCGTCCGGGTCTTCGGCGCGAAAGGCCAGGCCCAGCACCGTGGCAATGGGGCCGAGGGTGATATAGCGCTTGTCCCAGGTCACGTTGAAACCCAGCACTTGCTGGCCTTCATGCATACCCTTGCAGACGATGCCCAGGTCGGGAATCGCCCCGGCATCGGAACCGGCATAGGGGCTGGTCAGGGCAAAACACGGAATGTCTTCGCCACGGGCCAGGCGCGGTAGGTAGTAATTGCGCTGGGCGTCGGTGCCGTAATGCAGCAACAGCTCGGCCGGGCCCAGGGAGTTGGGGACCATCACCGAAATCGCCGCCGCCGAGCAACGGGTCGACAGTTTCATCACCACTTGCGAGTGGGCATAGTGGGAGAAGCCTTTGCCGCCGTATTGCTTGGGAATGATCATGCCGAGGAAGCCGGCATCCTTGGTGTACTGCCAGCCTTCGGGCGACAGGTCCTGCCAGACCTGGGTGGTTTCCCAGTCATTGGCCATGTCGCAGAGGGTTTCCACTTCGTTGTCGAGGAACTCCTGCTCTTCGGCGCTCAAGCGCGCCGGCGCGGCTTGCAACAGGCGCGGCCAATTGGGCTTGCCGCTGAACAGCTCGGCGTCCCACCACACGGTGCCAGACTCGATAGCCGCGCGCTCAGTGTCGGACATGGCCGGCATGATCGTACGAAACAGACCCAGGACCTTGCTGGTCAACAACGTACGGCGCAGGGGCTTGATGCTCAGCAGCAGCGCCGGCACCACCACCAGCAGCGCGGCAACGCCCAGGCCAAACCCTGCGACTACATTGAACAGATAACCCGCCGCCCACCACACCAGGCCAGCGCCCAGCCACAGGGTGGCTGCGGCTTGTCGATACGCCAGGGCAGTCGCCGCAGCAAGTCCCGCCAATAACCAGATAACCATCAAGATACCTCTACTTGTTCAGGGCGCGGCACGCCTATCAGCAGGTCGGTATGGCCTGCGACTGATCACCACACTACAAACTTGAAAAGCCAAATTCAAATTTTGTTTTGAAATTTTTATTTAATTGGTTTGCGAAATAATTCTCGGCCGAACGCGTCAGCCGAAATGCCAATAAGGGAAGGAAATCACAAGGGGTCGCGTGGGCGACCCACCGGTGCAGCACCCGGTAAACGCAGTAGAAAGATGCGCTGACTACACGTTTACCCTGGGACTACGCAGATACAACAACAGGTCAGAAAGCGTAGGTGGCCGACAGGCTGACCACTTCGCCCTTGGCCTCGGACTTGCCATCCAGCGACGCCGCGCCCAGACGATCAACGTTCTTGGTCTTGAGCTTGACAGTTTCCACAAACTGGCGGGAATACGCGCCGTCGATGCTCAGGCCAGGAATGGCGCGGATGTTGTAGCCAAAGCCCAGGGAAGCGAAGGTGCGGTCCCCATCCGGGATACGCGGGTCACGGGTGGAGTTGCGGGTTGGGGTCTGGTCGAAGGCCACACCGGCGCGCACGGTGAAATCATCCGTGAGTTTGTAGTCGCCGCCGAACGAATACATCCAGGTGTTCTTGTACTTGTACGGGATCGACACAATGGTGCTGCCATTGGACTTCAAGGTCAGCGCCTCGAAGGACGACCATTGGGTCCAGGTCACGCTGGCGCCCAGGGTCAGGCGGTCAGAGAAGTCGTGTACCCAGTCCAGGGACGCATTGGCAGGAATGTCCAGTTGCGTGGACGCATTGGCGCCGCCCGGATACAGCTTGAGCCCAGGGTACGCCAGTTCGACCAGGGTTTTACCGTCGACCATCGGGGTGGTCATCAGTGCTTCCGAGCCCGGATCGGCGTACATGTTGTACTTGCCTTCCAGCTTGTTCTTGATCTTGGCGTGGTAGTTCAAGCCCAGGGTGTCCTGCGCCGTGGGCTTCCAGGTCATCCCCGCAAACCAACCCAGGGAGTTATTGTCGACCTTGACCCGCATCAAGGCGAAGCCCTGGCCTGCAGGAAATGGAATGAAACCAAAATCCGGCGACTGCGCAGCAGCGGCATACAGGTCGACGTTCTGGCTCACAAAGCCTTTGGTGTGCTGAAGAATCGCACCACCACCGATGGAAAACTCATCATTGACCTTGAACGACAGGGAGCCGGTCAAGCCAACGGTTTCGATGCGGGTATCCACTGCAAAATCGCGGCCTTTCCAGTCTTCATCCCAGGTTGTGCGGGCGCCCATGGGCACCACCTGGCTCAGGCCAAAGGCAAAACGGTCGTTGATCGGGATCACCATAAAGCCGGTGGGTACCCAGGCCTCGAACCCGCCTTGGCCGCCGTCACCAGTACGCGGGGTCGACGAGACAAGTTCCCCGGTCGTAGGATCCATGACAGTGGTAGACGTCGGATTACCAGCGTAGTCATACGCCGAGCCTTTGTATTTGATGTCGATATTGGCGTAGTTGATGGTGAACTGCGAAATAGTCTTGTCAATGAAAGCCATGGCAGCCGGGTTGTTGTAGGCCGCTGACGGATCGTTCTTGAACATCGAACCACCACCGAACGCCCGACCCCAGCCAGCAGTGTTAGCGGTAGGAGTCATGAAGCCGCCTGCCTGGACCGAGCCGGCAGTCAACATCAGCCCACTCAACAATGCCAGGCTGAGGAACACTTGCGCCTGTTGTTTCTTATTATTCATGCCCCACTCCTTATTGTTTTTATTCGTCTCAATCGATAAAACCGATCAGACTTTCTTCAACAGGCGCCTCTGACGAGGCGCCTGCCTTTACTGGGTGATCAGCCCTTTTGGAGCAGTTCCTACATTAAGGAATAATAGTGACCCCAAGAGCGCCAACATTCAGTTTCACAACGGTGCAATTGCCAGAAAGCGGCTGATTGTTCGCAGTCAATGCGATACTTGGAGACGGTGCCGGTGTCGATGACAACAGCACGTCAATGGAGGAAGGGCCGCAGTTGGTTGGCGGTGGGAAGCCTGGAGTGACGATCTTGTAGCCAACGTTGTGAGCCTTGCCAGTCGTTGCAGTGAGAGGCTCCAGCAACCAAGGCAATCCAGTGATCTGAGGCAGGTCGCACAGAGAGCTGGTGCCTTGAGAGATGGTGACCTTGGTGATATCCGCCTTGCCATCTGGACGGACCGTGCCTTCAAAAACAGCCTTACAGGTCACCGGGTTCTGGAACGAAGAAGGCGACTTAACCTCAATGCTCCCAGTCGCCCCTGTAACAAACGTCGCTCCAATTGGACTAAAAGACGCCGCACTGGCCATCGAAGCCGCGCCAAAGCACAAAGCAAACGAACTTACACAAACGAGGGTTTTCAAACTTTTCATTATTTTTCCTCACATGTATGGCGAGTCATTTCGCCGGGGTAATGGCCATGATCGAGAGGTCACGGAGAAACAGCAGAACTTCCCTTTCCAGCCAAATTTCAATGCAATTACCACTACAAATTCGGGTACTTACTCGACGACTTTGAACGTCGGCGGCATCTTGATCGATACCGTTTTGATCTTGCAGTCTTCACCGATTGGCACATTGGCCGCCCTGAATTCATAGAATAAGCGCAACGCTTGAAACGAGAGGCAGAGAGCCAGCCACCGGTAGAATCCAGGCTCTCACACCGAAGGATTCAAGCGCAGA
>NZ_LKBY01000149.1:0-12562 GCF_002699915.1 Pseudomonas sp. ICMP 8385 | reverse complement strand
CTCGTCGAATTGATTGTTTTTTGATCATTTGGCGAGTTTAAAAGTTGCGCTAGGTGGTATGCCGGGGAAATACATGGCTACTTCAGACCATCCCTATATTTTTCCTGCTGGCCAATATGAAAGAGTATTGGCAACGACAGTTGCCTGCGCTGCGCTATATTTCCAGCAGTGGCCAGCCCCTGTATTCCCGCCATATAAAGCGCATTCGTGCTGCCCTGCCGGATATTTCGATTTACTCTAATTACGGAATGACTGAATGTAAACGTGTCAGCTACTTGCCACCTGAAGACATTGATGAACACCCTACTTCAGTTGGCAAACCTTTGCCGGGAGTGAAGGCATTTATTATCAGTGATCAGGGTGAACTGGTTTTACAACCAAACATTATCGGCGAACTGTGGGTGACCAGCGATTACTTGATGCTGGAATATTGGAAAATGCCGGAAGCAACTAGCGCCGCGATTAAAAATCATGTTTTCGGCGAAGAAAAACTTTATCGTACCGGTGACCTATTCAAAATGGATGAGCGAGGATTCCTCTATTACATAGCGCGTAAAGACGATGTCTTCGCGCGCAATATATGGAATGTCAATCCACGCGAAATAGAGCAGTGCCTGGCCTCGCACCCAGCTGTCGCCCAAGTGGTTGTGGTGCCAGTAGCCGATGAGTCTGCCGGTTTTTTACCGAAGGCGTGTGTAGTGCTGGAACGTGGCTACGACTCAAGTTGCGAAGCTGCGTTGCATGAACACTGCAAACAGCTCATGGACTGGCATATGGTCCCCGCGCAATGGGCATTCATGGATAGATTGCCCCAGACCGACTCAGGCAAAACCTCTGGCAAAGACGTAGCTGAGATCAAGGAGCGATAAAATGAACCCTCTGAACAATTTCACACTCGATGCAGAATTACAAAACAGCCCAATGTTAAAACTGGCCGAGCATTTTCACAGTCTGGCCACTGGCGCGGCGCAGGTTCCCTCCCGCTCACTGACCAGTCATATACGCGATACCATCGTTGACTCAGCTGTCATCACCTACCACGATCTATTAGTCGCAAACGCAGGTCCGCTGTTTTCGCATTTCCTGGCTAGCGTCCCTTACATTCTTGAGGAAATGGCTCGAATCGGCGTAGCACTGACAAGGCTTTCCCACGCACGCCGTACAACTTCAGAGCAACGCTTCAGTTTTTTTGAGATCGATGCCTTCGACGGTAGCAATGGCCGCGCACTGGCGGCACATTCCCAAGGGCTGATTCAGACACTGACCTGCTCGCCTAATCGCGCCAACCAGATCGCCTTTGACCGATTTGCCAACCCTGAACATTCGCTGTTCTTTCCACACTCTTTCTTCAAGGTCACCTCCTCGTTGTTCAACTCGACGCCCTATCAACGATTTGTCGAGGGGTTTGATTATCTCTACGAGACCGCTGCATTCCAGTTTTACACCCAGGACCGCGATTTGCAGTTACAACATATCAAGCCGTTGCTTAAACCAGGTGGCCTGGCGTTCTTTCTGGAAAAACTCAATCACGCCGACCATCAGGAATTCCTGCGCCGAGAAGCGCTGAAGGATGAAGGCTTCAAAGCGCGCTATTTCACCGCCGAGGAAATCGAGTGGAAACGCAAACAAATGCTGGAGCAAATGGAAAACGGGCAAGTACTCATGAATGTTTTGGTTGCAGCCCTCCAGCGACAGTTCAAGTACGTAGTGCTGTTATGGAATAGCACCAATTTCTGCGAATTCGTCGCATCAGACGATCACGCCCATATCGAGCACTTCATCGAACTGCTAGGCCCGGTAAATCAACCCAGCAGCTTTTGCTTTGAACAGGTGGCACTTGGTAAACATTCGGAAAAGGAAGTACCTAATGCCTGATGCCTATCTATCAAGGTGGCGCGAGCGGGCCGCCCTTGCGGATAAAAACCGTAGATTGAGTGATGAAACATTGGGTGAGTTGCGCTCAAGCGGCTTGTTGGACTTGGTGTGCCCACGTCGAGCCCAACCAGGCGTGCCGGGCTGGCCAGCGCTGGTGAGATCATCAAGAACTGCCGCCAGAGCTTGTGCATCGACAGGCTGGTTGATCAGCTTGGTGGGCGGGCATGCCGCTATCGCTGCGCGGCTGAACCCATCGGTTGAAGCGAAGCTCTACGATGACGGTACGCCCCAGCTGTTTGCATCCGCATCAGTGGGGCCAGGCTGTAAATTGTCGTTTGAGCCTGAAGGTATGCGTGTCAGTGGTCGCTGGCGTTTCAGCTCCGGCATCGAACATGCAACGTGGTTGATCCTCAATGCCCAGTGCCCCAACCATCCCACGGCAGACGCCAGCACTCGTTTCCTGGTTGTAGTCTCGAAAAAAGAGATTGCTGTCCTCGACTCTTGGGACTCCATGGGCATGCGTGCCACGGGCTCTCATGACGTAATGACGCCCGGGTTACTGGTGCCTCATCACGAGGTTTTCCCACTGCACGAAGTGTTCGGCCCACGACCAACGGGAACCGCGAGTGATTACCTGTACAGCGTCCCCATCATGCCCTTCATCACGACCTCGATCATAGGCCCACTGCTGGGCTGCGCTGAGGGCGCCTATGAACTCCACCTCCAGGCACTTGCGCGGCAAACTACACCCCCGTCAGTCATGGCCCTTGAACGCGTGGCCCACAGTGGGGCGCAGTTGACAGCGGCGAGTGCGCTTTTTGATTCACTGCTCAATCGTTTACATGATTCAGGCCTGACACGTCGTGCACTCACCGCCCCCCAACTGTCAGCCCTCAAACGTGATCGCAGCTATCTCGCTCGCCAATGTGTCGAAGCGGTGCGACGGCTGGTAGAACACAGCGGCGCCTCGTTGATGGCCAGTGACAATCCACTGCATCGTCACTGGCGGGACCTGCAAACGATGGCGGCTCACCGTGACGTGCACTGGGACTCGGCGATGCTGGCCAGCGCTACGTCAGAACTCCATTGCTCCCTTTAGCCCCAAGGAGAAGACAAATGTTTATTCGCAATAAGAGCGAGATCGAGAACACTGGCCACTTTGTTGAATGGGGTGCGGGAACCAGCCACCGCCTGCTGACGGAAAAAGACGGAATGGGCTATACCATTTGCCATACCGTTGTACGTGCAGGCACTGAGTCACTGCTGCACTACCGCAACCATCTGGAAGCCTGCTATTGCATTGCGGGTGAAGGAGAGGTCGAAGATATGGACGGCAATATCTACCAGATCCGCCCTGGAGACATCTACGTCCTTGACCAGCATGACCGACATTATCTGCGCGGGGGCCGGCACGAAGACTTGGTATTGGTAAGCGTGTTCAATCCACCGCTCAAGGGAGATGAACGCCATAACCTCAGTGACACCTCTGGTTCAAGCTATTGATCGGCTTCTGGTTGCCCCTTTGATTCACCGAAACGAGAGCACCATGCGCAAGGATTACCTGGCTTTTTTTGTCTCGCTGTTCCTGTCACGGCTGGCAGACCAGATTCTGCTGTTCATTGTGCCGTTGATCGTGTTCCAGACCACCAACAGCGTAGCGTGGGCCGGGATGGCGTTCTTCATCGAGTCTCTGCCGCGATACCTGGCGTTCCCGGTATGCGGGGCATTGTGCGACAAGTTTTCGCCCGTGCGCATTCTGCATATCAGCCAAGTCTACCGAGCACTGGCGTGTTTGGTGGCTGTATCGCTGCACGGGATGTTCGACGGCATTTATTGGTTGGTGATCCTGTCTGCGCTGTGCGGGGTACTGACTACCCAGGGCATCATGGCGAGGGAAGTCGTCATGCCGCATATTTTCAAGCATTACACCTACGCCAAGACCCTCTCCTACTCGCAAATCGCCGACCAGAGCGGCCTGGTGCTGGGGCCACTGGTGGCCGCGCTGATGTTGGAGGTGTGGGCCTGGCATTGGGTGGTGCTGGGAATTGCCGGGCTGTTTGTGCTGGCAGACCTGGCAATGCTGATCTGGCAGCGCAATACCACAGTGAATCTCGAAAGCCACGCACAACACCGGGGTATCTGGCTGCAACCGATGCGCACCGCGCTCGGACATATCCGCAACCTGGCGGAGCTCAAGCGCGTTATTGCCCTGGCGGTCGGCGTGAATTTGATCATTGGCGTGACGCTGGCCACCTCCGCCGCTATGGTGACCGGCCTTTACGCGGCCGGCAAAGATGCTTACGCGCTGCTGCAGGCTGCCAGCGCGGTGGTGACCATCGGCATTCTGTTTTACCTGGCGCGCTCGACCCTACCGTTGAAGGTCCTGGGCGGGCTGTCGTATTCGATGATTGGGGTTGGGGCATTGATAATGGCGATCAGTCCCAACCTTTGGCTGTACACCCTGGGCTTTCTGCTGGTCACCGGCTTCGACAAGATGTTCAACGTGTATATGCGCAGCATCCGTCAGCGGGTAATTCCCGTGCAAGATTTCGGCAAGACGGTGGGCGTGATCACCTTGTTCAACAACCTCGCGCAGCCATTGGCGGGCCTGGCAATTGCCGTGCTGGCGGCACCTTTTGGCACGCAAACGGTGATCCTGCTGCTAGCCGGCATCACCGCGCTGATCGGCGTGGCAGTGGCCTCAGGCCGGCACGCCACTATGAAAGCGAAACTCGATATCCGGTGATTCGATCAGTTCCTGCTCGGCGGCGCGGACCCGCTCGATGACCTGGGCCACATCCTTGGCCTCGCCATATTGATAGGCCAGCTTCAGATAGCCCTGGAAGTGCCGCGCCTCGCTTTTGAGCAGGCCAAAGTAGAACTTGCCGAGCTCTTCGTCCAAATGCGGCACCAGTGCCTCGAAACGCTCGCAACTACGCGCTTCGATAAAGGCTCCGACCACCAGGGTGTCCACCAGCTTGACCGGCTCGTGGCTGCGCACCACCTTGCGCAAGCCCGAGGCATAGCGGCTGGCGTGCAACTGGCGCAGTTCGATCTTGCGCTTTTTCATCAGGCGCATGACTTGCTCGTGGTGCACCAGCTCTTCACGGGCCAGGCGCGACATCATGTTGATCAGGTCGACATGGGCGTGGTACTTGGCAATCAGGCTCAAGGCGGTGCTGGCGGCCTTGAATTCGCAATTCTTGTGGTCGATCAGCAGGGTTTCCTGGTCGGCCAGGGCGGCCTGGACCCAGGCGTCGGGGGTGCGGCAACCGAGGAATTCATGGATTTCGGGCAGGTTCATCGGGCTCACGGGCAAAGGATCACAAAAGGCCGCCGATTATACCGACCCCGCCGCAGACCACCAGTCACGGGGCTTGATGTGTATCAACATGACGTACGGCGGGCAGCAACTATAGTTGTCCGAAGCCTTGCCCTTCCCACCCTTGGAGATCCCGCTCATGAACGATATTGGCAAAATCCTGGTGATCATCGAACCCGATCACTCGGAAAGCCTGGCCCTCAAGCGCGCCAAGCTGATCGCCGGGGTGACCGGCGCGCATCTGCATTTGCTGGTATGCGATAGAAAACATGAGCATTCGGCGTTATTGGCCTTACTCAAAGAACAATTGTTGGCCGATGGCTACAAGGTCACCACCGAACAGGCCTGGAACAGCAGCCTGCAGGACACCATCATCGCGACGCAGCAGGCCGAAGGCTGCAAGCTGGTGATCAAGCAGCACGCCCCCGACAGCCCGCTGAAAAAGGCCCTGCTGACGCCGGCCGACTGGAAACTCTTGCGTTGGTGCCCGGCTGCGGTGCTGTTGGTCAAGACCGCAACCCCATGGACCAATGGGGTGATCCTGGCGGCTATCGATGTGGGCAGCCTCGATAACGAGCATAAAGCCCTGCACGCCGCCATTGTCGATCATGGTTTTGACATTGCCAGCCTGGCCAAGGGCCAACTGCATGTGATCAGCGCCCATCCCTCGCCCATGCTGTCGGCAGCCGATCCGGTGTTCCAGCTCAAGGAAACCATCGAGGCCCGCTATCGCGAACAGTGCAAGGCGTTCCAGGCCGAATTCGACATTGATGACAGCCACCTGCATATCGAAGAAGGCCCGGCGGATGTGCTGCTCCCTCATATGGCCCATAAACTGCGGGCAGCCGTCACGATCATTGGCACCGTGGCGCGCACCGGGATTTCCGGGGCCTTGATTGGCAATACAGCGGAAGTGGTGCTGGATGCGCTGGAGAGTGATGTGCTGGTGCTCAAGCCCCAGAGCATCATCGATCACCTGGAGGAACTGGCCAGTCAGGAATAACGCAGATCAGAAATGTGGGGCTTGTCTGCGATGGCGGCGGGTCAGTAACCGGTGGGCTGACTGGCCCACCGCCATCGCGGGCAAGCCCGCTCCCACAGGGGATCTCGGCAGTACCGGATAGTTTGGCCACACCACAGAACAAATGTGGGAGCTGGCTTGCCTGCGATGGCGACGGGTCAGTAACCGGTGTGCTGACTGGCCCACCGCCATCGCGAGCAAGCCCGCTCCCACAGGGATCTCGGCAGTGCCGGATAGTTTGGCCACACCACAGAACAAATGTGGGAGCTGGCTTGCCTGCGATGGCGACGGGTCAGTAACTGATGTGCTGACTGGCCCACCGTCATCGCGAGCAAGCCCGCTCCCACAGGGGATCTCGGCAGTGCAGGATAGTTTGGCCACCCCCCATTTTGATCGGTGTCTTCAGCCAGAAAGTGCGTCCTTGAGGAAGCCTGGCGCGATATAGCGCTGGTAATGGGCCTCAGAGAGGATAAAAAACTCCCGATCAATGGCATCGCGCAACGCCGGCAGGCTCCACTCGCGAAACTCCGGCATCAGCACCATGCCATAGGCTTCCAGGTTGTTGATCACCCGCGCGCCCCGGGCGATCAACTGGTAGGCCCAGCAGTATTCAGACTGGTGCGGCACAAAGCGGATTTTGCGCTGTTCCAGTTGCCAGCGCAGGCGTTTGGGGTCGAACACCTCCAGTTTGCCCGCCATGACCTGCACCAGCAGTTGCTCAAGCCGCAGCCATACCGCGCGTTTTTCTTCCTCGCCATAGCCGTTCCACTGGATCACCTCGTGGTGGAAACGCTTGCAGCCGCGACACACGAGATCGCCGTAAACCGTGGAGCACAGGCCGATGCAGGGGGTCTTGATGGTGTGGTTGGACATGGGTGGCAATGCACAAATCAGCGAAACAGTGGCCCATGTTAGCCCTTTGTCTAAGGTTCATCACCCTGCAAACTTGCTGCGGCAACTTACCTTTAGAATTTTTTTGCCGTAGAATCATCCGGCCTTGTAAGGCGCCAAATAATCCGTTGGAAGCTGTTTTCAAAGCGTCACGAGCACAGTCGTTCCTTCAGAACGGTGTTGGCGCTGGTTATTTACCCTCCAAATAACCAGCACCAACCCTCATCAGCTCCGTTCTGCAGGCGTAAAACTTTGAAAGCAGCTTCTGTGAGAAATGCCGGCAGCACTGGCTCTACGGCCCAAAAAGCCCCCGAGCGCATGTGTGCCGTGCATGTCTGGATGAGCGTCCCGTGGGACCACTGATGAGGGTAATAACTGTGCTTGAAGCCTACCGCAAACATATCGAAGAGCGTGCAGCCCTGGGTATCGTTCCCCAGCCGCTAAACGCCGAACAAACCGCAGGCCTGGTCGAGCTGCTGAAAAATCCCCCGGCTGGCGAAGAAGAGTTCCTCGTTGACCTGATCACCAACCGCATTCCACCAGGCGTTGACGAAGCCGCTTACGTCAAGGCCGGTTTCCTGTCTGCCCTGGCCAAGGGCGAAGTCTCTTCCCCCCTGATCGACAAAAAACGCGCTGTTGAACTGCTCGGCACCATGCAAGGCGGCTACAACATCGTGACCCTGGTCGAACTGCTGGACGACGCCGAACTGGCCGCCGTTGCAGCTTCCCAGCTCAAGCACACCCTGCTGATGTTCGATGCGTTCCACGACGTCGCGGAAAAAGCCAAGAACGGCAACCCGCACGCCAAGGAAGTGATCCAGTCCTGGGCCGACGGCGAGTGGTTCAAGAACCGCCCGACCCTGGCCGACAAGATCAGCCTGCGCGTGTTCAAGGTCACCGGCGAAACCAACACCGACGACCTGTCCCCTGCTCCCGATGCCTGGTCCCGTCCTGACATCCCGCTGCACGCCCTGGCCATGCTGAAAATGGCCCGTGAAGGCATCGTGCCGGACGAGCAAGGCAAGACCGGCCCGATGAAGCAGATCGAAGAAATGCGCGGCCAGGGCTTCCCGATCGCCTACGTCGGTGACGTGGTCGGTACCGGTTCGTCCCGTAAGTCGGCGACCAACTCGGTACTGTGGTTCTTCGGCGACGACGTCCCGTACGTGCCTAACAAGCGCGCTGGCGGCTTCTGCTTCGGCAGCAAGATCGCTCCCATCTTCTACAACACCATGGAAGATGCCGGCGCACTGCCAATCGAATTCGACGTGACCAACATGCACATGGGCGACGTGATCGACCTGTACCCGCATGCTGGCAAAGTCTGCAAGCACGGCACCGATGAAGTCCTGACCACCTTCGAAATGAAGACCCCGGTCCTGTTGGACGAAGTCCGTGCAGGCGGCCGTATCCCGCTGATCATCGGCCGTGGCCTGACCGAGAAGGCGCGCACCGAGCTGGGTCTTGGCCCTACCGACCTGTTCAAGCTGCCTGAAGCTCCTGTCGACACCGGCAAGGGTTTCACCCTGGCCCAGAAAATGGTCGGCAAGGCCTGCGGCCTGCCAGAAGGCAAAGGCGTTCGTCCAGGTACCTACTGCGAACCGAAGATGACCACCGTCGGCTCCCAAGACACCACCGGTCCCATGACCCGTGATGAACTCAAAGACCTGGCGTGCCTGGGCTTCTCCACCGATCTGGTGATGCAGTCCTTCTGCCACACCGCGGCCTATCCAAAGCCGATCGACGTGACCACCCACCACACCCTGCCTGACTTCATCATGACCCGTGGCGGTGTATCCCTGCGTCCAGGCGACGGCATCATCCACAGCTGGCTGAACCGCATGCTGCTGCCGGACACCGTGGGTACCGGTGGTGACTCCCACACCCGTTTCCCGATGGGCATCTCGTTCCCGGCCGGTTCTGGCCTGGTCGCGTTCGCCGCCGCCACTGGCGTAATGCCACTGGACATGCCGGAATCGATCCTGGTGCGTTTCAAAGGCAAAATGAAACCTGGCATCACCCTGCGCGACCTGGTGCATGCCATCCCTTACTACGCGATCCAGTCCGGCCTGCTGACCGTTGAGAAAAAAGGCAAGAAAAACGCCTTCTCCGGCCGCATCCTGGAAATCGAAGGCCTGAACGACCTGACCCTGGAGCAGGCTTTCGAGCTGTCCGACGCCTCGGCCGAACGTTCGGCTGCCGGTTGCACCATCAAGCTGTCCAAAGACTCCGTCACCGAGTACTTGAACTCCAACATCACCCTGCTGCGCTGGATGATCGGCGAAGGCTACGGCGATGCCCGTACCCTGGAACGCCGTGCCCAAGCGATGGAAGCCTGGGTTGCCAACCCTGAGCTGATGGAAGCCGATGCCGACGCCGAATACGCCGAAGTCATCGAGATCGACCTGGCTGAAATCAACGAGCCTATCCTCTGCGCACCAAACGACCCGGACGACGCCCGTCTGCTGTCCAGCGTGGCTGGCGAGAAGATCGACGAAGTGTTTATCGGTTCGTGCATGACCAACATCGGTCACTTCCGTGCGGCCGGTAAGTTGCTGGAGCAGGTCAAGGGTCAGCTGCCAACCCGTCTGTGGCTGTCGCCGCCGACCAAGATGGATGCTCACCAACTGACCGAAGAAGGCTACTACGGCATCTACGGCAAGGCTGGCGCGCGCATGGAAATGCCGGGCTGCTCGCTGTGCATGGGTAACCAGGCACGGGTTGAGCCGAACTCCACCGTAGTGTCGACGTCGACCCGTAACTTCCCGAACCGCCTGGGTGACGGCGCGAACGTCTACCTGGCCTCGGCCGAGCTGGCGGCAGTCGCTTCCACCCTGGGTCGCCTGCCGACCGTCGAAGAGTACATGGGCTACGCGGCGAAACTGGACACCATGGCCAGTGACGTCTACCGCTACCTGAACTTCGACCAGATCGCCGAGTTCCGCAAAATCGCTGCAAGCGCCAACATTCCGGTGGTTCAAGCCTAAGGTTTGCTGATGTAAAAAACGCCGTGTATCGCAAGATACGCGGCGTTTTTTTATGCCTGGAGAAATGTGGGACCTGTTGTGGCCTCATCGCGGGCAAGCCCGCTCCCACAAGGGTCTCAGCGAGGTAGGGAATTTTGGACATACCACAAAACAAATGTGGGAGCTGGCTTGCCTGCGATAGCGGTGGATCAGTCGACAGCTTAATTGACTGACCCACCTATATCACGGGCAAGCCCGCTCCCACACAAGCCCACCTTTTAGAGCCGTACAACCTCGGGGGCTTACGCCGCCAGGGAGTACACCAACGCGGTAATCGCCACCAAACCTACCGCCGTGACAAACACATTGGACATCTGCCCACGGTACTTGGCCATGGCCGGCACCTTGCGGATCGCGTACATCGGCATCAGGAACAGGATCGACGCAATGATCGGCCCACCCAGGGTCTCGATCATCCCCAGGATGCTCGGGTTCAGCGTGGCGACGATCCAGCACACCACCAGCATGAAGCCTGCGGTCATGCGGTCCAGTGCCTTGGCGCCCGGGCGGCGGCCGCTCTTGACGATCAAGCCCTTGAGGCCTTCGCTGGCGCCGATGTAGTGGCCCAGGAACGACTTGGCAATGGCCACGAAGGCAATCAACGGCGCGGCAAAGGCGATGGTCGGGTTGTCGAAGTGGTTGGCCAGGTAGGACAGGATCGACAGGTTCTGCGCCTTGGCTTCGGCCAGTTGCGCCGGTGACAGGGTCAGTACGCAGCTGAACACGAAGAACATCACCATCACCACCATCAGCAGATGGGCCCGGCACAGGATCTGCGAGCTGCGCTCTTCGGCATGGCCGCCGTACTGGCGTTTCTGGTCAACGGCAAAGGCCGAGATGATCGGCGAGTGGTTGAACGAAAACACCATCACCGGAATCGCCAGCCACAGCGTATGCAGCAGTGCCGATGGCGCGGGGACGCTGCTGGCGGTGCTGAGGATGCCGCCGTTCCAGTGCGGCACCAGGTACACCGCCAGAAACAGCAAGGCGACAATAAACGGATAGACCATCAGGCTCATGGCCTTGACGATCACCTGCTCGCCGCAACGCACCACGGCCAGCAGGCCCAGGATCAGGACAAAGGACAAGAGTGCCCGCGGCGGTGGCTCGATATGCAGTTGGTGTGACATGAAACTGCCCACCGTGTTGGTCAGCGCCACGCTGTAGATCAGCAGGATCGGGAAGATGGCAAAGAAGTACAGCAACGTGATCAAGGCCCCGGCCTTGATGCCAAAGTGCTCTTCAACCACCTCGGTGATGTCCGAGCCTGCACGGCCCGACAACACAAAGCGGGTCAGGCCACGGTGCGCGTAGTAGGTCATCGGGAATGCCAACAGCGCAAGGATCAGCAACGGCCAGAAGCCGCCAAGGCCTGCGTTGATGGGCAGAAACAAAGTACCGGCGCCAATCGCCGTGCCGAACAGGCCAAGCATCCAGGTCGTGTCCTGGCGGCTCCAGCCCGTGAGGGTTACAGGTGTCGTTGCGTAGCGTTCATCGACGCTATTGGCCTGATCATTCATCCGCTCGGATCTCCGCTTTCATACGACCGCAACGAGTCAGAAAAACCTGACAGGCAGCGCCACGACCGTAACAAGGGCGCGATTGTCCAAGATTCGCTTGAATAAGCAAAGACTTAGCTGAGCAATGGTTGTACGGAGCAGATAAATCTGATTGACGACAAATTGTTTGAGTCGGGAACGTTACGCCAGCGACGCCCACTCAGTGGAGGCGGTACAACAACCCTTGGAGACTCAAGCATGACGACTACAGAGCTGAACCTGTCCAATGCCGGCCAGTTGGTCGATATCATCACCGACCACATTGCCGATCAAATAGCGGCACAAAACAAGCCCAAACCACCACAGACGGAGACCTTCTCGTTTAGGGAAACTCTGAAAAAGACTTTCTGATTTGGCAAAATACCGCGACCCCACCCACCGAGTTTCCCGATGAAGCAGATGACCTTCGCCGACGCCGAGTGGAAACTCTGAAAAAGACTTTCTGATTTGGCAAAATACCGCGACCCCACCCACCGAGTTTCCCGATGAAGCAGATGACCTTCGCCGACGCCGAGGACGCTGGCAAGCGCAAGCAAACCCGCAAGGAGTTGTTCCTGATCGAGATGGATCGGGTGGTGCCGTGGAAGGGCTTGATTGCTTTGATCGAGCCACATTATCCGAAAGGNACGCCGAGTACGCTGGCAAGCGCAAGCAAACCCGCAAGGAGTTGTTCCTGATCGAGATGGATCGGGTGGTGCCGTGGAAGGGCTTGATTGCTTTGATCGAGCCACATTATCCGAAAGGTGAAGGTGGCCGTCCGGCCTCCCCGTTGATGGCGATGCTGCGTGTGCATCTGCTGCAGAACTGGTTCGGCTACAGCGATCCAGCGATGGAGGAAGCGCTGTACGAAACCACGATCCTGCGCCAG
>NZ_LKBY01000148.1:0-12793 GCF_002699915.1 Pseudomonas sp. ICMP 8385 | reverse complement strand
CTAGGCTCTGTACGTAAACCCAAGAAATACGATTTTCTGTAAAATACACCGCCATTAAAGCCAGGAGGCCAAGATGGCAAAGCGGTATGAACTCCCCGACGCAGCCTGGGATCTGGTTGCAGATATCTTCACCAAAAATCAGCGCACCGGGCGCCCTCGGGCCGATGATCGCCTGATGCTAAACGGTATTCTCTGGGTGCTTTGCTCTGGCGCAGCCTGGCGAGACATGCCCGAACGATTCGGCCCTTGGTCAACGATCTATCAACGGTTCCGAGGATGGCGTGATTGCGGAGCTTTTGATCAGATGCTCAAGCGTCTTCATATCCGATTGAATGAGCAGGGTTTGATTGACTTGGAAACATGGATGATCGACTCCACTGCCGTACGAGCAACCCGGGCCTCATCAGGTGCCGGGAAAAAAGGGGATTTGAAGAACCGCAAGACCACGCGCTCGGGCGCAGCCGGGGTGGCCTGACGACCAAGATTCACATGCTGTGCGACGCCAATGGTGTGCCTCTGCGTTTCCTGTTGTCAGGCGGACAAGCCAGCGATATAGCCTATGCCCAACCGCTACTCGATCAGGCTTGCATACCCAGCCTGCGCGGTCGCCCACGCAAGCGTTGCCGCTGGTTGCTGGCTGACAAGGGTTACGACGCTGAAGCGCTGCGCCAGTATTGTGATCGTTATCGCATGCAGCCAGTCATTCCGTTGCGAAGCATGAAGCGCAAAACCAAGCCAGGATTGCCTCGACTTTTTGATCGCCCCAAATATCGGCAGCGCAACATCATCGAACGCATGTTTGGCTGGCTGAAGGAGAACCGTCGCATCGTGACGCGCTTCGACAAGCTCGCAACAAGTTTTGCGGCGATGGTCTCATTGGCCTGCGCTATGCGGTGCTTGCGACAATACTTTACGTACAGAGCCTAATCTTCGACAAGCTCGCAACAAGTTTTGCGGCGATGGTCTCATTGGCCTGCGCTATGCGGTGCTTGCGACAATACTTTACGTACAGAGCCTAGCGATGTCAATAGCGCCACTGCCTTTGGTAGCATCGCTCACCCCCTGGACCGGGGAACCGATTGGTTACGGAACTTGGTTCTTTGCTGGCGCGATCACCCTTGGCGCGGGGGGAGGGGCATGGTTACTGGAACGGTCGTGGCAAAAAATGATAGCGAATCGCATCGTCATCGACATCAAGCCCAACCAGGTGATCGTTGACGGGGTGATACTCAACTGCGAATTTTCCTCACTCATTCGACTTTTCAAGAGTCGCGTGGCGTTGGCCGAGATGCTCGGGATCATCGTGAATGAAGCGATGTTCAAGCGAGGACAAAGCGTCGGCATTCGTAAATCTGCACATATCAAGATCTGGCCTGGGAGCCTGCAGGTATCTGACTTCGAATTGGAGTCGCTGTCCGAAGCAATTGCGGCAGAGTTCATCTCGCCGGTGTTCGAAGTCATAGACCGGCATATCGAGTTTCCGAGTCGCGATCTGCCATGTACCGCGCCAGCTACTCGCTGAAGAAAATCTCCCAAAACTTGATATCGGACTCGAACCATGGCCATCGACGAAAAAATTCAAGCAGTTCTCAACAACCCTGCTACCAGTGACTGGCTGAAAAGCTGTTTGGAGAAAGCGCTGCTCCGCGATTGCGTGGATGCGGCCAATGACGCCGAAATACTGCATGATCTGCTGGCAGCCCGTTGTGATGAAGCTTTGCGGGCGCTCTGACTGTAACTGCCTCTTGGACCGAATTTATCCTGAGCCAAAGTCAAAGAAAGCATCCCCCCGTCTGGAAAGTGGTTGAAGGCGGGCTGGTCTTCAAAGCCCACTGCGCGTCCTGGTGGGGTACCTCTAACGATTGTGCATCCGGTCGGCGAAGATTGACGGCGCGTTGAGTACGCAGTTAACTGTGTATCCATACAGTTATTTCTTCAGGCCAGGTTTATGAGCGTGACCCTTCTTGGTCCCATTGCGAGCGGTGGTAAATCGCTACCGCTGTATTCGTGTCAGGTATCTGCTGGCTTTCCGTCGCCGGCAGCGGACCATCTTGAAAAGCTGATATCTCTGGACGAGCTGTTTGATATCAGGGCACCGCATGTGTACCTAGCCAAGATCCTGGGCGACAGCATGCAAGGCGCGGGCATTTTCAGCGGTGATCTGGTGATCGTTGATCGAAGTAAAACGGCGCGACATGGCGATATCGTCATTGCGGCGCTCAACACCGAGTGCGTGTGCAAACGTCTGCACAAGCGAGATGGCCAAGTGGTGTTGATGGCCGAAAACCCCAAATTTCCGCCTAGATATGTGATGGAGGGCGACGAACTGGTGATATGGGGTGTGGTTAACTACAGCGTTCGCGATCATGAGCGTTAATACTGCCGTCGATCCAGCCTTGCCGATTTTTGCGCTGGCTGACTGCAACAGCTTCTACGCCAGTTGTGAGCGTGTTTTTCGGCCGGATCTGGCCAGCACGCCGATTGTCGTGCTGAGCAATAATGATGGCTGTGTTATTGCCCGTAGCTACGATGCCAAGCCCTTCGTCAAAATGGGCGCACCCTATTTCCAGATCAAGGACACCTTGCGCCGGCACGGAATCGTGGCTTTCAGCAGCAATTACGCGTTGTACGGTCAGTTGTCCGAAAGAGTCATGACCATAATAGAATCAATGGTTTGCGACTCAGAAATTTATAGTATCGATGAAATATTTTGTACGTTGACCGGCATGCCCGGCGACCTCACCGAATTCGGCCGAAAGATCCGTGCCAAAGTCCTAAAACACACCGGTATCCCGGTGGGTGTGGGCATTGCCCATACTAAAACACTGGCCAAACTGGCCAATCACACCGCAAAACGGCTGCAATCGCAGACTGGCGGGGTGGTGGACCTGTGCGATCCTTTCAAACGCGACTGGGTATTGCGTAACACCGCCGTTGAAGAGGTGTGGGGCATTGGTCGACGCATGTCGGCACACATGCAGGCCTTGGGCATTCGCACAGCAATGGACTTGGCCACGGCGGACCCGGTCCTGCTCGGCCGTAAATTCAGCGTCGTCCTTGAGAAAACCATACGCGAGCTTGCCGGCACTTCTTGTCTGGCGCTGGAAGACGCAGCTCCGTCCAAACAGGAGATCTGTTGCAGCAGAATGTTTGGTGTGCGATTGGAGACGATCGAGCCGATTAAGGAAGCGGTGGCCACCTACGTGCAACGGGCTTCGGAGAAGCTGCGAGCTCAGCATTCTCTGTGCAAAAAGATCCGCGTGAGTATTCGAACCGGCATGTTCAACCCGGACGAAGCGCGTTACGCCAACGGCGTTCTTGTGGAGCTTCCCTATCCCACCAATGACGTGCGCCTGATCACCAAGGCAGCGACACAGGCAGTAGAACGCCTGTTCCGCCCCGGGTTTCGATACAGCAAGGCCGAAGTTTTGCTCATGGATCTGCGTCAACCTGGTGAATTCACAGATGATCTCTTTGCGCATACGCAACCAGCCGCGGCGGATAAGGTGATGAATGTCCTCGATGAGATCAATAACCGGTGGGGGCGGGGTACGCTGCGCGCCGCAGCAGTGCCGGCAGCGCCGGCCTGGGCGATGCGGCGTGAGTTGATGAGCCAGAGCTACACCACGAGGCTTGACCAGTTATGGACGGTGAACGCCAATTGAGGCGTAAATAATCTGAGGGAGTTTTTACATGTGCAGTCATTATGAAGCGCCGACGCCGCGGCTGCTCGCCCACACATTCGGCATCGATCCCTATGAGCAGGGCAAGTTGGACCTATGGCCAGGCTACATCGGGCCTTTCGTCCGCCGCGCGGAACAGGTTGATCACGATGGAGCGGTGCAGATGCCGGTAGAGGCGCTGTCCGGTTCATTTGGATTGATACCGTCCTGGAGCAAGGACACCAAAATTGCGCGGCGTACTTACAACGCCAGGTCTGAAACCGTCGCGGAAAAACCGTCTTTTCGCAGTGCCTGGCGTCTGGCCCAGCACTGCATTATTCCCGCAGCAGCCATCTATGAGCCTGACTGGCGATCAGGAAAGGCAATAGCCACGCGGATTGCGCGGACAGATGGCGAGTTGATGGGCATCGCGGGTCTATGGGAGCAATGGCGCGATCCCGGCACCGGGGAGATCTTGCACAGCTACACCATGTTGACCATCAACGCGGACGATCACCCATTCATGCGCAACTACCACAAACCCCAGGATGAAAAACGTATGGTCGTCATACTGCCCCGGGGGCTATACAGCGACTGGTTGAAAGCTCCAGCCTGCGAGAGCATGGAATTCATGCGGCAGTACCCAGCAGATCGGATGGCCGTGGCTGTGTGATTTTCTGTGATTTATCAGTGTCGACCAGAAGCCTGAGCATCGGCACCACCCATGTACAAAAAAAGTGGCACTTCGCTGAAGGCGGATCGAAATATCAGTTGTCAAAATACACAACTGGAGTATTCTTGATCCTAAATGTTAGGAAAGCCCATGGACGTATTGCTCAAGCAGCGGTTTCAAGATGCCGCGAATCGCTACCCGAACGATCGGAGCGGGCTTCAACGATGTTACAGATTGCTGACGGAGGCAGAGCCAAAGAGCTACACGGATCTGGAAAAAATATTCGGTCACACTATCGATCTCTTCAAATACCGCGCTGATGACTGTTGGGTAGTAATTGATATTGGTGGGAACAATTTGAGGCTGATTGCAGGCGTTAACTACGCCAGGCAAAAGCTTTATGTGAAGCACATTTACACCCATGCTGACTACGACACGGCTACAGAGTGGTATGCCAGCAACAAACGAGGAATCAAACCATGATCACTGTTCTAGAGAATTCGCAGACCGTGCGCGCCGCGCTCGAAGATCTCCAAATGCTTCTCGAGCAGCTGAGCGGCCAGTTCGTCAATGGCATTAATGACGCCGCGGACTACGCACGCGCCTCGGTCTTGCTTGATGAGCTGACCGACGGGCATGACCTCAACAAGTATGAGGAAAAGATTCTGGTCGAGCTCGAGGACGCTATTCTCGCTTACGAGCAAGACGGTGAGCAGTTCAAGGCCTTCAACGAATCTTTCACAGCCAAAACCACGCCGGTGCAGCTGCTTAAAGATTTGATGGAAACACTGCAGCTCACAGGTTCAGATCTACCGGAAATTGGCGATAAGGCAGCTGTATCAAAGGTGCTCAACGGCAGATTACCGATCAGCCATAGAATGGCGTTCGCTCTAGCTGAGAGATTTAGCATGGACCCGAAAGCATTCGCCCCAACACCTGGTAAGGCTACTGTAGATGCCGCCTTAGCGATGTCTGTATCGAATAAACAGCAACCTGTCAGTCTCCCTAAGCTCAAATTGCACTCGGGCAATGGGCCAAAACCCGCAGTGGCTGTGCCTGCTAAGCCATTCAAGCCGTCAGCGCCTGCTAAGCCATCAAAGCCGGCAGCTCGGCCAGCGCAACCTGCTGGTAGCTGGTGGCCAACTCGGCAAGATGATGATCATAGGTTAGTGGCGCGTGCGCCTAAACCAAGCGACCGTGGACCTAAGCCGTAATTCCTCAAATATTCAGCCTTTGCACAACTCGTGTATTGAACTTTGGCGAGCAATGTACGAATCATGTTCCAAGGCTTTGAACGTTGCTTTTGCGCGAAGCGGAGAGTCTCCTCGTCCACCACACGCTCCACAAGCCACGGAAAATAATAGGAGAGACACAATGACCGACAAGCCTACCGCTTTCGACGTACAGGCCAAGTACCCCAATGAACAAATACAACGAAGCTGTGAGGAGCGTCTGAAACAGCTTCGAACAGCCCAATCCAGAGATCAGGTTAGGCTTGAGTTCCATCAGGGACAGGGCTATCTGCAAGCCCTGGTAGATGCCGGTCTGATCACCAGGCAAGAGGGCGGGGTCATCAGTTGCCAACTGATTGAAACCATGGTGCAGGCCAGTAGTCGACTGTCGGACGAGGGTGCCCAGTAACGGTTAAGTCCGCTAACCAACAGAAATCAGTCACGGTTACCAACTGAACCATTAACGGGATAATCAAATGTCAATGACTGACCCGCTCGCGGCACTCGTGAGCCTGCAGGTGGAGGTTCGTAAAGGTATGCCTACCCACCCTGCTGAAAACTACCAGTCTGTGCGGGTTGTGGCTGATAAAAAAAATGGTCGTGTTAGGTACACCTATGCCCGGGTCGAGCATGGCCGAGTCAAGGCGATGTCAATGTTTGTGAGTGTTGATCCCATAGACGGCATTGCATGTTTTCAAATCGGATATGCCGTTCCAGAAGTTTATCGCGGGAGAGGATGGGCAACTGAAATTGTTGTGCAGGGATTAGAAGAACTTCGCAACGGGCTGGCCCGGCACGGTGTGAAACAGTTCTACATCGAGGCTGTCGTAGGCACGTCCAACCTCGCCTCGATAAAGGTAGCAACCAAGACCATATCGCAGAGCCCAGAGCTGACAACTGATAGCGTTTCTGGTGAGGCCGCTTTGGCATTTACCCGACTCATAGAGTGTTGAAGGAAGTCGCCCAGGTACACCACAAGTCCAATCCTCAGACGCGGTGCCAGGTCAGTAGGGAGCCCCTATTATCGCATCTACAAAATGAGGAGAGTGCTCTGACTATCAACCAGTTGGAACAAGCCCTGAAGTTGAAACGGGCATTCTTCCATTCTTCGTAGCTGGTTAACCCTACTGCGCCTATGGAACTGGCAATAATTCAAGCTGGCCAAGGGTATGACCGCCAAGTTTCCTGATCAGCCTAGCCCGATCGTGCAAGATGGGCTGCAGATCGCTTCTGAAGATCTGATTGGACATGCGCATCATCCGGTCCCAGTCGGAATGATCACCCTTGAAGATTGCGATTGTTCCCAACCCCAGCAGGTAGTGCAGCCCAGCGGTCGGAGACTGGTCAAAGGTAACTCGAGACAGGGCGTTGTCCAATTCAAGGTTCACGAATAGCTCTGCGCCCTCGCGATCGATCTCAAACCCACTGCTGGTCACCACGTCCATGACCAACATGCCATTGCGTGTTCTGGTCAGGAGCTCTGCATCTGCAGCCGCATGGGAAATACTGCGTAAGCCGTTGAACATTCCCAGGTACTGATCATCACAGAACGGGACTTCGACTTCTGGGTATCTCAGATCCGCTTCGGTATATTTTGGCAGCGACGTTATATTCGGGACTTCATAGCGAACCCCTTGCTCGTAGACCTCCAGGAACACCCTCATTGCCGTAAAAGGCTTTTGGTACCCATACCGCCCCCAAAGCGCCTCTATTGCCAGCAGTTGCTGGATGTCCAGAAGTGTGAAACGGGGCTCAATACCGGCTTGATGTGCAGCGTCAAATTCATCGAGCTGAATCGTGAGCATGATTCCCAGCAAATCTTTGGTGAATGCCGGCGAGTAGGAATTCGGAGCGATTTCTATCGTCCCCGTTTCCTTATCAACCGTGCGCGCCAGCCAGCATCGAGCGCTCGGATCGAAGTGGCGGGCCTTGATGTAGTTCCGCAAGTCGTTCAGGGGCTTGAGCCACTCGTACTCGCCGCCTTCCTTGGCAATCATGCTCTCGGCGGACGAGTCTCGAGAGATACGGGTACATGACCAGCAGCCTGTGCGATGGCCACACGCGGGGCGCTCTGATTGTTTCCCTGCCAGGTAGACGTTCACCATGCAGTCACCGCCATTCATGTCGCGGTAGATCTCAACCAACCGATTAAAGCGGTCGTAGCATTCAATCCGACCGGCTACCACCTGGCCGATGTAGCTGAACACGTCCATGGTGGTCATTTCAGCGATTGGGCTGAGTACCCAGTCGTGCGAGCCAGCGCCGGCGCCGAGGTTCACAGCTTCAAAGGCGCTCTCGCCGCGCTCAGACATTTTCCGCTCGCGCTGCACGGACTCATCGAACCGGGTACCGATCAGCGAAACGATATCGTCATCAGCACACTTTCGGCCCAGGCGCGCCGAAACATCGCGAAGGATTGCTTTCTTCACTCGTTTCATGGGGTCTGCTTTGGTCATTTGCTGGCATTTGGCGTTGGAGCCAACGCTGGCGATGATGCGCCCACCGACCATGCTAACTAAGTAGTCATTGCTCAGGCCTGGCTTCGCTACCCACACTTTCAACTCGATGCCCTCAGCCTTCGCGTAAGCCTGCATTTGCTGCATCTGGCTCTGGTTGTAGCAGTGGATCACCGGGTTTTCCATGAGGGTGTCGGAGTGCATGACGTTCAAGGTTGGCACCTCGAAACCTTCGGTGGCCAACTCGCGAATTGCAGTGAACGCGATGTTCAGCGTAACGCTTGAGTCTTTGCCGCCACTCCACGCCACAACAGGCTGCTTGCCGGCTCGCACGACGCGCTTCACAGCGTCGACCGCCTCGGCAATCTTCTCGGCCAACGTCTTCTTAGGCCCACGAATAACTTTGGCAGGCATCTCCTGGACGCCAGCAGAAGAGAATAGATCGAAATCGAACAGCTGCATGACAAGCTCCGTGCTTGAATCCAACTCCTCACTGGAGCTGATGGATTCAAGGTACGGCAGGCATCGGCAATCCCAAGGGATTGAGAACGGCCTCGGTTCGTGAGGAAACCGCAGAGGAGTTTTTTAAACCGATCCGCAGCCTTCTGTTACGAAAGCTCCAGCTGGCAACTGCCAGGCTTTGCCCTCGGGCGTGAAGATCGGCAGCGTGTACTCGCGCTGGCGCCCTTGGGCAAGTGCGTCCAGATCGGTGATATCAAACGCGTCCGCTGTGGCCGACAGATCCACCACGTTGATTTTCTGTCGACTGATGGTGCAGCCGAACTCGTCCTCGTAACCTGCTATCGGGGTGACCCGTTCTGGGAAGTATTTTTGGATTGTGGCCCATACCTTTGGTGAGTTGTAGATGCACGTCATGCAGCTGAAGCGCCCCCATCCCAAACGGTAGGGAACAGGTGCCTCTACCCGATGGCGAGCAAGCAGTTCCCACACCTGTTCTTCGCTGTAGTGCAGTACCGGTCGCCAAGCATCTACGTGCCGGCCGAGGCGACCCTTGCGCCGGTCAACTGCATGAGGCTCCAACTGGTTGTATTTGCTGCGGTTGCTCGACTCAGCGCGGCGCTCGCCAGTAACGAACAAGGTCTTGCTACCGAGGAAGCGCCCCTGGTTGGTGATGGCCCGGCGGCCCACGTCGATCTTGGCTGCAGAGCTACACCAGCGCGTTGCCAGGTTGGCGCTTTGCTGAGGAAACCGGCGGCGGGTCGCTGGAGAAGTCCGACTGGTATCGCGATCCAGGCAGATAGTTCCGGCTGGAGTTTCGACCACGTGAGGCTTGGAGTAGGCTTCCATCTTGAGCATTTCGCCCTCGATGCCACCCTGCAACCATGAGAAATAGAGCGGCAGATTGAATGCAGCAGCGAACTTCTCGATAAAACTGTCATTGAAAGCCCAGTCCATGAGGGTGCTCCCCTCTGCACCATCCACCCGATGGTGCCAGAGCTCAACACGACGCAGATCCACACCCTGTTCGATCAGTGCCAGCAGGCAAGCGATGCTGTCCTTGCCAGACACACAGACTACAACGTGGTCATAGCTGTCGAGATCCACTGTCGGGGCATCGAAATAGGTTCCCTCTGCCAGCACAGCAGGCTCAGGCTCGAACCCAAGCAAGTTGAGCTGCTGGCCCAGCGCTGGGATAACTACCTGGTCGTCGAACTGGTGTTCGCGGGAGATTGACGCGTTCATTGGCTGTCCTCATAACACCTATTTGGTGCTTACAGACTCAACCTATGACGGCAACAGATAAACCCAAATGATGGGCGCAGGAGGAGGCGTTCTCCTAATATCGAGATGAGAAATAGGTAGTGACCCGGGCCCGCACAATGGTGAGGCCCAAGGTGAACCTGGGCGACTTTTCCTATGGTCGAGTGCTGCTGCGCGCACTGAAGTAAAATGCCAGCACTACACCGATCAGGGGACTGGCGAAGGCCAGAATTTCTGAGAAGTAGGGACTCTTGACGGTAGCACTTACCAAAATGGCCGCCATTAAGAAGTACAACGTCACGATGGCCAAAATCGGCTGCATACGTTTGTTGATTCGTTCCGTCTTCGGCTCGGCATGGCCCAGCCCGCCGCAGATTCCGCATGGAAGCCCAACGTGCCCAGATCCTTTCAGGTCGTTGCTCTGCACACATGAGGCGCATGTGGCCCCATTAGCCGCTTTACTGCATGTGCCAGTGCGCTCGCAATGAGCGCAAGGGTGAAGGTTGGCTTTCACGTCCATGGTGCTTATCCGTCAACTTTTCGGTGATTGATCTTTTGAGGCTGGTAGACGCTTGTCGCACCAGAGGTCCAATCCCCGGGTACGGTGCACTGTCGATCCTTCCTCGATCCGCAACCAGTGCTCACGCAACACGCGATATCGCGCTGCGGCGCAGCGCATGAAGTTCGTTGTCCCCTGCTTCGATCAAATCTGCGGGGCTGGTCGTGGTTATCTCTGCCACATCTCCCCAATGGTGGAGATTCAACTCATCGCGAAACTTCACGGCTTTTTCCTAATCTGCCCAGCCTTGGCCCCGAACACCAGAGTTCCAGAACCCAAGGCGGCCACCCATTTGGAGCGGTGCTGACAAATACACCAGACCGCAGTATGTGCACCGCTTAGCGCCGCCGTGTGCCGTGATCTCAGCACGAACAGTATCTGGAAGCTGGTAAAGCATTCCTTCCTGTACGGTCATTTGTCGATCTGATCGACCGCCGGAGCATCTATCAGGGCAGTACCCTGGAGGGTAAGTGCGAGGCATATTTTTCCTGCTCTAGCCGAGTGCCTGAATTGGCATGTTTCTACTGCCACTGCCCAGCGTTCGACGGCAGGGCTTTGGGTACTGCACGTTGTGAATTATTAAGTGCTGGCAAGGGGCAAACATCGTTCGATTCTATCTGCAATATCTCGCATTACCTCGTAAGCGTTCTCTGCTCCAATCCCCTCTATAGCGCCAATAGGCCCTGCGTTTGTGTAGCGGATTCGCTCGAAAGTGAAGACAGTTGAGGTTCCAGTGCTGGCCGTCAGAGTGAAGCGGAACGGCTTACCAATCGATGGAGGTGGCGGCTCGAATGAGCTTGTACCTGAAGCCTGTACGTTCTGGGCTATCAAAATTGGAGCAGCTTCTAGACCATCAACGCTCGCCTTGATGCATTGCGATGCTTGCTCGAGGGTAGATGGTTTGTGGCGTTCAAAGCGAATAACGTCCAAGACAGGATAGCCCTGAGCACCTACTACAGTTTTTACGTTCGGATTAGACAGTAGAACTGGTGCAACATTGTTCGACGCGCATCCATTTATCAAAGTGATCAAACTAAATGTAACCATTTTTCTGAGCATGGCTTTTTCCGTTGTGGCTGTGAGGGGTCACTTGAGCCCGTAATTACGCTTCAGTTCGACGATGCGAGCAGCACGCTGCTGGTGGGACTGCGCTGTGCCTTGGTCGGCCACAATCGCACCATGCGCAACAGCAGCGGTGTACTGCGTATCCTGCTCCAACAGCTCGATCAGTTCCTGGAGTTGGGCGCGCATTTCGTCGTAGATGGCCATAGGTTTTCCTCGAATACTTTAGATACTTACCGGACTCAGCGGGTAGCGCGGATTCGAGCCAAAGCCTCGCTCTCAACGCGCAACAGGCTTGTGCCTAATAGATGCATACCTTGTTCGTCGGTCAGTTCAGCCTCAAGGAGCGCGACGATAAAGCCTTTAGCCAAGAATACTGCTTCATTTACGGCGGCTTCGGTGGTTGCGTCCTGGATGTGAGCGAGCTGGCTGAACAAACTCGCTTTTACTCGCTCACTCAGAAGCGGGAATTGAGTACCCCATACAGCGCGCAATGCTTGGATCGACATGAAATTATCCTTCTGAAATGGGCGCGAAAAATCGCTAACCCTTTACGACCTCAGCCCGCACGGGGCGGGCTTGAGGGTGCAGCTGAGCGATTTCCTTAGTTAGACGGCGCGGCTGATGCGGGCGAGCTGCACGGGCATAGCGCCCAAGCGATATTTGCATGGTCTGGTCTACGACCAACGTTGTCAAAGTCTGGTGCTCAGGCAATACAAGCCAACACAAGATTATTCGGTCGAAGTGAAGTAGCTAGCCAAGTTAAAAATTAGTTAAGAAGGTCACGGCGCAAGGTCAGCAGTTCTCCACGAACCCATTCCCAGTAGCCCAACTGGGTCTGGTTGTGACGGACAGTTTGAAGCCATTGGTAATTGTTCAAGAAGGGATGTTCACCTCCGAGATGAGAGTATTTCTCCTCCATTTGCTTAGGGGAGAGTTCCAAGTCGCTCTGATACAACTCAGGTAGGGGACGATAGAGAAGACGGAATAAATCGTACGCTAAGCGCTTCGCCTGTCAGGTTGAGGCAATAGAGGTGGACGCTGGAGCGTCAGGAAATGCAGAAATCGACCCTACTCTGATGCGGCGCTGGTCGCGGGAGGTCGGCTTGCTCTTGCGCATATCCGAAATTGCCAGAATCATGGCAGTTTCGCCACTGCCATAACTGGATCCAAAATACGAATATGGACGTAGAAGAGCTAATAGAAAAGGCTAGAGATCAACGTAGGCGCGATCGATACGAGGAAGCAGTAATTTCTGCCAAAGCAGCCACGGTCCAGGATCCCGACAATGCTGATGGCTGGTGGCTTCTGGCACTCAACAATATTTCCCTAGGGAAACTCTGAAAAAGACTTTCTGATTTGGCAAAATACCGCGACCCCACCCACCGAGTTTCCCGATGAAGCAGATGACCTTCGCCGACGCCGAG
>NZ_LKBY01000147.1:0-13457 GCF_002699915.1 Pseudomonas sp. ICMP 8385 | reverse complement strand
AGTGAAACGATGCATCGCCGATGGTAGTGTGGGGTTTCCCCATGTGAGAGTAGGTCATCGTCAAGATTAAATTCCGAAACCCCAATTGCGAAAGCAATTGGGTTTTTGTTTTGGGCGGTTGAAAAGGTTTTGGCAGATCGCCATCGGTTGATGCCGACAAATTTGCACAGTTATTTCTGAGCCAGAACACTAGAATAGACACCTGATCCTTTTAGACTTAGAGCCCTATATGTCCGACCCGGTTGATACCACCCAGGTGTCCGACCTACCGTTGGAGGACCTGGTTGCCTGCCATGAGTGCGACTTGCTGATGCGCAGGCCAGAGCTTGCCCACGGTGAAAAGGCCCTGTGCCCACGCTGTGGTTATGAGATGTACGCCCACCGCTACAATGTCGTCGAACGCAGCCTGGCCTTGGTGATCGCCGCGTTATTGTTGTACGTCCCGGCGAACTTTCTACCCATCATGCAGCTCAATCTACTCGGGCAGTCTTCTGAAGACACGGTCTGGAGTGGTGTAGTCGCCCTGTTCAATACCGGCATGCAAGGTGTCGCAGCGGTGGTGTTCCTGTGCAGCATGGGCATCCCGTTGCTCAAGCTGCTGTGCCAGCTGGCGGTGCTGCTCAGTATTCGCTGGAACATAGGCCGCAGCTACGGCCTGTTGCTATACCGCATTTATCATCATCTGCGCGATTGGGGGATGCTTGAGGTCTACCTGATGGGCGTGCTGGTGGCGATCGTCAAGTTGGCCGACATGGCCGCCCTCAGCGTAGGCCTGGGACTGGCCTGTTTTGTCAGCCTGCTAATGGTCCAGGTGCTGCTGGAGGTGGTCATGTCACCCCATCAGATCTGGCAAGCCTTGTCCGGGGAGGACGAACATGCGGGCGATTGATGCTGGCATTCTGATCTGTACCGAATGCCACGAATTGAACAGGCAGGCCCCGGACACCGACGAGCAAACCTGCACCCGTTGCGGTGCACTGGTCCATGCCCGCCGTCCGAACAGCCTGATGCGCACCTGGGCTTTGCTGATCACTGCGGCGATTCTGTACATCCCGGCTAACCTGTTGCCTATCATGACGGTTAACTCCCTGGGGCAGGGCGCTCCCAGCACCATCATGGCCGGCGTGATTGAACTGGTGCAGCACGGCATGTTCCCGATTGCCGCCGTGGTATTTATCGCCAGTATCCTGGTGCCGACCTTCAAGCTGGTGGGCATCGCCCTGTTGCTATTCTCGGTGCAACGTCACCAGCCGCTTTCTGCCCGACAACGCATTATCATGTACCGCTTTATCGAGTTCATCGGTCGCTGGTCCATGCTGGATATCTTCGTGATCGCCATTCTAGTGGCGGTCGTAAACTTTGGGCGACTTGCCAGTATCGAGGCCAATCTCGGTGCCGTGGCGTTCGCCAGTGTGGTGATCTTGACGATGCTTGCTGCAGTAACTTTCGATCCCCGACTGATTTGGGATAACACGGAGTCGGACGACGACCATGACTGATTTGCCAAAGGCTAAAACCCGCCCTGCTTCAAACTGGTCGGCCATTTGGGTACTGCCGTTGATCGCCCTGGTGATCGGCGGCTGGCTCGGATGGCGCGCCTACACCCAGACGGGCATCGAGATCCAGGTTCGCTTTGAAAGTGGGGAAGGCATCCAGGTCAACAAGACTGAAGTGGTCTACAAAGGCATGCCGGTGGGCAAGGTCAAGACTCTGGCCCTGGATGACGAGGGCAGTAATCGCGGGGTGATTGCCACCATCGAGATGAACAAGGATGTCGAGCAGTACCTCAAGGCCAATACACGCTTCTGGCTGGTCAAGCCAAGCGTCAGCCTGGCCGGGATTACCGGCCTGGAAACCCTGGTCTCGGGCAACTACATCGCAGCCAGCCCCGGCGACGGCGAGCCCACGCGCAAATTCAAGGCACTCTCCGAAGAACCGCCATTATCCGATATCAAGCCCGGCCTGCACCTGACCGTCAAGGCCGAGCGCCTCGGCTCGCTCGACCGTGGCAGCCCGGTGTTCTACAAGCAGATCCAGGTTGGCCAGGTCAAAAGCTACCTGCTGTCCGCCGATCAGAACACGGTCGAGATAAAAGTCTACATCGAGCCGACCTACGCCAACCTGGTGCGCAAACATACGCGTTTCTGGAATGCCAGCGGCATCAGCATCGATGCCAACCTGTCCGGGGTCAAAGTGCGCAGCGAATCCCTGGCCAGCATCGTCTCCGGTGGTATCGCCTTCGCCACGCCGGAAAATCGCAAGGACAGCCCGCCCACCGACCCAAGCCTGCCGTTTCGCCTATACGAAGACTTCGATGCCGCCGCCGCGGGTATCCGCATCAAGGTCAAGCTCAGTGACTTCGAGGGCCTGCAGGCCGGTCGTACGCCCGTGATGTACAAAGGCATCCAGGTCGGCAGCCTCAAGGCCCTCAAGGTGGACTCTGATCTGTCCAGCGCCAGCGCCGACTTGACCCTCGACCCATTGGCCGAAGATTACCTGGTGGAAGGCACGCAGTTCTGGGTGGTCAAGCCGTCCATTTCCCTGGCCGGCATCACAGGCCTGGAAGCCCTGGTCAAGGGCAACTACATTGCCATCCGCCCCGGCGACAAAGGCACCAGCCCCCAGCGTGAGTTTGTCGCCCGGCCCAAGGCGCCACCGCTGGACCTGCGCTCCCCGGGCCTGCACTTGGTCCTGCTCACAGAAAACCTCGGTTCCCTGGAAGTTGGCAGCCCGATCCTCTACAAACAGGTCAAGGTCGGCTCGGTGCAGAGCTACCAGTTCTCGCGCAAGCGCAAACAACTGGTGATTGGCGTGCATATCGAGAAGGAGTACGAAGGTCTGGTCAACGGTTCGACGCGTTTCTGGAATGCCAGTGGCATTACCCTGACCGGTGGGCTCACCGGCGGTATCCAGGTCAAAAGCGAATCCCTGCAAAGCCTGATGGCCGGGGGGATCGCCTTTGAAACCCCAGAGCCAAACGTGCCGCTGCGCAACCGCATCCCGCGTTTCCGCCTGTTTGCCGATCACGAAGCCTCCACCCAGCGTGGCACCGTGGTGACGATCAAGGTCGATCGTGCCGACGGCCTGAGTACCGGCACGCCGATTCGTTTCAAGGGCCTGGAGGTGGGCAAGATCGAAAGTGTCGACCTGAGCGCCGACATGCAATCGGTGATGCTCAGTGCACGCATCACCGAAGTCCCTGAGCGGATCGCCCGGACCGGCAGCCAGTTCTGGGTGGTCAAGCCAGAGCTGGGCTTGATGAAAACCGCCAACCTGGAAACCCTGGTCACCGGCCAGTACATCGAAGTCCTGCCGGCGGTGAAAAGCACCGGTGCGCAAAAGAACTTCGTGGCCCTGGCCCAACCGCCCGAGGCGAATGTGCAGGAGGCCGGCTTGAGCCTGGTACTCAGCGCCGCCCGCCGTGGTTCGTTGAAAGTCGGCGTACCGGTCACCTACCGTGAAGTCACGGTCGGCAAAGTCACCGGTTACGAGTTGGGCAAGACGGCCGACCGCGTGCTGATCCATGTGCTGATCGAGCCCAAGTACGCGCCGCTGGTTCGTGGTGGCAGCCGCTTCTGGAACAGCAGCGGCTTTGGCCTGGACTTTGGCCTGTTCAAGGGCGCGACAGTGCGCACCGAGTCCCTGGAGACCCTGGTCCAGGGCGGCATCGCCTTTGCGACACCGGAGGGCGAGCGTATGGGCAACCCGGCACTGCCCGAGCAGACCTTCCCGTTGTTCGACAAGTTTGAAGACGAATGGCTGATCTGGGCGCCTAAGATCCCACTGGGTAAATAGGCCCCGACCAACACCGCATAACCCCAGCCCACAAAAAAGGCCGCGGTCCATAGGATCGCGGCCTTTTTGTATTTCAACAGCGCAGGTCAGACCTCATCCAACTCCGGTTCATCCGCCTGCACATTGACCGTCGCCTTCACCGCATCATGCCGGCGAATGTACTTCCAGTCCGCCTCATCGATGTAGATCCCGTTCGGCCCGCTGCCGCCTTCCAGGTCGATCGCCACCTGGGCCGAGACCTGCGGCTTCACACTGGCCAGGATCGGCACAAAGCCCAGTTGCAGGCTGGTTTCCAGCAAGGCGGCCTGGTTCTTCTCATCGATGTCCGCCGCCTCGTCGAGGTAGTACGGCAGGCGCACGCGACCGGCCTGGTCGCGGTCCATCAAGTGCAGCAACAAGTACATGTTGGTCAGCGCCTTGATCGTCATGGTGGTGCCGTTGGACGCGGCGCCATCGATGTCGGTGTGAATGATTGGCTGGCCATTGACCTTGGTGATCTCGAACGCCAGTTCAAACAGGTCCTTGAGCCCCAACTGGTTATGGTTGGCGGCGACCAGGCGCGCCAGGTACTCCTTGGCCTCTTCGTTCTTGTTGTCCTGCTCGGCGCTCTGGCTGAGGTCGAACACCGAGAGGGTTTCGCCTTCCTCATACTGGCCGGCACTGTGAATGATCTGGTCGATATGCTTGAGCGCTTCCTTGTTCGGCGCCAACACGATACGAAAGCTCTGCAGGTTGGATACCTGGCGCTTGTTGATCTCGCGGTTGAACAGGGCCAACTGGTGCTCAAGGCTGTCGTAGTCGCTGCGGATATTGCGCAGGGTCCGCGCGATATCCGTCACCGCCGCACGGCGCGCCTTGCCCAGGGTCAGGGCTTCGTCGGTGCGGTGCGCATACGCGTTGATCAATAGGTGCAGGCGGCGCTCCATATCGTCTTCACTGTCGAACTTGGCCACGCCCTTGAGGCGCACCTGGGCGTACAGCGCGTCGATCTGCCCATCAGCGCGCTGCAAGCCCTGCCAGCTGTCCTGATAGTCATTGAGCAGCGGCAGCAGGTTGTCCATGGAATCGTCGACCGGGTCCATGAACGGCGTACCGAACGGCAAGTCGGCCGGCAACAGCTGGCGACGGCGCAGGGCGTCATCCAGGGTGCGCTGCTTGGCTTCCATATCGCCGATCTGCCGGCCGACCAGCTGCAGCTTGGCCGACAGTTGCTGCACGCGTTCGGTAAACGCATCGCTGGAGCGCTTCAACTCGTCCTGGGCCGCTTCCATCTGCGCCAGGTTTTCCAGCTTCTCGCCTTCCTCGGCACTCAGGGTCTGGGCGCGGCGGTAATCTTCCAGGGCTTTCTGTGCGTCCAGCACCTGCTGGTACAGCGCTTCGGTCTGGGTCTTGCTCGCCGCGCGGTCCGAGGCCACGGCCTGCTGGGTCTTGAGTTGCTTGAGTTCTTTTTCCAGGCGCTCCTTCTGGTCACGCAATGCCGCGCGGTCCGCCAGGGCCTGCAAGGCCGGCGGCTCGATGTGCGAGATGTCGATGGACAGCCCCGGCACTTCAAAGCGCTCGCCGGTGAAACCATCGAGGATCAGCTCCAGGGATTTGACCCACTGGCCGTCTTCATCCAGGGTGATGCCGTGCTCGCCCAGCGGCAGGCTGAACAGCGAACTGTTGAACAGACGCATCAGACGCTCGACGTCCTGCTGTGAGAATTCTTCCCGCAGTTTGGCGTAACTGTTGTTGTCGGCGTGATCGAGTTGCTGCTTGACCGACTTCAGGCGTTTTTCCAGGTCGCGCAAGCGCTCATCCAGATCCTCGGCGCTGAACTGCCGCGACTGCGCCAGGGCGCCGGCCAGTTCATCGTGGGCATCCTTGGCTGCCAGCAGTTGCTGCTCCAGAACCTTGACGTCATCGACCAGGGCAAAGCGATGCTTGAGCACCGACAGCTCGCCCAGCCAGCGCTGGATGCCGCTGATTTCCCGCTCCAGGCGCATCAGCTCCTGGGTGCCGCCGCGCTGATCGTTCTGCAGCGCGTCCTGCTCGTTGCGGTAGTGTTCGGCCTGGATGGTCAGCTCTTCCTTGCGCGCACTGGCGTAGTCCGACCAGGTGCCCAGCAGCGAATCGAGCAAGGGCGACAGGCGATGCAGCTTGCCGCGCAGGATTTCCCGCTGTTTCACGCCATTGGACAGCGCTTCCACCAGGGGGCCGGCGGCTACCAGGGAGTTGTAGTCCTGCTCCATGCGTCGTACATCGCGGAACGCTTCTTCACACGCCGCAATGTAATCCACACTGCCCGAGCGCAGGCTGTGCTCGAACGCATCGAGGAACAGCTGCTTGAGCTTGGCCGCAGTGATCTCGCGCATGTGCAGCAGGTTGATAAACAGGGCGCGGAAGGTCTTCAGACTCTGCTCGCTGGTGGAGCGCAGCGGAATCAGGGTCAGGTCCAGCGGGATCGAGGTATGGCCACCCACCAGCAAGCGTCGCAGCTCATCGGGCTTGAGTTCATAGGCTTTGAGGCCCTCGCGCTCAAGGTTGGTGAACAGCTCTTTCTGGCGCAGGCAGGTGTCGTTTTTCTGGTAGTGGGCCAGGTCCAGCTTGCCGGCGTAGGCAAAGAACTGGTGGCCGAAACCACCGCCCGGGCCGCGACCGACCACGCCAATCACATGGGGGCCGTGGGGCAGCGAGACTTCGACGAGGATGTAGCTGGTGTCGGTGGCAAAGTAGAAGCGCCGCGACTGTTCCAGGGTGTACTTGCCGAAACTCATGTCTGACATGCGCGCCAGGATCGGGAACTGCAAGGCGTTGATCGAAGCCGATTTACCGAGGTTGTTCGCGCCATACACCGACAACGGCTCTTCCAGCGGGAACAGGCCCAGGCTGTAGCCCGCAGTGTTCAAAAGGGCGAAGCGGCGAATGCCGTAGCGTTCCTTGCTCATGCATCGGTCTCCTGTTCTTCGGCAATGGCACGGGCCAGGGCGTCTTCTTCGCTTTCGTCGGCAAAGTCACTAAGGTCCAGCGGGTCATCGGTCTGCAGCAGTTTTTCATCGCTGTCTTCGTCGATGATCACCGGCGCCGGCAACGGCAGCACACTGTGCACGCTGGCCGCGAGGTCGCGGTCGGCCTGGACCGACAGGCACACGTCGAGGAAACGGTGCATCGGCGGCAGGAAGCGGTAAATACCGTTGTCTTCACCGGCAAAGCCAAGCTGGGTCATGCGGCGCATGATTTTCTCTTCCAGCTCCTCGACGGTCTGCACTTCGGCCTGGATGAACAGGTCACGGTACTTCTCCAGCAGGGAGGGCAGTTCATCGCGGCCCAGGCTGCCACCGTCGAGCACGGCAATCGGGTCGCGGCCCTGGTCGGCCAGGTGCTCGACGATGATGAAGGTGAACAGCGCCAGGCGCTGCGCGGTCTTGTTGACCTGCGCGGCGGCCACGGCGGTGTCCGGCACGAAGTAGTAGAACCCCCGGGTATCGCACACCAGCTCAAAGCCCAGGGCCTTGAACAGCGTGCGGTACTGGTCCTGGAAGTTCGACAATTGCGCGTACAGCTCCGGGTCGCGGCGGCTGACGTGGTAGCCCTTGAACAGCTCGCGAAAGATCGGCGCCAGCTGGGACAGTTCGGATAGATCAAGATGCATAAGGTGTGCTCGCAGAATTCTCGGCTACGTCGGTGCTGGCCGGGAGCAGGGCGAATGAGCGCAGGCTGACCTGGTGCTCGTGAGTATGGTAATCCCGGCGTTCCAGGCGCTCGCGCTTGAAACGCTTCTCCCGCGACAGGCGCGAGAACCAGTACAGCAACTCGTCGGTGGCCCCGTCCGGTTCCTGTTCCAGCAACCAGGTCATCAGGTCGGGCATCGGCAGTGCGTCTGCGCAGCGCTCCAGCATCTCCTTGACCGTACGCGGCGCACGCTGGGCTTGGCCCTTGTGGGATTTGTGGGCCTTGGGGAACCGCGCCGGCTTGGGCTCGAAGTTGGCCAGGGCATACACATAGGCTTCCACCTGGCTGGCACTGCCCAGGAAGGTACTTTGTGGCCGGGTGAACATCGGCATCGCCGCTTGCGGCACCGCGTCCAGGCCCTTGCGGCGGATCGCCGACAGGGCCAGCGCCGCGCCACGGGTCACGGCATTGTGCCGGCGCACTTCTTCGCGCAGCGGCAGCAGCAATTCCCGGGCATGGCGCAAGGTCAGTTGGGCGCTGGTCTGCATTTCGAGGATGCGCGCGTGGGTGCGCAGCAACATATCGTCGTCCACCAGGTGGCCCAGGCGCTGCTGCTCGGTGAGCATGCGCAACAGCACGTTCTCTACCTTGCGCACGCCTTGCTCGAAGGCGCCGTCGGCGTTCACCAGTTGGATCATCGGCTCGACATACTCGTCCCAGGTCGCCAGGACCTCGGCATAACGCTGGCGCAACGGGATCTGCCGGTCGCTGGTCTTGGCGCGGTCGGCCACGGCGGCGAGGGCTTGTTCATCATTGGCGAGTTTTTTCAGCACGTCGCGCACGCGCATGTCCAACAGCCGCAGTTGACGGGCCAGGTCATGGCCGTCGCGGATGTCGAAGGCGTCCTGGATATAACCGGCCAGGCGCTCGAGGTGGCGCAGGTAGGCTTCGATTTCCAGGCACAGGCCTAGCCGGTGCTCCTTGCGAAGATAGGCCAGGAAGTCATGGATCTGTGCATTGAGCTCGAAACGGTTCGGGCTCTTGGCCACAGGCACCAGGATATCCAGGCGAATCCACACGTCCAGCAGGCTGGTGATGTCCTGTGGTGTGCTGTCCAGTTGTTGGGCGGCCAGTTGCGCGCGCAACTCGCCAAGGCTCAGGGTGCCTTGGTCGAAGTGTTCGCACAGTGGCTCAAGCAGGGCCCAGTGTTCGGCGAGGGCGCGCAAGACGCGCTTGGGTTCGATCATCGGAATGGCCGGCTGGTTGGCGAATTAAAAGCAGCGATTGTACTGCATCAGGCGCGGGATTTATCCACAGCCGGTCAGGGCGCGTTCGCGATGGGCGGTCAGCAATGCAGAGAAAATCATCAACGGTGGGCGATCATCGTCGAAGGGCGGTAGAATCTGCGCTCTTTAGTTATCCACAAGTGGCCGAGCCTTGCTTATCGAGTCCCGACGTCGCGCTTACTTGACCGCCATGCAGGTGGTCAACTGGCTGCCGCGCACCGAATTGCCCTTTGCCGCCCCGTCGCGGCCCGAACTGCTGCAAGCGCTGGAGCCGTTCGAGCCGTTCGACGCCTCGGGCGAGGAAGCGGCGGCGCCGGTGGCGCTGGTCAAGCCCGTGGCCGAGGTGCCTGTGCGGCCGTCGGAGCGGGTCAAGATCGAAGTGCCACGCCCGTCGAGCACGCCCAAGCCCGTTGCCGTGGCCGACGATGCCCCGGCCCCGGTGGCCAAGGCCCCGGTCGTGCCGCCACCGCGTTTTGCCCTGCAGTTGCTGCGGGCCGGGCGTTGCCTGTTGCTGGTGGAGTTGCCCACCGGCGAGCGTTTCCAGGCGCGTGACCCGGCCTACCTGCTGCTCAAGGACATGCTGCGCGCCGCCGGCCTGCCCGACAGCCCGCAGATCGTTGGCGAGCCTGTGCGCTGGCCGCTGCTGGTGCGCGGCAATATGGACCAGGGCCCGGACGCCGCGCGTGACTTCGTGCAGGGCTTTGTCGCGGCCCGCCTGGAAGACGAGCCCTGCGTGTGCCTGTGGCTGATCGGCCTGCCGGCCGTGCGGTTTGCCGGCGAAGCCGACGCCCAGGCCTGGTACCGCGAACTGCAGGTCGAAGGCCTGGGCTCGGTCTGGGCCTTGCCGGGCCTGGAACTATTAATGGAAGAGCCACAGCGTAAGGCTGATGTCTGGCAAGCCATGCGCCGGCTGATGGCGCGCTGGAAAACAACCGATGAGTGAGGCTTTATCCTTCCGCCCGATGACCGAGGCTGACCTCGACGCCGTGCTGAAAATCGAATACGCGGCGTTCAGCCACCCCTGGACCCGTGGCATCTTTCTCGACGGGCTGGGCAAGTACCAGATCTGGTTGATGTTCGAGGGCGAGCAGCAGGTGGGCCACGGGGTGGTGCAGATCATCCTCGATGAAGCGCATTTGCTGAATATCACCGTCAAACCGGAAAACCAGGGGCGTGGCCTGGGCCTGGCCCTGCTGGAGCATCTGATGTCCCGGGCCTATGCCGCCAATGCGCGGGAATGTTTCCTGGAAGTGCGCGACAGCAATACCGGGGCATTTCGCCTGTATGAGCGCTACGGCTTCAATGAAATCGGCCGTCGCCGCGATTACTACCCTGCTGTCGGAGGTCGCGAAGATGCAGTGGTCATGGCCTGCACCCTGGTCGACTGAAACGGTATTCCCTGTAGAAAGGGCTTGTGTGGGAACGGGCTGTTAGCCTCTTTGGCGTCGTAATTGCTCATACTGTCGGGGTTATAGTGTGTCTATCTACCCCCGAGCGTGACCTCGATGGGTGGTCGTCTGTCATACCTGCGCATGATTCCTGAGGCTGACCTGATGAACGAACTACAAGACCTGCTTGATAACAACGAACGCTGGGCGGATGCGATCAAACAGGAAGATCCCGAATTCTTCGCCAAGCTCGCCCGCCAGCAGACCCCGGAATACCTGTGGATCGGCTGTTCGGACGCCCGGGTGCCGGCCAACGAGATCGTCGGCATGTTGCCCGGCGACCTGTTTGTGCACCGCAATGTGGCCAATGTGGTGCTGCACACCGACCTCAACTGCCTGTCGGTGATCCAGTACGCGGTGGATGTGCTCAAGGTCAAGCATATCCTGGTCACCGGCCACTATGGCTGCGGCGGCGTGCGTGCCTCGATGCAGGACCGCCAGTTCGGCCTGATCGACGGTTGGCTGCGTTCGATCCGCGACCTGTACTACGAGAACCGCGAAGTACTGGCCCAGTTGCCCACCGAAGAAGAACGCGTTGATCGCCTGTGTGAACTCAATGTCATCCAGCAAGTGGCCAATGTTGGTCACACCAGCATTGTGCAGAACGCCTGGCACCGCGGGCAGAGCCTGTCGATCCATGGTTGCATCTACGGGATCAAGGACGGTCGCTGGAAAAGCCTCAACGCCACCATCACCGGGTTCGAGCAGTTGCCGCCGCAATACCGCCTGCGCCCGATAGAGGCCATTTAACAGCGTTTGCGCTGGCGCCACTGTTCCATAAACTGTTGGCCCTCGGCATTCAACGGCTCTTTCATACCGGTGATCCAGCCCCGGCAGTTCCCGGCCCCGCAGCGGCACGGGAACTGCCTGAACAGCACATCCTCGGTGGTGGCGTAATCCATGGTCAGCAGTGTGCCGGGGTGGATAGCCTGGATTGACCACAGCTCCAGCTCGCTGATGTCGAGGAACACGTTCGGGTCGCACGAATGCAGGAGCAGACCGCTGAACCAGGGGTCGTACAAGTGGATGCGCGACGACATCTGCAGCGTGTGCAGGCGTCGCTCGCCCAGGGCGTACCCGGAAATCTTGGCGATGCGTATCCGGCTGTCGAAGGCGACTTTGGCTTTAATCCCGGTTCCGCGCCCGTTGCGGGTGCGCACCACCTCGAAGTGTCGGGACGAGGGGTAACCCTTTTTGGCCAGCAGTGCTGCGAAGGGATAAAGGCCGTTACTCGCAGCAGCAGGCACCTCTTCCATGAGCTGGGTTTTCATAGCGCTCCTTGTCGGGCTGCATCGACCTCCTGGTGTCGAGAGAACTGCCAGTCTTGCAGCAAATGGACAGGATCCAAGATTTACGCAAAAAAACGCCGATAGCTACTGTCAAATCTGACAGTCGATATCGGCGTTTTTTGGCGTAAGCCAATGCTGATAAGTGAGCGGGCTACAGTACGGGCGCTGCGACAGAGGCCTCTGGGGCGGGGCTTTTCAGGCGCTTGAGCTGGGCCTTGATCGAGGCGGTGGTGCATTTTTCCTTGGCCTGTTCGGCCGATAGCTCGCGCACCGAGGTGTAGAACAGTTCGCAGGTCTGCTCCTTGCGCGTTACCTGCCAGGTATTCATGCAGCCCTTGAGCAACACATTGGGGTCGCTGGCGGGCTTCTGGCCCATTCCCGCCTGCCAGCAGGCGGCGCTCAAGTCCTGGCCCATGACCTTCAAGCCGGCCTCGTCGGCCTTCTGTTCGTCGCCGTTGTAGCTGGCCGGGTCGGCGGCGTACCAGATGTAACTGGGGTGATTGGCCCCCAGTACCGCGACATTGCGGCCTTCGGCCGGGCTGATCTGCGCCAGGCCCAGTACCCCGAGGGTTTGCCCGTACTGTTGCTGGATCCAACTGCGCACCGGCGCGCCGAAGGCGACCATGGGCAATGAGCCCGTGGGGTGCCGGCTCAGTTCCCGGACAATCCGGGTCTGGTATTCGCTGAAGTAGCCGTAGACCCCTTCCAGGTCCTTGCCGGCCGAGGAGGGCGCGGCAATCGGTGCAATATCGATGATGGTCTGGTATTCCGGGGTCTGGGTTGCCGGTATCCCGTTGGCGGTCAATAGCGTGGCCCAACGGTCGGTGGTGGCCGACTCCAGGTAGTCCTGGTAATGGGTCAGGGAGTAATCCGGTGGGAAATGCATCAACTCGATGCTCTTGCGGTTTTCCAGGGCCATGCCCAGCGGCAGGAACAGGTACCAGCTAAATTGCCACTTGCCATCGCGGTTGAGCCGGCTGGCGCCCTCGTAGGCCAGGTCGGCGGTGTCCAGCAACGCGGCCAGGGGCTGGCCATAACCGTCGGGCACGCCGGTAAAGTGGGCGCGGACCCGATCCTGCTGGGTCTTCACACTGACCCGGGCGCGGCTGTAGCCATCGCGCTGCAGGCTCTGGGTCAGATAATGTTCGACGGTTTGCTCCAGGGTCAGCGGCCGAAAGCAGATCACACTGCAATTGTTGGGGTAGGCGAACAGTTGCGTGACCCGTTGCGGGGTGCCCAGGTCGAGCTCGACGTCGGCGTGTACGACCGCGCTCAAAGTGAGTGCGACAAAGGTGAAGGACAGCCTGGTCAGTTTAAACATGTGTGTTTCCTTGTCAGCTAAAGCCCGTCTGCGCGGGATGAATGCCTACCCTCACACAGTAGCGGCTGACTGGGAAAATGCGTCGAGAAATGCGGTTTTTTTGTAGGGGGGCCGCCTCTCATATATCGTGAAATGCAACGCATTGCTTTGCGTTGTCCATGAGGTTGCAATTAGCCATGAGTTAGTTGCAAAACTTGTAAGTTTTAAATGTAGGCTGCGAAGCCAGAGTGCTTGATGACTTTCACAGCCTCTATAAAAAATTAATGTTTTTAGATTTATATAATAGAAATTAGCCTTTAAAATTTACAACAGGCTTGAAAAGATCTTTGTTAGGGTTTGACTCTGCAAAGACTATTCTTCCCGCCGGTTGGCCGAAAGCCGGTCTGAACTGTTTGAATTTTTTTAGCTGGGGATTTTGCTGTTGGCTGGCTTCTTGGGTGTTGCCCGTCTCAGCACTGTTTTGCGAGGCCGGCATAGTAGTTGTAGGCGTGATATTCATGGGGGCTCCAGTTATAGCTTTAAATAATTTAGTGGCGGTCTCTTAGTTAAGTTGAAGATTGTCCGGTGCTACTAAGGATGGTCTGAAGTAGCCATGTATTTCCCCGGCATACCACCTAGCGCAACTTTTAAACTCGCCAAATGATCAAAAAACAATCAATTCGACGAG